>JAZRIJ010000078.1:0-67011 GCA_045645205.1 Eubacteriales bacterium
GTATGAGAAGTATCTCTTTTTCCTCCTGTATGCTGATTCCCCAGAAGCCTGCGGTCTCTTCATTAATAAGCTGTCTGCTGTGCACAACGGTTCCGCCGCCGGCGCCTGCTTCTCTGGCCGCTACCATAACCTCATTACTGAAGCCTCTGTTTATAACTGCCGCTATAAGACCGTAATTCTTATCATTCATACTGTTTTCTTCTCCCTTTTCGGTAGCTTTTCCGTCTTCGTTTGATACCGGGATATCAACATCCCGTGTTATAATACGCAAAAACAAGCTGCTTGCGCCTGTCAGCGGAATTGTAAATGCAATACCGCTGTTAACCGTATGCATCTTAAGCTCTTCATGAAGCTTCTGCAGCATTTTATCCGCAAAATGTTTCGGCATCATACTGATAAGCAACCGTTTTTCAGTGCTTCCCAGTCCAAGCATATCCATTATTTCGCTGGATGCCGTTCCCTCCGCAAGAACGCTGTACTGTATCGGAAGTCCGCCCGTCCTAAACATCTCGGCGGCTTTTTTTGCTGATTTTTCTGTAGCAATCAATACTAAAACTCGAACTGACGGATTTTTTTCACTTACCATTCTTTAATCCTCCTCCAAGTCGATAATTTCATCACTGTCTTCAGGTACATCGACCTGTACGGTATTCTTCTGCAGCTTTTCTGTCTTGAATCTGTAAACAAGACCCATTATCTGAATTGCGATCAAGGGTGTCAGTGCAACAAGGGCTACAACACCGAATGCGTCTGTCATTATACTTCCGCCGACCGCGGCGCACGCGCCTATACTTAACGGCAGCAAAAACGTCGATGTCATAGGTCCGCTGGCAACACCGCCCGAGTCAAAGGCAATACCGACAAATATCTTCGGTACAAAAAATGACATTGCAAGCGCAATGATATATCCCGGAATTATTATCCACTGTATCTGTATTCCCGTCAGCACACGGAGCATAGCCAAGCCGACAGATACCGATACACCGATGGACATACACCAATTCATAGAGCATACCGATATTGCTCCGTCGGTTACGCTTTCAACCTGATGGTTCAATATCTGTATCGCAGGCTCTGCCTTTACTATATAATAACCTATAAACATACCTATCGGCACAAGAAGCCATTTGTATTCAAACAGCGCAAGCTGTTCTCCGAGATATGCGCCTACAGGGGCAAAGCCTAAATTTACTCCGCACAAAAACAGTACCAGACCTACATAAGTGTAGCCTATACCGATAAGGATCTTCAATATCTGCTTTCCGTGATAACGGCGGCATAAAAGCTGGAATATCACAAACACCGCAACTATGGGAAGAAGTGATATAAACACCTCTTCGGCAAACTTCGGAAGTCCTTTGAAAAACACATTTGCAACATCCCGTGTTGTGCTTACGGTCTCAATATCGGTCAACGCGTATTCGGCATAATCGGGCTTAAAAAAACAGCCCAGTATCATTACTGCCAAGATCGGTCCTATACTCGATAAAGCAACAAGACCGAAACTGTCGCTTTCAGCGTTCTTGTCGCTTCGCACCGATGCAAGACCGACACCCATTGCCATTATAAAAGGAACTGTCATAGGTCCTGTCGTTACACCGCCCGAGTCAAAGGCTACAGCCACAAAATTTTTCGGAACAAAAAATGAAAGAATGAGCAATACCGTATAAAACACCAAAAGCATTGCTGAAAGACTTATCTGGTCCCTTATTCTCGCAATTGCAAGCGCTAAAAATATTCCCACGCCGATTGCTACTGCAATAATAAGAAAAGTATTCGGAACTCCGGGAACCTGTTCTGCCAATACCTGCAGATCGGGTTCCGATATGGTTATGATAAAGCCCATTATAAAGCCGACCAAAAGTACTATCAGTACCCTCTTCGACTTTGATATCTGAACACCGATGCCCTCTCCCAACGGAGTCATTGCCATTTCCGCGCCGAGCTGAAAAAGTCCCATTCCTAAAATAAGCATTACAGCTCCTGTCAAAAACAGTACTATATGCCCTAATTCCATAGGCACGAGAAATACGCTTATAAGCAATACTATAGCGGTTATCGGAAGAACGGCGGTAAGAGATTCTCTTGTTTTTTCTTTAAGCTTTGGATTCATTCTTTCCCGTCTTTCGTTTATTATTTTTATAATAGTATTATAAAAAAGAGGGGCGGTTAAACCCCTCTTTTAACATCGGCCTCTTTTATCGGGGGTCGAATGCAACTTGTATGATCCATTCAGAATTATTCAGCGTCTGCTTCCTTCTGCTCGTCGGGTATGTAGTCTTCGGGCATTGCTTCTTCAGCTGCCTTAGCTTCTTCGATAAGCGCCCTGACAGAAAGGCTGATCTTGTGATTTTCCATATCAATGTCTGTGATCTTTGCATCGATCTGCTGACCGAGTTCAAGAACATCAGCAGGCTTGTTGATCTTTCTGTCTGCGATCTGTGAAATATGGATAAGACCGTCAACACCGGGAAGAACTTCTGCAAATGCGCCAAAAGGCATCATGTTTACAATCTTAACATTTGCAACATCACCTACTGCATACTTTTCAACAAAAGCATTCCAAGGATTGTTTTCTTCTGTCTTGTAGCCGAGAGAAATTCTCTTTGCTTCTGCATCAAAATCCTTAACATATACTGTAAGAGTTTCGCCGACAGATACGATCTCGGAGGGGTGCTTGAAGTGTGTCCAAGCAAGCTCTGTGCTGTGGATCATACCGTCAACGCCGCCAAGGTCAACGAATACGCCGTAGTTTGTGATAGACTTAACAACGCCTTCGTATTTCTTATCCTTTTCGATAGCTGCCCAGAATGCTTCTTCAGCAGCCTTCTTTTCTTCTCTTACAACAACACGGATAGAAGCAACTGCTCTTCTTCTCTGCTCGTTGATGTCGATTATCTTTACTCTGCGCTCTGCGCCCTTAAGTACAGAAAGGTCTGCATCCTTTGAAAGTCCTGTGTGTGATGCGGGAACGAAAAGCTTCTGTCCCTCGGCATAAACAAGTACGCCGCCTCTTACGATATCGGTTACCTTACCCTCAAGGATCTTACCCTCGTTGTAGCATTCAACGATATTCTTCCAGTTTGTGATAGCGTCAACTCTCTTCTTGGAAAGTGATGCAACACCGTCGATATCGCTTACTCTTGTAACCATGACCTCAATTTCGTCGCCTACCTTAAACTCATCTTCAAGTTTAACTGCAGGATTCTCGGAAACCTCGCTGTAAGGAACGATGCCGGTAACCTTTGCGCCAAGGTCAACCTGAACCTCGTTAGAGTTTACCGCAAGTACGATACCCTTTACGATTTCACCTGTATTTAAAGTTTTGAAAGATTCCTCAAGCATTGCAGCAAAGCTGTTTTCATCGGTTGTTTCAAAAGACTCCTGAGTCAAGTCCTTTTCGATGTTCTGTGTAATTTCGCTCATTTTGTTTTTTACCTCCTCTATGATACCGCCGGGTGTCGATGCACCGGCAGATATGCCAACTTTAGATATTTTTCCCAAAAGCTCTGTCCGAAGCTCCGAGGCGTTCTCAATCAAAACTGTGTTTGGCTGATACTTCTTCGCCGTTTCGTAAAGCTTGTTGGTATTGGAGCTGTTTCTGCCCCCTATGATAACCATAAAATCGACTTTTTGCGCCAACAAAGCGGTCTCTGTCTGTCGATTTTCGGTAACACTACATATTGTATCAAAAATATATGAATTTGTATATACTTTTTCAAGAATTTTTTGAGTTTTTTTCCATTCTGTTAGTTTTTGTGTTGTCTGGGACACTACGACGACGTTTTTTTGTGCATTTTTATGAATTTTCAGCTTCTCATCAAGCTCTTCGGCATCGGAAAACACCTCAACCTCCCCCAAAGCAAAGCTTACTATACCCTTTACCTCGGGATGATTAGGGTCGCCGAATACATAAAGCAGCGTATCCTCCTTTGCGTTGTCCTTTACAATCTTATGTATTTTCTTAACGTAAGGACAAGCGCAGTCAAGCATATCGAAGTATTCGTTTTCTTTCGCAAACCTCTCTAACTTGTCATATATATGCTTGGTCACACCGTGCGCTCTGACCACAACCGTACACGGATTCTGTTCGCTGCATTCGTTAAACACACGGTCGATATCCGCTTCCTCTATTACCTCGACACCCTTTTTTGAAAGATCTTCTGAAATAGTGGGATTGTGTATCAAATGCCCCAAGGTATATATTTTCCCTGCGCTTTTCTTTTTTATAAGCTCGTATACGGAATTGACTGCCCTGTCAACTCCAAAGCAAAAGCCTGCGTTTTTGGCAATCTCTATTTTCATTATATTATCCCTTTTTATTTTTTAAAGCAACTCGAGGATTTTCTTAAAAATGTATTCCGAGGCATTCTCGTACTCGGACCTTGTACCGTTTTCAATGCCCAGCTCTTTGTTCGGTATCACATCGCCTATGTTTATATACACCTTTCGGAACGGTATAATACGGTAATTCTTTGACTTTACGGAAACGGGTAAAACATCTGCCCCCGAACGATAAGCTATCATACCTACACCTGACTTGAACTCCGTTGCATCAGGTTCTGTTCCTATATATCTTTTCCCTTGCGGAAATACGCCTACCGCATCTCCGTTTTTCAAATGAGATATAGCCGTTTTTATCGCCGCGGGGTCTGCCGCGCCTCTATGCACGGGAAATGCGCCCAAAGTCTTTATAAGCAGATTTAACATCGGAATTTTGAACAGTGAAGCTTTCGCCATAAAACGCACCTGTCTGTCCATTACCGCGCCCAGTATTATCGGGTCCCAGTTCGATATATGGTTGGGGCAAACAATAAGCGCCCCCTCGGGTATCTTCTCAATACCGTTTACCTCAACTCTGAAAAGTACTATGAAAAAATTTTTAAGTATTTTTCTTATAAAAGAGTAAAACTTCATTTTTTCAAACTCTCTCTTATTTATTTTATTTAATACGGCTGTTTATTATGTCTGTAATAGCCGAAATAGTTTCTTCTATATTAAGAAAAGAGCTGTCGAGCATTATTGCATCATGAGCGGGGACTGCGGGAGCAACCGCCCTCGTTCTGTCGTCCTCGTCTCTTTTCAGCATATCGGAAAGCACTTCATCATATGTCGTCTCTATCCCCTTTTCGATAAGCTCCTTGTAACGTCTTTTCGCCCTAACCTCATCACTTGCAAAAAGAAATATCTTTACCTCAGCATCAGGAAATATTACTGTTCCTATATCTCTTCCGTCCATAATAACATTGTTCGTCAAAGCAGTATTCCTCTGTATATCAAGCAAAAACGCTCTTACCTTCGGAATTGCCGACACCTTTGATGCGTACATAGATATTTGGGGGAGTCTTATATCGGCATTTACATTCTCACCGTTCAGCAAAACCACCTGACCATCTTCCGACTGGGTAAGCTTCAGATCAATATATTTCAGATTTTCAACAACAGACTCAGAATTTGTAACATCAATACCGTTTCTGAACATATACAGACCGATAGCACGGTAAAGTGCGCCTGTGTCAACATATAAAATATTCAGTTTTTTTGCAACTGCGCGCGCCATTACACTTTTGCCCGAGCCTGACGGCCCATCTAATGCTATTTTATACATAAGCCTTTGTTTTTTCTCCCTGTATTATAAATTTTTTATACTTTTATTCACTTGCAACAGCCGCCGCGGCAACATTTGCCGTCGAAAATGCTATTTGCAGGTTAAAGCCTCCCGTGTATGCATCAACGTCGATTACCTCTCCTGCAAAATACAGATTTTCTATCTTCTTTGACATCATAGTTTTCGGGTCTATTTCCTTTACGTCAACGCCGCCTGAGGTTATGATAGCTTCCGCTATAGGTCTAAAGGCGCTTACTGTACATTCAAGGCATTTTAAGGTCTTCAGTATGGTCTGCCTTTCCGTCTTGGTTATACAGTTAACCTTACGGTCTTGCGGAATACCCGTTAACTCAACAAATATCGGTATAAGCTTTTGAGGGAGCAAATCCGACAGAGAATTTACAAAATTCTTGTTCTTGTTCTTCTCAAAATCGGAAAGAAGTCTGTTGTCAAGAGTTTTTTCATCAAGCGCGGGTTTTAGGTCTATCCTGATTACGTACCTGTCCCTTTCCATAGGCTTCATATGGCATGACGCGCTGAGTACCGTAGGACCTGACAGTCCGAAATGGGTAAACAACAGCTCTCCAAAATCGGAATATATTTCTTTTTGTTTTTTCTTATCAAAAACCGTCACGCTGATGTTTTTCAACGAAAGTCCCATAAGAGCCTTCACCCATTTTTCTTTTGTCTCAAGAGGAACAAGCGAAGGTTTCGGCGGGATAATATTTATCCCCACGCTTTCGGCAAACTTATAACCATCTCCGTCAGAGCCTGTCTGCGAATATGACACTCCGCCCGTACACACAACGACTCTGTCATAGTTTTCTGTTTTTCCGCGCACCCTAACTCCTGTTACTTTTCCGTTCTCGCATACCAATCCGTCAACCTTTTCATATAATATTTTGACACCGTTATTTTTACAGTAATCACGCAAGGCATCAACTATATCAAAAGCTCTGTCGGATACAGGAAAAACTCTGTTTCCCCTCTCGGTCTTCAAGGGTACTCCCATTACCTCGAAGAAATTCATCGTGTCCTCCGAGGTAAATGCAGAATATGCTCCGTAAAGAAACTTCGGATTCGTGGGAATGTTTTCTAAAAAAGTATTTCTGTCGCAGTTGTTTGTAACGTTGCATCTGCCCTTGCCCGTTATGGCAAGCTTTCGGCCCACTGCGTTCTTCTTTTCGTAAAGGGTAACCTCACAGCCGAGAGATGCCGCCTTGCCCGAGCACATCATACCTGCCGGTCCGCCCCCTATTACACAAACCTTTATTCTGTCTCGGCTCATTTTCTGCCGATGTCGTTTCTGTAATGCATTTTTTCAAAGCTTATATTCTTCAAAGCGGAATATGACCTTTCAATAGCCGCTTCAAGCGTTTTACCCGTTGCTGTAACCCCCAGCACTCTTCCGCCTGCTGTATATATCTTGCCGTTTTCAGCCTTTGTTCCCGCATGGTAAACAAACAGGTCGTCAGACTTGAATACCTCGCTGTCAAGACCGCTTATTTCCTTACCCGATTCATACTTTGAGGGGTAGCCGCCCGATGCAAGTACGATACAAACAGCCGCATCCTCCGACCACTCTATGCTTATCTTATCAAGCTTTTCGTCTATAACAGCATTGATTATATCAATAAAATCTGTTTTCAGTCTCGGCAAAACCGCCTGTGTTTCGGGGTCGCCGAAACGCGCGTTGTATTCAATAACGCGTGGTCCCTTGGGAGTAAGCATAAGTCCAAAGTAAATTACTCCCTTAAAGGTTCTGCCCTCGCTGTTCATAGCGTCCATTGTAGGCTTAAATATAGTCCTATAACACTCGTCAGCAACAGCATCAGTATAATTTTTGCTGGGAGAAAATGCTCCCATGCCACCGGTGTTGAGACCCATATCGTTGTCTAACGCTCTCTTGTGATCCTGCGCCGAAACCATAGGAACAATAGTCTTACCGTCTGTAAATGCAAGTACCGATACCTCGGGACCTGTCAAAAACTCTTCAATTACAACTCTGCTGCCCGACTCTCCGAACACCTTGTCGCACATAATGCTCTTTATCGCATCCTCCGCCTCGGCATAGTTCTGCGCAATAATAACCCCCTTACCGAGTGCAAGTCCGTCAGCCTTGATAACAGCGGGATATTCATTCTGCGCCTTTATATAATCAAGCGCCGTTGAAGCATCGTCAAATACCTCATAATTTGCTGTAGGTATATTATACTTCTTCATCAGCTCTTTTGAAAAGACTTTACTGCCTTCAATTATAGCCGCGCACTGACGCGGACCGAAAGCACGTATCCCCTTTGCTTCAAGTGCGTCAACAGCCCCCAGCATAAGCGGATCATCAGGCGCTACAAAAACAAGATCTATTTTATTTTCTACTGCTGTATTTACAATGCCCTCAATATCGGTCGCCTTTACGGGAATACAGGTTGCAATAGATGCAATACCTCCGTTTCCGGGCGCGCAATATATTTCGGGGGCATATTTGCTTTCATGTAATTTTTTTACTATGGCGTGCTCTCTTCCGCCGCCGCCAACAACAAGTATCTTCATACTCTTCCTCCGATTGTCTTTTAATTTAAATTATAATTAGTTTTTATTTTACATCATTATCTTTTAAAAGTCAATAAAACTAAGGTAATAAAAAAAGATATTGCATTTTTGTTTACAATATCCATTCCTCTGTAACGGACAGGCTTGCCCAAAATTATATCTGTAAGAATAATATTATCGAAAATTAATGTAGCTTTTATTCATTATGTTATTCTTGCAGATATGAATTTGTGCAAACCTCATATCTGTGTTAGTACACTCAAAGTACGCCAAGTCCTTCGAGAAGGAATTTGAACGCCATTACTATAAGTATCACTCCGCCTGCGGCTTCGGCTTTGGATTTATACTTAGTACCAAATACGTTACCTATCTTCACTCCGATAAACGAGAACAGGAATGTTGTTATACCTATTATTGCAACTGTAGAGAATATTTCAACATTCTGCATAGAGAAGGCTACCCCTGCTGCCATAGCATCAATACTTGTCGCCACAGCAAGAACACCCAAGGTCTTGAAATCAAGAGCTGAATCAAGACATTCATCACATTCCTTTGAAAACGCTTCCTTCAGCATATTTGCGCCTATTACGGCAAGTAAAATAAACGCTACCCAATGGTCTACCGCCTCTATGTACTGACGGAACATGCTGCCGAGGAAAAATCCTATAAGCGGCATTAATGCCTGAAATATACCAAAATAAAGTCCTACCTTTACTGCGTGTCTTACCTTGAAACCTTTGCCGAGCGAAAGTCCCTTGCATATCGCAACGGCAAATGCGTCCATCGACAAGCCTATTGCCGTCCCCAAAATCGCTATAATGTCCATAGTTTCTCCCTTTATTTTAATATCAATTTTACTATTTTTTCAAAAGATGAACAGACCTGTTTACCTGTGTTCTTTAATGTTTCGTAATCCGTATGACCTTTTGAGTACAATATGCACTCAACGCCGAGCGCATTCGCCGTCTCAAAGTCATGCAGAGTATCGCCTACCATAACACACTCCGAGGCAACGATATTTTCATTAAGCATAAGCTTCTTCGCCCTATCAATCTTGCTCCCTGCCTCGTAATCTGTGGCTGCTTCTATCTTGTCAAACCTATCATATACTCCAAGCTTCTTTGCGTGTCTTGACAGATCGTCAATGTGAGCTGCAGACAGAATATACTGCTTTATTCCCGCTTGGCAGCATTTTTCGATTGCTTGTTCCGCGCCGTCGGCAAGGGTTATCTTGTCCTCATGCTTTATGTAAAATTCACCGAAAAGCGGCTTTATTATCTCCATTGTTACAACGTTCAGGTCAAATATTTTTTCGTAAAATTTATATATCGGGGTGTCGATATACGAATAGTACGTATCAAGGTCGAGCGGCGGCTTACCGTACATTTCGAGCATATCGTTTACAGCAAACAACGATGCGTCGAGGTCATCAAGCAACGTACCGTTCCAATCCCATAGTATATATTTATATTTCATTTCTCACCTGTATGTTTTAATAATGCTTATTATCGTTTCCACGCACTTGTCCATTTCTTCAACGACCGCGTATTCAAATCTGCCATGATGGTTACTTGAGCCTGTACCGAGGTTGGGGCACGGCAATCCCATCTGCGACAACCTTGCGCCGTCTGTTCCGCCGCGTATAGGACTTATATCAACAACTCCGCCAGCCATTTCAATTGCCTTCGCCGCATTTTCTATAAGGTGCATATGCGGCTTTATTCTTTCTGCCATGTTTTCATAGCTGTCGCACAGCTCTAAATTTACCGTATTCTTACCGTACTTTGTATTCAGAAATTCGGCAGTCTTTTCAAACATAGCTCTTTTTATTTTTATTCCGGTAGTGTCATGGTCTCGCAGTATATAACGCATTTCTGCCTTTTCCACATCGGACTTTATCTCCATAAGATGATAAAATCCCTCGTACCCCTCGGTATACTCGGGGCGTTCATTCTTGGGCAGCATTGAGTCAAACTCCAAAGCAATGCTGTTTGCATTTTTCATTCCGCCGTATTTCGCCTCACCCGGATGTACAGACTTTCCGTTTACCGTTACCTTTGCATTGATCGCATTGAAATTCTCATATTCTATCTGTCCGTGATTTGCTCCGTCTACGGTATACGCAAAGTCAGCGCCGAAGCCTTCTATATCAAAAAGGTCGGCTCCCCTGCCTATTTCTTCATCGGGGGTAAAGGCTATTGACACATCTCCGTGCAGTATTGTATTATCTGTCATAAGGCGTTCAACTGCCGTCATTATTTCAGCAATACCTGCCTTGTCATCTGCGCCGAGAATGGTCGTTCCGTCGGTTACAACAAGCGAACATCCCTCATATTCCGCAAGGCATGGCATAACTATTCCCTTTTCTTCGTTCAGCACTATGTCTCTGCCGTCATAATTTTCCACCACACGCGGCTTGACATTCCTGTATTCAACGTCGCTTATGGTGTCCATATGGGCAATAAAGCCTATCTTCTTGCCATTTACAGCCTCGCTGTTTGCAGGAATTTTCGCATAGACATAACCATGCTCATCGACTCTTGCGCTGTCTACACCTAAAGCCTTCAGCTCCGAAACAAGATATTCGGCAAATGCTCTCTGTTCTTCGGTCGAGGGGCATTTTTCGTTGTTCTCGTCAGAGCCTGTTGGAAATGTTGTATATTTTATAAGTCTTTCATATGCTCTCATGTTTTTTCACCTTTTTCAAAAAAAGTTTCTAATTATTATACCCCAAATTAATGTCTTATGTCAATGTTTTTACCGTGAAGCTCAATATTTTTTACAATATTTCAAAAAAATAGCAAATTTTCCTTGAATTATGTTTTTATATGTGTTATACTGTTTATATGTTTGGATAGAATTAATTTACATTCTTACCTAAAATTTTTACTCATATTTACTTTTGAAAGGATTTTACTAAAAATGGCAGATTTGAAATTTAAGTATGAAGACCTGAAAAGATTTTGTATTGATATTTTTGAGAAATTCGGTTTTGACAAAAAGAACAGTGAAATAATCACCGATGTTCTTCTTCTCTCCGACCTCTACGGTATCGACTCTCACGGCACACAGCGCCTTCTCCGTTACTATAAGCACCTCCAGACAGGTCTTATCAAGGCAGACGCTCAGGCTGAAACAGTTTTTGAGACCCCCATTTCCGCAGTTATCGACGCTAAGGAAGGCATGGGTCAGATCGTCAGCTACAACGCTATGAACATGGCTATCGAAAAGGCTGAAAAGAGTGGCATCGGTATGGTTACCGTTAAAAACTCTAACCACTACGGCATTGCAGGCTACTATGCAAAGATGGCTTGCGATAAGGGTCTTATCGGTATTTCCGTTACAAACACCGAAGCTATAATGGTTCCTACATTTGCGCGTAAGGCTATGCTCGGAAGCAACCCTATCGCTGTCGCTATGCCTGCTGATCCCTACCCCTTCTTCTTTGACGCTTCTACCTCGGTAGTTACAAGAGGTAAGCTTGAGCTCTACAAGAAGCTCGACAAGGAAATGCCTGACTGCTGGGGTCTCGATGCTGACGGCAAGGTAAACACAAACGCTCCTCATGTTCTTGACTGCATTGCGGCTCACAAGGGCGGTGGTATTCTCCCCCTCGGCGGCGCATACGAAAAGACAGGCAGCCACAAGGGTTACGGCTACGGTATGCTCTGCGAGATATTCAGCTCAATTCTTTCACAGGGTCTTACATCAGATAAGACATACTGCGACGGAAAAGCTCTTATCTGCCACGGATTTATTGCTATAAACCCCAACCTCTTCGGCGACCCCGAAGCTATCAAGAATCATATGTCCGAGTTCCTTCAGGATCTCCGTAACGCTCCTAAGGCTGAAGGCTGCGACAGAATCTATACACACGGCGAAAAAGAAATTATCGCTATGGAAGACAGACTTGCAAACGGTATTGCTATCAACATCAACACCGTTAAAGAAATGAAGGGTTGCGCTGAAGGCTTCGGCATGAAGTTCTCCGACTACTTCGGTGAAACCGGAGCTGAACTTTAATCTATTCTTTTTTCTGCGCTCCGCGCAGAAAAAACAAAACGAACGCTTGTGCTGAAGGCTTTGGGTATCGACTTCGCTGAATACTTCGGCGACATCGGCGCTGGACTTTAAGATATAATTAATTATTTAAAAAAATATATAAAGGTGGTATTTAACTATGGAAACCTTGAAGAAAATTTTTCCGTTCTCTTTTACGGCAAAGAAAGACCTCGTTGCTTTGATCATCAACATTCTTATTTACATTGCTCTTGATGTTGTGATCGGTTTTGTTATCGGACTTTTGGCAAACATTCCGTTGATTGGTATTATCTTCGGTCTTGTAGGCGGTCTCGTCGGTTTGTACTTCTTCGTAGGCGCTATACTCTCAGTTCTTGACTACCTTAAAGTCTTGAAGTAATTCGACATAATAACAATCTTTCGAATGTTTCGGTTTCACCCGAAACATTCTTTTTTTGTTTGTGCACAGTGGCTATGAGATCCTTCGACTTCGGCGTAAACCGCCTCCGCTCAGGATGACGAGCATAGGTTGGTCATTTTGAGCGAGCAACGCAAACTAATGTTTTCCGCCAAACTTTACGGCGAGTCGAAAAATCCCATTAAGTTTCTGCAAGCTTTATGAGATCCTTCGACTACGGCGTTACCGCCTCCGCTCAGGATGACGATAATGATTATGTTTCTTTGCTCAGGATGACAAGAACACTATAAGGCACAAAAAGCCCTTGACTTTTTCAGTCAAAGGCTTTTTATTATTGAATTATTTTGCTGTGAATGTATAGTTCTGAATTAAATGACATCCGGAGCTAATCGTTCCATCATTTTTAATTAAACCGGATACAACTACATGCAAATCTACTGTATATGTTTCTCCAGGTACAAAGCTAAAGCCTTCAAAATCAAATCCAGAAAGATCATATTCTCCAGTATGATAAGAATGTGTATTAGCTGTACCCTGCACCGTTAACGATATATTGTCTGTGTGCTTGAATAACTCATTTTCGCCCTGCTTTACAGCTGCTGTAACAGAAATAATTTGTCTGTTCGACTTCACAATACCGGAAAGTTTACCATTCGGAAGAGTGTTGTCTAAATTAAGACCGGTTACATATGTAAATTCTGTATCTGAGTTACCTGTAGCAAGCTCGGGGATAGTAATAGGTAAATAACCATACTCTAAAAGATATTCAAATGTAGATGATTTTTCTTGTATCGAGGATTGAGTATTTTTAAAAATATACCGGTTAGAAGCTCCTGCCGCCTGATCTATACAATTTACAGAGCTATTTTGTATCAACCAATTAAACTGGCTATCAGTAAAATTATCAATCTGCTCGTTAGTATAATCATTAATCGCCCCATCAACACTTAACACAAGACGCGCATGACGTCCACCATTACTATTAATGTATATAATCGCATCGCCTTTCTGAAGTTCCTTATAGGCTTTTACTATCTCTCTTTTTCCTATATTAGTAATCGCATTAACAGTATTATAGCTTGGTATATCATTAAAATCATAATAATTACCAACCGGTATAACTCCGCAGTAATCCGATGAAAGCACATCGTAAGTGGTATTCATCTTTTGAATCTCTTCCCTATTATTAAGTACTGTATTCCATGACAAAATAACAGACGTTATACAGTCGTTTCCGGGGAAAGTTCTAAAGTTCTGGCGACCTGCCTCTTTTTGTTCTGCGGTAAGAAGTTTATCAAGGTTACTTTCATTAGTCATTAGATTAACATAACTGCTCTCTAACGGAATATATGCCCCGTCAAGTTCACTCATAGATTTAAACGTTTCTACTTGAGACATTGTATAATTTATGTATGGCAATCCTTTGTATGTCACTCCGGCACGGAATATTGCTTTCATCTGTGTAGTACCATTACTTGAACTATCATTATAGATTATAAAAGTTTCCGTAGGTGTCCATTCAATATTTGCCATATTCCGCATATAAGCTACAACTTTGTTACGCAATTCATTTACTCTGGTTTGACTTGCATACTGCACGTTTTCACTATATTGGTAACTAACATCAACAAGATTACTCTGAAGGAACTGCTTTATCCCCGCCGATTCATTTTCATTATTTATTGCTTTTTTGGCTATTTGGTAAGGATTTCTTTCGATTATTTCCGAATATCTGTAGTATTCTTCGCCATTGTAAATAATCTTTACATACGCTCTTGCCTTGTAGTTTGTGCAGTAGTTATTTTCTCTGATCACTCCTCCACCCAAACCGAGCACTGTAAACTCTGTCTTCATTCGGTCTGTTGTAGTTTGATACAAATCTTTGTATCCATTGGTTTCAGTTTTAACAGGCTGACCATCATACATACCAGCGGATTGCTTGTGATTGAAATATTCATCGCTTATAAGCATATCAGAGGCAATCGAAATTATACCACATTCAACCGTTTCTATGTAGCTTGAATACTTATTTGTATAGTTTGCCTTAAAACGTATCTGCTGGTCGCCTTCTGTTGTTTTTATCTGCGCGCCCTCTATCTCTACATCAGGCGCTTTGATTACATTAATTTGTTCTTTATGGTATGATTGATCACCATAGTAATATTCAACAGTAACACCTTCTGCTTCTGTTGTTGTATTGCACTTTGCGTTGAATGCCCTAACATTATCTATGTTGCATCTGACAGTATAAGTTCCCGCTATAGCGGTATTAGTCTGTTCATTCTTATAAGTTACATTAAGAACTGCTCCGTCACTTGATACAGTTGTGTCGCCAACAAATGCAACTTTGTTCGAGGGAACGGAGAGGAGTGTAATAGTATTAACCCATTTTGCAGGGTACATTATATTTTTATTACTGGATAAACTTCCGACACTTGTTATAATATTGTTGAGTTGGCTATTCTGTACATTTGATGCCTCTGACAAGTCAACATTTGTTTTGGATGCTACGTTGTTTACTCCATTGGAATCATATTGGAATCTATCAGCTATAGGAGAAGTTTGGCTAAATGTTCCACCGTAAATTTTTATATTAACTTCAGCATCTTCATTTATAAAACCGCCTGCACCGGCACCATATATTTTTGTGTTGATTGTTCCGTCTTTAATAATTATATCAACATTTCCATCCATATTCGCGCCTGCACCCACATTTCGAGAACCGCCCGAGATACCATTTTTAAAAGTTCCGCCCTCAATTGTTATCTTTGAATCACCTGTGTGAGTATATGAGCCGCTGTTTATTCCCCAGCTTGAACCCACCACATTAAAGTATGTACCGCTTTTTATTGTGATATTAGTATCCCCTGTCATTGCCTTGTAACGAGTACCACCTGCAATGGAAATAAAAGATGTTGAATTGGGATTATCGGTATCTATACCATCACCAAACACAGTTTTGTTTCCATTACAGCATATAACTCTGTCACCACTGTTCGTATAAAGCTTTATATTTTCAAATACAGTGGGAGCATTTAAAATTAATACTGCCTTTCCTGAAAGAGTTAAATTAGCAACCTCAGTATAATCTTCATTGTCATATTTACTTGTTATACAAAGAGTTTTATCCGATTTCGGAAAAACAAACTCAGCGTAACCATTACTAGGATTACTTGTGAAACCTGTGCATTGAACATTACCAATTTCTAAAGAACCGCATATTACAATAGTACCGCCCACCTTAGATAACTTTTCAGCAGCACGGTATAGCGCTGTGTTTTTATAAAAATTCGTTCCATCATAACCGGCATCAGTTTGAGCAAGATTGCCCATAGCATTGGCTGATGATGAGCCGTCGCCTGTCCCGCTCACCGTATCTTTGATATATATTACATCATTTAACACAACGATTTCTTCTTGCGCTGATGAATGAAGTGTCAGCACGGATAATGATATAACCACTGTCAATACCAATGCCATGCTAAAAAGTGCTAAAAAACGTTTCATTGTTAATACTCCTTATTGTTAAAAATAATCAATTATATTATATAGTACATTTTGCTAACAGTCAATGGACAAAACAACTTTTTATGGACAAAACGACGAAGCAGGCGCGAGTTATTAAATTATTATTTAACGTTTCTTAAACTTTTTGATACCTTTTATTTGTCGAGACTTTGTTTTGCCCTCTCCGCTCAGGATGACGAGCACACCTCCGTCATTTTGAGCGAGCTTCGCAAACTGACGTTTTTCGCCAAGTTTTAAGGCGAGTCGAAAAATCCCATTAAGTTTCTGCAGGCTTTATGAGATCCTTCGACTTCGGCGCAAACCGCCTCCGCTCAGGATGACAATAGTGGTGAAGTGGAACATTCCAAAGGCTATGTAATTACAAATGGCTCCCTTTACACAAGAGAGCCTATTGGTTGCTTTGTATTATATAATCTGCGCTACACCGACTATAAGCGGTAGTGTTATTACCGAAATGGCTGTGGTCATTCCGACACAGGTTGCTGCATATCCCGGCTCTATATCATACAACTCCGCAAACATATTTGTTATGCTTGCTGTGGGGAGCCCTGCCATTATCAGCGTAAACATACATATCTCCGCATTCAGACCTACCACATATTTGGCAAGCAGATATATAACAAGCGGGAACACTATAAGCTTTATTAGACATACATAATATATCTTCAAGTCGCCGAAAAGCCTTTTAACAGGATGTGTTGCCAAAACGCCGCCAAGAACAAGCAGAGATATGGGAGTACAGAGACCGCCGATGTAGCCCAATGCTGTGGTTATTCCTGCAGGCATATATTCATACATATTTGCAAAATAAAGCAACACACCGAGAGTACACGGAACCGTTCCGTAGTTCAAAAACACTTTTTTGGGGTTGAGCTTTATATCATCTCTGCCGCGTCCTAAAACTATCATTCCGTAGGTCCATGCAAATATGTGGAATATTATTGAATAGAACGACGCCCACGCGACTGCCTCCGAGCCGAACATCTGCTCAACTATCGGCAGACCGAAAAACATTACGTTTGCAAAAAGGATACTGTGCTCCGACAGCTTTCTTGAGTTTTCTTCTTTCATAAAACGCATGGACAGCCAGCCTGTTACAGCCGCCAATGTATGTACTCCCAGGCTTATAAGCAATATCTTGCCGAGAAGCTTTGTGTTGTCCAGTGTCATCTGCATCTTTATCATGGATGATACGATAAGCACCGGCTGTGTTACGTGAAGCACAAGCTTCGACAGGCTCTTCGAGAACTGCGCGTCTATCACATTTTTCTTGCGCAGATAGTAGCCTACCATCATTACAAGAAACATACTTACTGCTATATTTAATACTATACTGCTGTCAAATTCCATTGTTATTTTTCAACCTCGTCAAGTCTCTTCTTTATTTTTTGCATATCTATCAGCATATCTTCTTTTCTTCTCGGATCTCTTAAAAGCGCCGCAGGATGATATACCGCGCATATCGTAAATCCGTTTTTCTCAAAAAATATGCCGTGTTCTTTGGTTATCATAAAATCTTCTTTTATGAGCCTTTTTGCCGATATTCTGCCCAGACATACTATTATCTTCGGTCTGATAAGCCTTACCTGTTCGCGAAGATAAGCAATACATTTGTCCTGCTCGTCTTCCCTCGGGTCACGGTTTTTTGGGGGACGGCATTTCAGCATATTCGCTATAAACACTCTTTCCCTATCGATGTCTACGGCATAAAGAAACTTGTCGAGAAGCTTACCTGCCGCGCCCACAAAGGGTACGCCGCTCAGATCCTCTTTTTCGCCCGGCGCTTCTCCTATAAACATTATGTCCGCTTTTCTGTTGCCCGAGCCGAATACTACATTTGTTCTCGTTTCGCATAACGGGCATTTCATACAGCTCTTACATTTCTGTTCAAGTTCTTCCCATTGTTTTTCAATTTCTGTTTCTGTAATTGACATTTCTCCCTGTCCTTTTTTGTTTTTCCCTGTTTTTTATTAAATCGTTCCTATAAGCCTGACAGCATCCTTTCCCACTATCCTGTCAGCGTGCTCTTCTATGTATATCAAAGCCTCTTTGCCGCCTATTCTCCTGCCATACTCTGCCGCAAGGTCGCTTTTTGTTACATTCTTCCGCTTGTTATACTGACTGTTCTGAGGCATTTCCTCCTGTAGAACAAGATAATATCTCGCGCCACCGTTTGCCATTCTTTGCGAATAGAGTATACTTTCGTTTTCGTAACCGCTTTTATGTAATATGTTACATGCCGAAACGGTATCGTCTATACCGTCAAATGAATAAACACAGTATTCTTTTTTCTTCCTCACAGATGTGTTTTTTTCTTTTGCGCCCATCCTTTTTTCGTTTCTGCATTCATCGCCGTTTCGCGTTACGTATACCTCACATCCGCCGTTTTTTGACGGATATACCTGTATAAACAACTTGCTTGAGTTGCTGTCAAACCCCGTCTTTTTCCTCGCCTCATCAAGTATTGCGGAAAAAATTTTCCGAATGTCTTTTTTCTCGTATGTCAATAATTCATCCGATATGTCATAATTTTCCATATCTGATGCAGTCAACATGATCTTCAGCTTTGAGTCGCTTATCAATATCAGTTCCATTCCTGTGTCCGCCTTTTCGTAATTTGCTTATTACTATCATTATACGCTAAGGCTCAAAAAATGTAACCGTAAAGTTTTTGGATTTCCGGGGATTTTTTGGTTTTTTTATTTAAAATTCGTTCTTAAGCGAACGTGTAAACAAATTTTGAAGAACGGAATCAGTGTTTTTTCCGTTGTACAAAACATCATACACCGCCGAGCAAATCGGCAGGTCAACATTATACTTTTCGGCAAGCTTCAATATCGCCTTTACAGTATAATACCCCTCTGCAAGACTGGTATACTGCTCCCCCTTTGCATACATCTCGCCGTACATTCTGTTGTGGCTGAACTTTGAAAACAATGTCGCCTCATAGTCGCCCAAATGACAAAGTCCGTATGCCGACAGCTCGTTACCTCCTAAAGCCGCTATAAGACGCGCTATCTCCCTTGTTCCTCTCGCCATAAGAGGCCCTTTTAAAGAAGACAGCCCCTTTCCGTCAAGCATACCGGCGGCAATACCTATTACGTTTTTTGCGGCGGCGCCTATCTCGTTTCCTATCAGGTCCTTGCCATAGTAAAAACGAATAAGCTCACTTGAAAACTGTGATATTAAGTAATTCTTGTATTCATCGTTGTCGCTGTCGATAACCATGCAGTTTGGTATACCCTTTGTAAATTCCTCCACGTGTCCCGGACCTATCCATACCGCAATCTTTGTTTCGGGAGAGGTCGCCTCGCGCACCACCTCGGAAAGTCTCATTCCCGTGGAGATCTCTATACCTTTCATGCAGAGTATGTACTCCTTTTCGGAGGCGCCGAAGTCTTGCAGCTCCTGCATAAGTCCTCTAACCGCCTGCGAGGGAATAGAAATAACTGTCGTTTTATTCTTTGCGGCTTCTTCTATGCTGTCTGTTATATTTATTCTTTCGCCAAAGTCAACAACACCGTTTGTACGGGTTTCCATTATTTTTCTAATCTGCGGCAGGTCGTTGCCGTAAAGCGTTACATTATGTCCTACTCTGTCGAGATACCACGCTATGCACGAGCCCCATCTTCCGCAACCTATTACCGTTATATCCATATTTTCCTCCAAAAATCAGAAAAAATGTTTTATATTCCATAAGCTGTATTCTATCATATTTTCTTTTTAGTGTCAATATGTGTTTATATTTAGATTATTCTTATAATATTTTGTAGAACGGGGGCGGTGTAATATTAAAGCCTCCCCGTTAATGCTGTCCACTTGCAAAGAGGTTTGGGCTTCCCTCTTGCCCTCTCCTGTCGGGGTAGCGAAGCGGCAAGGTGGAAACGGCGGGAGCAAGCCCCCGCCCTACAGTCAACATTAAAGCGTGTAAATAAAAAAACAGCATTTATTACCTGTAGATTTAAGACAGTATAAATGCTGTTTTTGTTTTTGCAGACTTTTATGAGATCCTTCGACTACGGCGCAAAACGCCTCCGCTCAGGATGACAATCCTTTATTACCTTTTGTTTTTTTATACAAATTTTTTTAGAATGGAGAAAAAGTTATGAAAAAAAACCAGAACAAGAAAAACAAAAAACTGCCCGACCTTAAGGCAGTAAACACAATTTATTATACTAAAAAACCCGAGGCTCTGCTTCCTACTGATTTCGTTCCCGATAAAGTCAACCAAAAAACACTTGACAGAGCTTACTCCCTGTTAAAGACCTATAAGGCAGGAAAAACAAACCTCGAAAAGCGTATTACCGAAAACGACCTTTGGTGGAAAATGCGCCACTGGGAACAGATACGCGACAGACAGAGAAAGTATAACCCTGCATCCGCTTGGCTGTTCAATGCTATTGCAAACAAGCACGCAGACGTTATGGACAACTGCCCCGAGGGTATTGTTTTGCCCCGTGAAAAAAGCGACTCCGAGGCGGCAAAACAGCTTACCGATATTTTGCCTGTTATACTAGAGCAGAACAATTTTGAGGAAACATATTCTGACGTTTGGTATGACAAGCTTAAGGGCGGTACAGGGGTTTACGGTGTATTCTGGAACCCCTCTTTAAACAACGGTACCGGAGATATTTCAATAAACCGATGCGATGTATTAAATCTCTTCTGGGAGCCGGGTGTTTCGGATATTCAAAAATCCCCCAATTTGTTTTATGTTGAACTGTTCAACAATGATGAGCTTGAAGCTAAATACCCCTCTTTGCACGGCAAACTGGGAGCATCTGCTTTTGATGTTACGCGTTATTGCTATGACGATGCGGTGGATACAAGCAATAAGACCCCCGTTATCGACTGGTATTACAAAGTCAACACCAACGGAAAAACAACCCTGCATCTGTGTAAATTCTGCGCTGATGAAATACTCTACGCCTCAGAAAATGATGTTGCGCTTTACAAGAAGGGATATTACGACCATGGACTTTATCCATTTGTTTTTGATAAACTATTTACAGAACAGGGTACACCCTGCGGCTTCGGTTACATAGACATTATGAAGGATACTCAGACTCAAATTGACCTAATGAGCGCCTCGGTGTGCGAAAATATACGTATGGCTTCAACGGTCCGTTATTTTGCAAGAGGAGACGGCTCGGTTAACGAAAAAGAGTTTGCCGACTGGTCAAACCCCATTGTTCACTATACAGGCTCGGGTAACCCGAATGACAGTATGATTCCCATTAACATTCCCGAAGTCTCTTCACTCTCTGTATCTTTTATCAACAACAAAATAAACGAGCTGAAAGAAACATCGGGTAACTCCGATTTTACGAGGGGCAACACAGCGTCCGGCGTTACGGCGGCATCGGCTATCGCGGCATTACAGGAGTCGGGAAGTAAACTCTCACGTGATATGATAAAAGGCTCATACCGTATTTTTATCACCATAAACAATATTATTATCGAGCTTATCAGGCAGTTCTATGACCTGCCCCGTTGCTTCCGCATAACAGGAACAAACGGTGAATATGAGTTTGTTTCCTACAGCAACGAAAAACTTCTCCCTGCCGCTATGGGCAATTCCTTCGGTGTTGATCTTGGTTCGCGTCTGCCCATGTTTGATATTAAAGTAAAAGTCCAGAAGCAGTCGGCATTTACAAAGCTCTCGCAAAACGAGCTTGCAAAAGAGTTCTACCGCCTCGGCTTTTTTGAGCCGTCCAGAGCTGAACAGACATTGGCTTGTCTCGATATGATGGAATTTGAGGGCAAACAGCTTGTAGCTGAAAAGATTAATGAGAAAAACGCTCTTGCAAACAACTATTCGGAAATGCACTCAAAGCTTCTTGAGCTGGCTTCAATAGTAGAAAAAGACCATCCCGAACTGAGAGGTCTTTACGACGGCTATGCCGCAAAATATGCCTTAAATACAAGTAATGTTACCCCTTTATCTTCGGGCAATTACCAAACAAAAAAGGCTGTCTCACGTATGGATGCCGCAAGACAAAGAGCCGCGTCCACCGCATCTCCGAGGTGATATTCTTGGCAGAACGCAGAATGTTTTCCAAAACCATCATCGACAGCGATGAATTTCTTGATATGCCTCTGTCGGCTCAGGCATTGTATTTTCACATTTCTGTCCGAGCCGATGATGACGGATTCGTTAACAACATAAGAAAGATCCAACGTATTATCGGCGCTGCAGACGATGACTTCAGAATACTCTGTTCAAGGGGATTTATTATCCCCTTTGATACAGGGATAGTGGTCATAACACATTGGCGTATACACAACTATATACGCTCCGACAGATATAAATCCACTGTCTATTTATATGAGCGTAATATGCTTTATCTCACAGAAAACAACTCCTATGAGCTTCGCTAAAAATATAGTAACTTTGGTATACCTCATGACACACCAACGGTATACCCAGTATAGTATAGATTAAATAAGTACAGTATAGGTCAGTATAATATAGTATAGTATATATGAAGTCGAGGATATTCCGTCAACCAAACCGCTCGATTTTCAACACACTTTTCAACACACTTTTCAACACTTCATTTTTTTACAAATACTCTATTCGGTCTACAGCTTTTCCTCCTATATGTATTGGTATAACTTTTTTATGCTTTTTTTGTCAAGCTGTGTATAGTCCGGTATCTCGTATCGGTTGTCGTTTCTGTCTCTTATAAGAATTCTGTTTCCGTATATCTTCTTAATATCGTAATGTCGGTTCTTTATGGCAAATTTTACACTGCCCTTGTCGGTCTCAACATTAAGGTTCAGTACCCCGAATTTATCAATTACCTCATTTATAGCTGTTATCTTTGGCATAAAATAATATTCATTAAGCGCTTGTTCTATCACTTTTTTTGAGTCGGGCATCAAAGTATCAATATTTCTTATTATTGCCCTTTCATGACCGGTTTCATCAATCAATGATATATACCTGTTCTCTCCCGTCATGGGAAACAATCGTTTGGGCGTTAAATTTTTTACGGTTTCTCCGCCGTATATCTCCATATCCACCGAGCAAAAACCCGCATCCGTAAAACGTACGGTATCACCTTCAACATAGTTTCTTGCCATTATATTCACCTCACTCAAAACGCTCTTCCTGCTTTGACGCTCTTATCTTATCCGACATTGACTGTATCTCGACAAGCTTGTAATATTTGCCCTTTTGCTTCATAAGCTCCTCGGGAGTTCCGCACTCTATTATCTCGCCGTTGTCAAGAACGACAATCTTGTTTGCCATACTCAAAGTCGAAAGTCTGTGCGCTATCATTATCGTAGTTCTTCCGCCGATAAGCTGTTCTATAGCTGACTGAATATGATGCTCAGTCTCCGAGTCTACTGAGGCTGTCGCCTCGTCAAACACCAGCACAGAGGGGTTTTTCAAAACTGCTCTTGCAATAGAAAGCCTCTGCTTTTCGCCTCCCGAAAGTCCTACGCCCCTTTCACCGAGAACAGAATCATATCCGTCAGGCTGTCTTACGATAAAGTCGTGTGCGTGCGCTATTTCTGCGGCATTTATTACCTGCTCAACTTGAGCATCAGCCGCACCGAAAGCAATATTGTTAAATATAGTATCGTGGAACATCATAGGTTCCTGCTGTACATAGCCTATCTGTGAACGGAACCACTCCATATCTATATCCTGTATGTTCTGTCCGTCGAGCAATATCTCGCCGTCATACGCATCATAGTAACGTAAAAACAAGTTTACGAGGGTGGATTTACCGCTTCCCGTCGTTCCGACTATACCGACAACATCACCCTCCTCTATGGTCAGATTTATATTCTTCAATATTTTCTTTGCCTTGTCAAATGAGAAGTTTACATTTTTAAATTCTATCTTTCCCTTTGTGGCAGTTGACGGTATATTGCCCTTTCCGAAATCCCTTTCGGGTTCGGCATCAATTATATCAAACAATCTCTCCGCCGCTGCAACAGCGCTTTGATATGTATCACTTAAATTTGCAAAAAAGTTTACGGGGACATAGAACATTGACGTATATGAGATAAATGACATAAGCAGACCGAGGGATATACCTGTTCCGGATATGACCTGTAACCCGCCTATTCCCCATATAAGCAGTGAGCCGCAGGTTACAAAAAATGATATTATCTGCGGAAATGTTACGATTATCTTAGCTCCGCTCTTGTCCACCTCAAACCATTCGTTAGTATGAGCCTTGAAATTTTCAACGGCACGCTTTTCGCTTGTAAATGATTTTATAACACGCACACCCGGTATTGTATCTGACAAAAGTCCGGAAACCGCTGAACGTCTCCGCCAGATGCGTCTGTAATACGGCAATATCTTCCGAGAAAACTTTCTTGCCATAAATGCAACAAACGGTACGGGTATAAGCGAAAGCATGGTCAGCTTCCAGTCCATTGTAAGCATTATTATTACTATACCCACAAGAGTAAACAACTGTACGATAACCTCTTGAGTTACTCGCAACATAAATGCCTGAAGAGTGTTTGTATCGCTGTTTATTCTGTTTATAACCGAACCGGTCGAGGTCTTATCATAAAAAGACATGGGCAAATATTGAGCCTTTTCGTAAACCTCGTTACGCAGGGATAACAATATCTTGTGTCCGCTTATACGAAGCATATAATTTTTTACAGCCGCAAGCAGATAATGCGTCAAATGCGCCGCCAGAAGAAGCAGTACCACAGTTAACAGCTTTTTGTGGTTCTGATTTTTTATAACGTCGTCAACAAGCATCTTTGTCAGATATGGCGGAAGCAGGTTTACTGCCGTTACTATCGCCGACAAAAGCAGTGAAAATGCCAAAATATACTTTTGAGGGGCTAAATGCTTGGAAAACTTTTGTATAAGCTTATGCTTGGAATTACAGTTCAAGCACTCGGCATCGGGAGACTTCAGCGCTCTGCCGCACTTGGAGCAAGAGGTGTGCTGTTTTTGATACACTGACTCCAGTATCTCATACTGTTCTTTCCTGTCCTGTCCTTTTTTTACGTTGTTGATATATTCCGAAGCCGAATCGCAAAGAGAGAGTACATCATTTGAAAAACGGAATATCAGCCTGTCTGTTTCGCCATCATTTTTTATACGCAAAGCAGAGTTTCCGTACATTCTCTTTATGTATAGCTTTTCAAAAGAGTCAATTATATACTCTTCCGTTTTACCCGACTCATATACAATTATTCGGGTATCGGTCGCCGCAAGATAACATTCGTCATATTCGGCGGTCCTCTTCATTGTGCTCGATATGATAAAGATCAAGCCTTCATTTCCCGCCGCAGTGTCAAGCGCATTTCTTGCCTGTTCGTTAATACTGCCTAAAGTCAGTTCCTTCATACTTTTTTCCTCCCTCTTTTCACAGAGCTAAATCGGTATGATTTTTATAACAAAAAAACAGCCGACACCGTTTTATGAACGACGCCGACCTACGAAACACCGTTTTTTTACAACGATCCCTCAAAATCATCTCTTTTTTTCACTTTCTAATAAACCCAAATAAGTGTTTGTCATTCTTTCAAACCTCTTACTCTTCGTCTATTGTTCACAACGTACTTGCACACATTTTATAACACGCTCCTGCATTTGTCAATAATTTCAGGAAAATTTTTGTATTTTTTTGTTGTAAAAACATAAGACTCCATGAGATCCTTCGACTCCGAGGGCGTTGCCCTCTCCGCTCAGGATGACGATAGGGGGAATGTTCCTTTGCTCAGGATGACGAGCATAGGTTGGTCATTTTGAGCGAGCAACGCATACTAACGTCTTTTAATCAAACTTTAAGGCGAGTCGAAAAATCCCATTAAGTTTTTGCATTATTAATCAAAAAATATTCTTTTGTAAAACCTTTTTTTCTTTGCCCTGCGATATACTTCAAACTTATCATCATTCATATCAAAAGCTAATTTTATTGTCAATAAATCGGGGTGTTCTTCGTCCTTTCCAAAAAATACACAGTGCGTATTGTACATAATAAAAAATAAATCTCTGCCGTCTTCATGTGTAAGAGTGAGACTGGAAAATCTGAGTGTAACATACAAAATATTATCCACATACATTATTTCGGTATCAACCTTATTTCTTTCCCCAAATCTTAAACCGGCAAATGCAACTACCTCACCATTAGGATTTAAAGCGGTTATATCATCAAGAATTTCTATCTTGCTCGTCTTAAGCTTATTAATATAATCATATTCGTCAAGCATTTCAGGGGTAAATGACAAATTGTCTTTAAAATACTTATCATATAGTTTCGGTCTTTCTGCAAAGGATACATCATCATATTTTTCAAAGTAAACACCGCAGCGTTCTTTGGTCTTAAATTTATTGTTTTCCATATTCTTTCCCTCCTGAATAACAAAAAAGTGCGCCCCAAGAGGAACGCACCGAAAAAGTGTTTTCCTCTATAGCTGCTACGCAATCTCATTTCACAACTCAGGAATGAGCAAAGAGAGAAAACACCTTTTTCCGAAGGTATTTTCCCCGAGTTGTGAAAAAATATGAAATTACGTAGCGAGAACATTATACCATATACAGAAAAATTATGCAAGAGTTTTTGTAATTAAAAAAGCACAAACTTTTATGAGATCCTTCGACTACGAGGGCGTTGCCCTCTTCGCTCAGGATGACGATAGGGGGAATGTTCCTACGCTCAGGATGATGAGCACACCTCAGTCATTTTGAGCGAGCCTACGCATACTAACGTCTTTTCACCAAACTTTACGGCGAGTCGAAAAATCCCATGAAGTTTTTGCAGACTTCACCTCTATGTACTTGCAAATAGTTTGCACTCACTCCTTGCCCTCTCCTGTCGGAACAGCAAATCGGCGGTGCGGTGGAAACGGACTATGCCAAGCCTTCTCCAGTGGGAGAAGGTGTCGAGGCGAGGTAGAACGGCGGGAGCAAGCCCCCGCCCTACAGTCAACAAATATTATTCTGTAAATAATATTATCTTATTTGGGGCGGCAAGGGCGACGACCGCCGTACAATTGAAATTTTTTGCATATAAAATGATACATTCAAAAAATTTTTTTATTTTTTTGTTTTTAACTCTACTTTGGGGAGAGAAAAATTAAAACTTGTAGTATAATGTCTACCGAGATAACACAAAAACACTCTGACACTTCGGAAAGGAACGATGAACTATGAAAAACAAAAACACAATCCTACGGCTTTCACTTCAGTTTTTTGCTTCGGATGATGTTTCTGCAGAAACTATTGTCCAAGACGGCGTCGCATCGCCGCAAGCAGAGGTTGATACGGAACAGGCTTCTGCCGATGTTTCTACAGACGGCAATCAGCTCGAGGAAGAATTCGAAAAGCTCATCAAGGGCGGAAAGTATGAAAACGCTTTCAAGAAACGCACTCAAAGCATTATTGACAAGCGGTTCAGAAACTTGAAGACCATTGAGGCTATTCAGGCAAAACAGCAGCCTGTTATCGATTTTCTCTCCGCAAAGTACGGAATCGACTCCTCGAACCCCTCGCTTCTGCTTGAAAAGATGCAGAATGAAAGCAAGACTGACTCTGAAAGCCTAATGGATAACGCGGAAATGCGCGACACGCAGACCAGAGAACAGCTTATCTCCGAGAAAGCAGATATGCTCTCAAAACGTTGGACTGTCGAAGGCCAAGAGCTGAAAAAGATTTTTCCTACCTTTGACTTTAAGACTGAGCTGAAAAATCCGGCCTTTGCCTCTCTGCTTAAAAGCGGTATGCCTTTAAGAAAAGCTTACACCGCCGTTCACTCAGATGAGCTTATCAGAAATGCTGTATCCGGAACAGCAAAAAAGGTTGCGGAACAAACTCTCAAGAGTATTCGCGCACAGGGCAACCGCGTTGCCGAAAACGGACTTCACAACGGTGCGGGAATTGTCCGTAAGACAGATGTTTCTTCTCTTACCGGAAAAGAAATCAGGTCTATCTTAAAGCAAGTCGAAAACGGAAGCAGAATCAGATTCTGAGTTTTCTTCCAAATTCCATGCCTTATGGGGCAACTGCTCCTGCACCAAAAATTTTTTTGATGAAAAGGAGATAAAAACACTATGGCAGATACTACAACTTTTGGCGCAAACACCGCAATTCATGCAACCGACGGCTTAGTTAACTCTACTTCCGGCGTTACCGAAAGCTACAACGGCGGCGGTCTTTCCGCCGAGATGAAAACCTTTTATGACAAGACTCTTATTGAATTTGCAACTCCGAACCTTGTTCACACACAGTTCGGTCAGAAAAGACCTATCCCCGCTCACGGCGGTAAGACTGTTGAGTTCCGCAGAATGAAGCCTTTGGCTAAAAATCTCAACAGCATTACAGAGGGTATTACTCCTGCAGGAACAAAAATGACCGTTGTTCCCCTCACCGCTACACTCAACCAGTACGGTGATTACATTGAGCAGACAGACCTTATCGAAATGACCGCTATTGACAACACGGTTATTGAAGCAACAAAGCTTCTCGCTGACCAGGCGGGAAGAACGATCGACACTGTAGTTCGTGATGTTCTCCAGACAGGTACAAACGTCAACTACTGCTCCCCAAATAACAGTACAGGCTATGTTACGGCTACATCACGCGCACATCTTGACGAAACCGCAAAACTCCGTGTTATTGATGTTTTCAAAGCTGCCGCGCAGCTTAAAGCAGCAAATGCCCCCTCTATTGACGGCAAGTATGTGGCTATAATTCATCCCCACGTTGCTTTTGACCTTATGCAAGAATCGGGCGATTCTTGGATCGATATAAAAAAATATGCCGAACCCGAAAAGATACTTAACGGCGAGCTTGGTACTCTCGGCGGCGTAAGATTTGTCGAATCGTCCGAAGCTAAGATAAACTACGGAAGCGACCTTACATCCTCTTCCCGTACTCTTACACCCTCTGCATACGTAACAAACAGCGAAGCCGGTACTTCCAATGACTGCGGTTCTCCCTCTCCCTATCAGATTACTGTTAAGGAGTCTATCAAGTCCTCGCTCGTCGGCAGAACGCTTCAGTACTACGATGCTTCAACCGATAGCTGCGTCAACTTTAAGGTTACCGGTATAAACACAGCTCTGAAATACATCTTTATTGACAGAGATATTGGCATTACCTATGCGGCGGGCGACCTGCTCTACCCCGGAGAAGGCGGAGCTAAAGGTATGGCTTCATACTCCACAATCTTCCTTGGCCGTGATGCCTACGGTATTATCGACATTAACGGCTCCGGTACAATCGAGCATATCATTAAACAGAGAGGCTACGGCAATGACCCTCTTAACCAGAGATCTTCTGTGGGCTGGAAAGCATTTATGTGCGCCGCCATTCTCGCTGACGATTATCTTCTCCGTGTAGAATCAGGCTCTTCATTCTCAAAAGATATTGCCGAGGCAAACTGATTTTTTAACCGTATCAACATTATTTTTTAACAACAAAAAGGGGGACTTTTTTCAAGATAAGGAAAGTCCCCTGTTACTTTAATAAATATACAATTGCTTTTGCTTAAAACAATTTAAAAGGAGAATAAATCTATGAAAAACACAAACAACGATATGATTCCCATTTTTATTCCCAAACGTTTCAAGGAAGATGATGTGCGCACGGTCTCGGTCAACGGAAAGTATAAAAACATTCCTACGGGAAAACAGTTTTTTATCGAAAGCTGTTTTGCAGAGGTCGTTAACAACGCTCTCCTTGCAGACGAGCTTGCGGAAAAATTTAAGGCGGAAGTTTGCGGCGAATAGATTTTAGACAGAAAAGAGGATTGTTATGACTCTGAAACAAGCTATTGAAAAATTTAATGCCGAACGCCGAAATAACCTCTCTGTACAAATGAAAACAGACTGGTTATCCCATCTTGATTCGGTTATCTTTGAAGAAATAATCTCAACCCACGATAACCCAAAGGGTATAACCTTTTCGCCTTATTCATCTAACACTCCCGAAAAAACGGTACTGCTTGTTCCCGACCCGTATTCTGATATATATCTGCGATATCTGAGCATGAAAGCCGACCTTTATTATTCGGATATTACCAGATACAACAACGACCTTATTCTGTATTCGGCTGCATATACCGATTTTGAAAACTACTATAACAGAACATATATGCCGCTGAAAAAAACGGAGTTCTTCAATGCGTGAAGCAGCAAAAAATATATTAATGGGGGTACAACAATGATTTTTCCAAAATTAAATTCTCCGAGGTTTACGGAAAGTACGATCTCAGCCTTCGGCGGAATTGACAAAACTCCCGTATGCCCCGAAAACTTCTTTTTCGATACACAAAACACGTCATCTGCCCTTTTTCCACTGCTTTCAACAAGAGAAAAACGGCTCAGACTGGCAGTCCTTGAACAAGCTCCATCTGCCCTCCATACAGTTAACGGTATTACATACGTTACAGGCAAATCCCTCTACTATAACGGAGTTCTGCAATATGACGGACTGACGGCATACGACAAAAAACAGATAGTTTCAATGGGAAGCAAGATAATTATTTTTCCAGACGGATATTACATAAACACTCTTGAAGTCGATGAAAACGGCGTATGCGCCGACAAGGGAGAGCTGACAAACAGCGTTACGCTTGTTGACACCATTGTTCTTTTGAAGCCTTGCATTGCAGACAAGCCCTTTCCCGTCTACTCTCAAAATGCTCCGATTTCCCCCGAAGACAATACGCTCTGGCTGGATACCTCGACCGAGCCGCATCAGCTAAAAGAATATTCTGCCGACACATCTTCGTGGAATATAATAACAGCCACACATTACTCTATTGAAATAAACAAGATAAACGAGAATTTTAATGTGGGAGACATTGTACAAATATCGGGACTGCGCGAGGATCTTGACGGTGTAACAACAGTAGATGCATTGCAAGCCAACAGTATTATAGTACAAGGCAATTTGACGGACATGACCGTTCAGTTTATCAAACAAGATACGCCTTTTACCGTAAAACAGCTTTTGCCTAAAATGGACTTTGTCTGCGAACACCAAAACAGGCTGTTCGGCTGCCGTTACGGACTGAACAATCAAGGACAGTTTGTAAACGAAATTTATTCTTCAAAGTTAGGCGACCCTGCAAAATGGTATGACTACAAGGGACTGTCCACTGACAGCTATGCCGCCTCCTGCGGAAGCGAGGGCAAATGGACAGGTATTATCTCCCATATGGGATATGTTGTTTTTTTCAAAGAAAACAGAATACACAGACTGTTTGGAACCAAACCTGCAAATTTTACGCTTTACGAGGATGCTTATATAGGCGTAAAAGAAGGTAGTGAAAGCTCCCTTTGCCTTCACAACGGTACATTGTACTATCACGCTGAAAACGGTATATATTCATACTCAGGCAGTACGCCCGTTCTTATCTCAAAAAGCTTAGGCACAGAAAAATTCCTGAATGCAGCCTCTGCCTTTGGCAACAACCGTTTATTTATCTGTATGACGGACAGCAACGGAGAACGTCAGCTTTATTCCTATGATACTCAAAAGTCACTATGGCACAGAGAGGACTGCTCGGACTTTGTCTGTCTTTCGGAAATTGACGGAAACGTCTTGGGGATAAAGAATACAGGCGGTTCTCACACGCTTGAGCTGCTTCTCTCTTCGGATATACCCGAGATATGCCAAAAGCTATACTCAGCTACAACCGAAAAAGAGAATGCTTTTGAATGGTTTGCAGAAAGCGGTAATATCGGTCTGTCCTTTGACGACTGCAAATACCTGAACAAGCTTAAAGTGCGTTTTGAAGCTGACGCGGGCAGCTCGGTACAGCTTTATTTTCAGCTTGACTCAAGCAATATCTGGGAGGAATGCGGCTCTCTCACAAGCTCGGCTCTCGGCTCATACGCGCTTTATTTCCTGCCGCCGAGGTGCGACCACCTGAGACTGCGTATCGAAGGCAGAGGAGCTTGCAGAATATACTCTCTTACCAAAACCTTTGAAATTGTCGGCGAGGTGATGTAATGCTTTTCAATATTTCTCTTCCCTCTCTGTCCGATATTTCCGACAAGCAGAACGCCGAAAAGATAAGAGGCTATCTTGCAACCCTGCACGACCAGCTGAGATACATGATGCTCAACATCGACACCGAAAACCTGTCGGACAGCCTGTCAAATACCATTACCACAGCGTCCGATAACGCGGAGTTTTCAAAAAACAATGTCATATCCTTAGGAGACAAAATGACGACCGTTTCCCAAACGGCAGACAAGATAAACTGGCTCATTTCCGACGGCAACAGCGCAACCGATTTTTCACTCACAAGCTATGCCGCAAGCCTTATAGCCGATTCCGTAAACATAAAGGGCTATGTAAAATTCACCGACCTTGAAGACAGCGGAACGACCGTTATCAACGGAAACAACATTATTTCGGGCACAGTTTCAGCCGATAAGCTTTCCGTCTCCGACCTTTCTGCCCTCTCCGCTTCTATCGGCGGTTGGTCTCTTACAGAAACGGGAATATCAAGCAGTGATTCCGGAGGCGGCTCAATTTATCTTAATTCGGCTTCATCATCCGACTATTACTGGCTGAAAGCCAATAATCCTGCAGGATATACTACCTTTTATATAGCGAAAAACGGTTCATGTTATTTTAACGGAAGCTATATTTCCGACGGCAGTATCACCGCAAGTAAGATAACCTGCGACAGCGAAAAGCGGCTCGACCTGACAAACAACTATAACGGCATAAAGCTGGGCAGTCCTTTGATAATCACAAACGGTACTGTCAACTGCCGTATGTTTGTAAATAATTCAGGAATTCTTACTTTTGATTCGGGCGTCGGAGACTCTATGTTCTCCTTTGCGCTCAACAGATCTAACTCGACCTATTCACTTTCTGTCTTGAACGGTTCGGGGCAGGTCGTCGGAACTATACCGCTATAAACTATTAACGGAGGAATTTATGAAAGTAAAATATATCGACTTATTAAGGTGTGTAACACCAATGAAAAAACTGTGCGAAAAAGAAGACATACGCTTCAAGACCGCCCTTGCCATAAGCAAGAACGTCTCGGCTATCGACTCTGCCATTGAAAAATATCTGGAAATGAAGTCCTCGTTGAACGAAAAATATCTGATTACCGAAAACGATACCCAAATCATCAAAAACGGCTCTGAGGAAAGCTATCTGAAAGAACTGACGGAGTTAAATTCCGCCGAAACAGATGTGCAGGTCGAAAAACTTGACCCCGACGACCTTGCAGGAATTACATTTCCGCCGAAATACATTGAAAGCATTATGTTTATGCTTGACATAAAAAAGGAGTGATAAAAATATGGCTTCGTCTCTTACAAAGAAAAAATACGAGGAAAGTCAAAAGGTCAAAGATGCATACGAAAACTACAACACCTACAAAGAAACCGAAAAACCGGATGATTATTCCTTTTCTGATGATGATATACTTTCCGGAATTGAATACGAATTATTTAATCCCGAAGAATTTACCTACAACGTTCAAGCCGATCCACTCTATTCTCAGTACAAAAAAACATATACCGCGCAGGGGAAACAGGCTATGGAGGATTCGGTGGGCAATGCATCTGCCTTGACGGGCGGTTACGGGAACTCATACGCCCAGACCGCCGGAATAAACGCCTATAACAGCTATCTCGGCAAGCTTAATGATGTCGTTCCCGAGCTTTATGCCGCCGCTTACTCGCGTTATGAAGATGAGCTTGACAGATTGGAAAGCAAACTGGGTTATCTTACGGCAAAAGACAAGGAAGAATATTCGAGATACCTTGACAGATACAGCTTCTATAATGACGAGGTAAACTCTTTGCGCGACCTTTATTTGCAGGAATACAAAAATGATATAAATATTCAGGACAGCGAATGGGAGTCGGCTTACAAGATTGCTATGGCAGAACAGGAAAGAGAGCTTGCCAATGCCGAATTGGGATATAAATACTATGCCGCACAGCAAAATCAGGCTCAGTTCGAGGCAGAAATGGCTTACAAGCAGGCGCAGGCTGACTTAGATAAAAGGGTCAACGCCTATAAGCTCCGTTTGGAACGCGAAAAACTGCAAAATGAGGATGCTCAGTTCTGGGCTGAATTTAACGAGAAGAACCGCGAAACTCTGCGCGAAGATGAGCTTTACGTTCTACTTGGAAACGGAGGCGAATATGAGACTGTTTCGGCATTGGACTACAACTACGAAGATGATGAGATGGTCAGATATAAGGCACTCTCTATGGGTATTGATAAAGACTTTATTGAAGCCTACTTTGAGGCTAAATATAAACGATCTTAAGCTTTCACCCCTGTCCCATACACCGAATAAAATATAAAGGAGATGCTTTTATGCCCACAAAAAATACTGAACAATTGTTAAATCATAAAAAGCTTGCAAAAAAAGCTGTGTCAGCCGCAAAAGACAAAAACATTATTCTCCTGTGCGGAGGAATGTTATCATGACGGTCGAAGTAATTACTTCCTTAGCAGGTGTTGTCGGAAGCTTTCTCGGAACTGTTGCAGGTATTATGATAAATACCAAGCTTATGAACTACAGAATTGAACAACTGGAAAAAAAGGTGGACAAACACAACAAGGTCATTGACCGCGTATACAGTCTTGAAAAACATAACGCAGTCATTGACGAGGATCTGAAGGTCGTAAATCACCGCATTTCCGACCTTGAAATTTATCACAAATAAGAAAGAGGTGCTGATTTTGAAAATAAACTGGAAGAAAAAGCTTACAAGCAGAAAATTCTGGATGGCGGTTATAGGTTTTGTTACCCCATTGCTTATATCGTTTGGCGTATCCGAAAGTGTGGCTGCCGAAATCGCAGGCATAATTATGTCGGGCGCTACCTGCATAGCTTATATACTGGGTGAAGGTATCGTTGATGCGGAGCATACGTCAGGCTCAGTTAATGCTCCCGACAACTCCGCAAACCAACCGACCGAAAAATAAGGGGTGAGAAGCTTTATGAAACGGTTTGGAATTGATGTTTCCAAATGGCAGGGGGATTTTGATTTTAATGCCGCAAAAAAAGAAGGCGTTTCCTTTGCCATACTAAAAGGTGGCGGCGGAGATGACGGTCTTTATAAAGACGGCAAATTTGAACAAAATTACTCTGCCGCAAAGAAGTTGAATATCCCCGTCGGTGCATATTGGTTCAGCAGGGCACTTTCGGTTAACGACACAATTTTTGAAGCTGAATACTTTTTTAACAATATTCTGAAAGGAAAACAGTTTGAACTACCTATATTTATAGATATCGAACACAGCGATATGTTGAGTCTGGGTAAAAAAACCTTAACCGAAATCATAAAAAAATGGTGTTCTTATCTTGAAGAAAAGAAATGCTTTGTTGGAATTTATTCAACCGTTTACGCATTCTCTGCATATATGAACGACAATGAACTTTCCGACTATACCCATTGGGTCGCGCAATGGGCTGAAGATTGTACCTATCAAAACAAAAAAATTCTCGGACTTTGGCAGTTCGGCGGCGAAACAAATCTTATCCGAAAAAATACTGTTGCCGGAATTGTTTGCGACCAGAATTATATGTATTTCGATTATCCCAAGCTTATCAAAGAAAAAGGGTTCAACGGGTTTGATACACAAACAATTAATAACATTCCTGTCAGTGCCGTCAAAAAAACAGTATCAGACCTTGCAAAAGAAGTTATCGCGGGAAAATGGGGAGTCGGAAACGAGCGCAGAGAAAGAATTACAAACGCAGGCTACAGCTATGATGCAGTACAGTCATTAGTAGATGCTATACTGACTCCCTCTCCGTCGGCTGACTTAAAGACCGTAAGGGGCGGTGACCTCGTAAAAATAGCTTCGAATGCCACAATCTACGGAACAGATAAAAGGTTTGCAGACTTTGTTTACTCAAGTCTGCTGTATGTTCGGGAAATAAAAAAGAACCGAGCAGTTATTTCAACTCTGCCCGAAGGGCCTGTTACGGGAGCTGTTGACGTAAAATATCTGACAAAGCACAGAACATAAAGCTGAGTGAGATAGTTTTTTTTACGTACAGTCGAGGACGCCTGTCCCTACCTGATATTAAATATTTAAACGTGCGATGCTCGTCATACGGAGCGTAAACCCAGCACCGCTATCGTCATCCTGAGCGGAGGCGGTATATGCCGCCGCAGCCGAAGGATCTCATAAATTTATGCAAATACTTCTCACATACCTCGCATCCTCTCATGTCATAGATAACAAAGACTATGCAAAAAGAACGGGTTTTATTTCACCCGTTCTTTTTGCGTTATGTTATTAAATTACACATTTTTGCTAATTATAAATGTAGGAACGATTTCCTTTACAAGAGAACGCATATCGACCGAATCATCGCACATACAATGCTTCATCTGATGCAAAACGCCGAAGAAGTGTTCTTCGTCAAACTCAATAGGCTTTCCTATGTGAATGAGCTTGTTTTCGGTAGCCTTAAGCCCCTCCTCGCTCATCAAAAGCTCTTCATAAAGCTTTTCACCGGGGCGAAGCCCTGTAAATTTTATGTCAATATCTTTGTAGGGCTCAAATCCCGAAAGCCTTATCAGGTTTTCGGCAAGATCAAGTATCTTTACCGGCTGTCCCATATCAAGAACAAATATCTCTCCGCCCTTTGCGGATGCGCCTGCCTGTAATACAAGGGACACTGCTTCCGGAATAGTCATAAAATATCTGATTATATCGGGGTGGGTTACCGTAACAGGCCCGCCGTTTTGTATCTGCTTTTTAAACAGCGGAATTACAGAGCCGTTACTGCCGAGAACATTTCCGAATCTTACCGCTACAAACTCGGTATCGGACACTCTGTTATATGACTGAACTATCATCTCGCAAATTCTTTTGCTTGCGCCCATAATATTTGTGGGATTTACTGCCTTGTCAGTCGATATAAGAACAAATCTCTTTACTTTGAACTTGTCAGCCATCTGAACGGTATTCAAGGTTCCGAATACATTGTTCTTTATAGCCTCGTTGGGACTGTCTTCCATAAGCGGCACGTGCTTATGCGCCGCGGCATGATATACCACCTCGGGTCTGTACTTTTCAAACACCATATCCATTCTCTTGTTGTCTCTGACAGAACCGATAAGTGTTACAAGGTCGAGCATAGGATATTTGCGCTTAAGCTCAAGCTGTATATCATACGCATTGTTCTCGTATATGTCAAATATGATAAGCTTCTTGGGGTTGTATGCCGCTATCTGACGGCAAAGCTCACTGCCTATAGAGCCGCCTCCGCCTGTAACCATTACAACACGGTTACTTACATAATTCATTACACAGTCGAGGTCTATTCTAATGGGGTCTCTGCCCAGCAAATCCTCTATCTCAACGTCTCTTATCTGCTTTACAAAATCCTTGTCATCACCAAGACCACCCTCAACCATCTGATATATTGATGGCATAGTTTTTACCGCGCAGTTAGTCTTTGCGCAAATGCTTAATATTTCAGTCTTGTCTGCCGACGGGCACGAGGGAATGGCAAATATGATCTTTTTTATCTTATATTTTTTTACGTTCTCTTCTATAGTATATCTGTTTCCTACGACCGGCGCGCGGTCAAACAGCATACCGTGTTTAGCGGGATCATCATCAATTATGCACCTGACGTTATACTCATCACCGTGCTTTGCGTTCATTTCGGTTATAAACCAATAACAGGCATCTCCCGCGCCTATTACCATAGTATTTGTCTCTTCTTCTGAGTCATCGATACTGAACAAGACTATTTTCCTTTTGCGCTCGATGGTATATATTACCGTGCGGAAAGCAACAATAAGCGCTATGGATATTACTCCTGCAATAAGATGTATCTTTAAGTAATCAACCGCGCCAAGCTCTGATGACAAAGCCAATCCCACTGAAATATGTATAACATACGATACCATCTGAGAAAAAACTAAGGCTATTATCAGCTTCATCATTTCCTGCAAGGTTGAATAATACCATATAATTTTATAAATATTTAAAATATAAAGAGCCACTACATAAATGACTGCCTGAATAGCTATGCCCAAAACAGCTACGACTGAAAGCTTATCTTCAGAAAAAATATTAGAGCAGAAAATTAACTCTGCTACAATCAATGCCGCAACAGCCAAAAACATATCTATAATACGAAGCACATAAGGCTTCCATTCCTTTATACGCAAAACCATTTCTCCTTTAAATATTACTATACTTAGTATATATTATACAACTATTGCTTTACTTTGTAAAGGGCTTTCTTGTAAAAAACATTTACAATTTGTACATTTCTATGAAATATTTCTAAATATATCCTGTTACTTATCCCCCATAAGCCTTACTTTTGTGCAAAAAACATTACTTTTTGCAGGCTCGTTCAAAATGACCAAACTATGCTCGTCATCCTAAGCAAAGGAATATAATTACTATCGTCATCCTGAGCGTAGGCGGTAACACCGCCGTAGTCGAAGGATCTCATATACTCTGTTTAACAAAAAAAAGAACGGGACTTTTTCACCCGTTCTATTAATAATTGTCTTATTTTACAAACTCTTCATAAATTGCCTTCATTGCGTTTTCGAGATCGCCCTCATCAACACCGACAATTATGTTTAATTCGCTCGAACCTTGGTCAATCATTCTGAGATTGATACCTGCTTTAGCGATTGCACCGAATACTCTCGCCGCAGTGCCGCTTTCACCAACCATACCGCGTCCTACTACAGCCAAAAGCGCAAGGTTATCTTCTATGTAGATGCAGTCGGGCTCAACCTCGCGGCAAAGCTCGTTTATAAGCTCTTCGCGGTGTCCCTCAAGCTGACTTGTGCTGAGAACAACGCTCATGGTATCAATACCCGAGGGAAGATGCTCAAACACCATTCCGTGTCTCTCAAACACCTCAAGTACCTTTCTGCCAAAGCCTACGGCAGAATTCATCATATCCAATTCAAGAGTGATAACAGAGAAATTCTTTTTACCTGCTATACCCGTAATTACACGCTCGCTGTCAACAACGTCGGTCTTGGGAACGATAAGCGTTCCGGGAGCATCGGGCTCGTTTGTATTCTTGATCTGAACGGGAATACCAACTGTTCTTACTGGGAATATAGCATCCTCGTGAAGAACCGTAGCGCCCATATAAGAAAGCTCGCGAAGCTCTCTGTATGTTATAACCTCGATAGGCTTAGGGTCGTCAATAATTCTGGGGTCAGCCATAAGGAAACCTGAAACGTCTGTCCAGTTTTCATAGATATCTGCATCACACGCTCTTGCAACTATCGAACCTGTTATATCAGAGCCGCCTCTTGAAAATGTCTTGATCTTTCCGTCAGGCATAGAACCGTAGAAGCCGGGAATTACAGCTTTTTCGTGAGTCTTGAGAAGACCTTTCAGAACTGCGTTTGTCTTGTCTTCGTCAAATTTGCCGTCTTCCTTGAAGAAGATAACATCAGCGGCATCTATAAACTCAAAGCCGAGATATGCTGCAAGTATCTTGCCGTTCAGAAATTCGCCGCGGCTTGCCGCATAGTCGCTGCCGGACTTATTTTTTATATTGGTCTTTACGGTCTCGAAATCTTCCTCAAGAGAAAAATCCTTAAGTCCGAGACCTTGTATTATCTCATTGTATCTCTTCTTAATTCCGTCAAAATAAACATCTATCGACTCATCTCTCTCTGCAAGTGAATTACACTTGTAAAGCATATCCGTTACCTTAACATCATCCTTGTAACGCTTTCCCGGAGCTGACGGAACAACATATCGTCTGTTTTTATCGGAAAGTATTATATCAGCAACCTTTTTAAACTGATTTGCATCACTCAAAGAGCTGCCGCCGAACTTTACTGTTTTTATGTGATCTCTGTTCACAATTTTCTCTCCTTTTACACTAAATATACAATACATTATATGTCAATATATCCAATTTGTCAACACAAAATCCATCAAATTAACCAACATTTTAAATAATTTTTATAATAACAATAAATTTCAGCTAACTGTTTCAGACACTTTTTAAAATAACAAACACGCCCAAGTTAAAATTCATAAAATAAATCAAAAAATCATATATATACAAAACAAAAAAAGAAAATTGGTGTGAAGCAATTTGAAAAAAATAATATTCTATTTAATAGGTATAATAATACTTATGACGGTGGTTAAATATGGTTAAAAAAACTCGCATCAGAATTGGACTGCCTACTTTTGCATTTTTTGCGGTTATTTTTCTTATGGATTTCAGTCTGACGTCAATACTTCCCTTTTTGGCAGCCTTACTGCATGAATTAGGACATATTACCGCTATGAAAATGTGCGGTCAAAATATTTCCGAAATAAAAATATTGCCTTTCGGTATAGACATAAAAAGAGTTCCGTCTCTAAGCTCATACAAAACCGATATATTTGTTAATTCTGCTGGTATTCTGACAAATATTTTGCTTATATTACTCTGCTCCGCTCTGCCCGAAAGTGATACCGTCTCATTTTTTATCGCAAGTAATATTCTGCTTATATTTGTCAATATCCTCCCGATCAAAAACCTTGACGGCGGGCAGTCCCTCGAAAAATTGCTTGCACTTAAGCTTGACCTTGAAACAGCGGAAAATATTGTTGCTATCTGCTCCCTTATATGCATTATATTGCTTGGCAGTGTTGCGGTATGGCTGCTGTTTTATACCTCGTATAACTTTACTCTGCTGCTTATGTGCATGTACCTCTTCTGCGGAATATTCCTTAAATAAACTAACCTTAACATGTCATCCTGAGCGTAGGCACATCATCTCTATTGTCATCCTGAGCGGAGAGGGCAACGCCCTCGCAGTCGAAGGACCTCATAAATGTCTGCAAAAATCTAATGGGATTTTTCGACTCGCCTTAAAATTTTGCAGAAAACATTAGTTTGCGCAGGCTCGCTCAAAATGACCAACCTATGCTCGTCATCCTGAGCGAAAGCGGTTTATGCCGCCGCAGTCGAAGGATCTCATAACCACTATGCACAAATAATAACATAGCGCAAACTTCGTCTTGCCTCCATCTGACGAGGGAGGTGGCATTTTGCAGTAGCGAAATGACGGAGGGAGAGAAAAGCAAACACTTTGCACAAACAAAAAAATTTTTTATGTGAATTTTCATAATTAAACATATCCACGCGCCTTGTTCCGTCGCCTTTAATCCGAAAAGCAAAAAACGCTGTCTGCAAACACCCAAAAGGCAAAAAACCATTCTGAACCTCAGGCATAGAATAATATCAGGGTAAAGAACAATCCGCTTTCCCCGAAAGGAGGTTCCGTATGAATTGCTTGTGCAACCTTTTTGACTGTGAAAACATCTGGGTTATCATCGCTATCTGCCTTGTGCTCTTCTTCCTTTGCAACTGTGGAGGCGGTTGCGGTTGCGGCTGTGGCTGTGGCTGCGGTAACTAATATATAAAAAAACAAGTTTTCCTGCAAATGCGGGAAAACTTGTTTTTTTACGACAATTATTCATTATTAATCAACGAAGGAAATGGATTCGAACCGGTGCGCTCGCCCCAGTCGCATAGTCGTCTCGTCTGCTCGGTTAAACCTCTCATTTTTTAGTGAAATCGTTCGCTTTCGCTCACGGTGAAATAATTTACTGCGTAAATTGTGAAATTTGATGCTAACGCATCAAGTGAAATGAAATAAATCCACTCACGCCCGCAGGCATTTCACATTGCGAAGCAATATTTCACGCACGAAGTGCATTTCACAAATCCCGCCAAGGATTTATTTCGTTGAAAAAACGACAGGTCAAACCTGTCGTTTTTTCTGGTGCGGGTGTTCATAACGGACTTGATTAAAAAGTATTGAATATCCGGCAGAAACACACATATTTTTTACTCACACATTTGTGTATTTCAAGGTTTCTTCGTAAAATAAAATTACAGAAACGAGGAAACAAGATTATGTCAAAATTTATTGAAGAATTCTATTACGGTAACATTGATCCCCAAGCACGAAGCACTAAGCAGAACAAAACAGTTCAAAAGCAGATGGAAGTCCTAATGCTCAACGAGGAATTTCTAACTGAAGCACTCACGGGTGAAAACAAAAAGAAATTTCTTGATTTTGTCAATGCTTGGAGTATCGTCAACGGAGAATCGAATCTCGACAGTTTTATTATGGGATTTCGATTGGGAGCTAACTTTGCATACGATACTTTTGTATCAACTGAAGCACCGTTTAAGGATTTACTGAAGGAGTGAAAGATATGTCAAAGAAGTATTACATAGCTCTTGATGATTATGAAAGAGGAACGATTATCAACTGCCTTAATGAAAAGCGAAACAAACTTATTGCAAACGGCAAATATACCGATGCAGTTGATGAAGTGTTACTCAAAATCCTTAATGCAAAACAAAAGAAATTCAAAGCGGTTTACAAGGAGACTTAATTATGGAAAAGCGTATTTACAACGAACAGACGGGTATCGGTTACACTCTGCAAGGTGATTATTACTTGCCTGATCTGAAACTCCCCGAACAAGAAGATAAGCCTATCGGCTTGTAGGGACAACGACATCTTAGATACATAAAGCAGCATAGGAAAATCCTTTACATTAATCTGCTGACAAGCGGTAAATTGAATGACCACCTTACTGACATTGACAAACAGGCTGAGGATATGTTTTTTCGGCTCGTAAAACAGATGGCAGAATGCGAGGGTGTGACCGAACAACTCAAAGCCGACAATCAAATGGAGTGGGTTGTTCGGATGAATAACATCCGCAGCAGAGCCACAGAAATCGTAAATAATGATATAATTTACAACTAACCGAAGCATGGCGGCAGGGAGAAATCTCTGCCGCCACTAAACTTTTTATAGAGCAATAAAAAAGTTTACAATCTTTTTTGAAAATGGTATTGCTATTATTCGAGTTTTAGAATATAATATTATACAAGTTTTAGAATATAATATTATACAAGTACGAACTCAATGTATTCAGGAGGTTGTTATGGAATTTATGTCTGCAAGAGAAGCCGCTGATAAGTGGGGCATATCTCAAAGAAGAGTAGCAGTTTTGTGTTCAGAGCAAAGAATTGCTGAAGCGACTATGGTGGGTAATATGTGGATTATACCTACTTCGGCAGAAAAACCGATAGATGCAAGAAGTACACGATACAACAAAAGTGAAGAAAAAGCTGTCAAACCGTTCTTGAAATGGGCAGGTGGTAAAGGTCAGCTCCTTAAAGAAATTGAACGCTATTATCCTTTTGCAGATGGTCATATTACAAAATATGCTGAGCCATTTGTAGGAGGCGGTGCTGTTTTATTTGACATACTTAGCAAATACGATTTAGAAGAAGTTTATATTAGCGATATTAATGCTGAACTTATTAATACGTATCGCATTATTCGTGATGATATTAATGCACTGATAGAAATGCTTTACGCTATGCAGAATGATTTTATTCCGTTAGATACGGAAGAACGCAAAGCATATTATATGGAAAAGCGTGAGAATTTTAACGACTTAAAAGTCAATGGAAACGAGAATATCAATATTGAAAAAGCGGCATTGATGATTTTTCTTAATAAAACCTGTTTTAATGGTCTGTTCCGTGTAAATAAAAAAGGTTTGTTTAATGTTCCTATGGGAGCATATAAGAATCCTATGATTTGTGATGAAAACAACCTCAGAGCAGTATCCGAGAAATTGCAGAGAGTTACTATTGTATGTGGAGATTACAGAGAGTCGGCTGACTTTATTGACGAAAATACATTTGTTTATTTTGATCCTCCATACAGACCTATTACCGATACAGCAAGTTTTACTGCATATACCGAGAACTTGTTTAATGACGAGGAACAAATTGAACTTGCACGATTTGTTGATGATATGCATAGAAAAGGTGCAAAAGTCGTTATTAGTAATTCCGATCCAAAGAACTCAAATACAGAAGATGATTTCTTTGATAACATTTATTCAGCTCATAAAATCAAACGAGTTGAAGCAACACGAATGATTAACTGCCAAGCGCAAGCAAGAGGAAAAATTAAAGAGTTGCTTATTAGCAATTTTTAAGGAGAATTGATATGGATATTAGAGAAGGTACTCAGCTTATAGAAAATGGCACGAAAAAGGCAATTATAGAATTTGTGTTCACCGATTATATTATTTATGTTTTTCAAGGAAATTTATCTCAGTTTGATATTGTAATTAAATACAAAAAAGACGGAAAACGCATTAGAACGCCGAAGCATATCCATTGGGTAGTAGATATTTTGATGAAAATGCAAGGGAATGAAGAACTTGCAAAGAAGTATCTTTTAGCTATACAAAACTGTTGGAATACTTGTGTTCCTCTTTCAAACAACGACTTTGAAACATTGAAGGGTTTAATTGAAAATGGCGAAAAAGATATTGAAATAGAACAGTATTTTGATCTGAATGCCTTTGGTGAATACGATGTTGAATTTCTGTATGTTTTAATGGAATTGTTAGCAGTGCAAGAAAAGACTAATAGAGCAGATGCCTATATGTTTGGTAAAATCATAGAGGAATTGCTTGAAGCTGACAGAGATATTTTCAAAATTATCTCTACGGCCGGATTTGGTGGAAGAAGGGGTTAATATGTCAAATAGAGATTTTAATGCGTGGTTATCAAGCTTTCGTGATAGTATCGCAGATTATGGTTATTACATAGATTTTGAAAAGGTTCACAGAAACGTCGATAATATCAAGGTCGAACTTAATATCTTAAATTCTCTCATCGGCTCTAAAAATATTGAGGCTGATTTTGAGAATTTGCTGAGAAAATATCCTGAAGTATTGAAGTGTATCCCTCTACTCTTAGCAGTTAGAGCAAATGAAATATACTGTCAGGATGAAAATGGTGGGCATTTATTCCAATTTGATTTTGGAAAGTATCCGCCGAACAGTCACGCTCATTACGAAAGATACAAATATTTTATGCGGGAAACCGGATTGTTTGATTTGTTAGAAAATCATATCGTGAATAATTTGGTTGACTATGTAACGGGCGTTGAAACAGGTCTTGATTCCAACGGCCGCAAGAATCGTGGCGGTCACCTTATGGAAGATTTGGTCGAGAGCTTTATTCAAAAAGCAGGTTTCTTAAAAGGTGTTAATTACTTCAAGGAAATGTATATACACCAAATTACAGACAAATGGAACATAGATTTATCCGCTATTTCCAACCAAGGCAAGATGGAAAAACGCTTTGATTTTGTCGTTAATACACCAAATATGATCTACGGTATTGAAACTAACTTCTATGGAAGCGGCGGTAGTAAGTTGAACGAAACTGCACGAAGTTATAAAACTCTTGCGTGGGAAACTGAAGAAATCGACGGTTTTACATTCGTTTGGTTTACCGATGGAAAAGGATGGACAAGTGCACGAAACAACCTCGAAGAAACTTTTGATGTTATGCAGCACATCTACAACATTAAGGATTTGGAAGATGGTGTAATTAGCGAGGTTTTTAAATAATGGCAAAGAAAATAACAAAATGGGAGCCGGAAGATTTTGAGTTAGAAATGACTACACATTGGTCTTTTCCAAAACGTGGTGATTGGGCGACACACGATGCGAAATGGCGTGGTAATTGGTCGCCATATATCCCTCGAAACATTCTGCTCCGCTATTCAAAAGAGAACGATTTGGTTCTCGATCAGTTTGCGGGTGGTGGTACTACCCTTGTAGAAGCGAAATTACTAAACAGAAACATTATCGGTGTAGATGTTAATGATGTTGCTCTTGCTCGTTGTAAAGAAAAAACTGCATTTGAACACGAAGGTGCAAACGGTAAAGTGTATCTTCATAAGGGTGATGCACGAAATCTTGATTTCGTGCCAGATAATAGCATTGATTTGATCTGTACCCACCCACCTTATGCTGATATTATTCAATACAGCGAATATATTCCTGAAGATTTATCTTTGTTAAAGGTAAAAGATTTTCTTGAGGAAATGAAAAAGGTTGCTTCAGAGAGCTACCGTGTTTTAAAAAAGGACAAGTTCTGTGCAGTTCTTATGGGTGATACACGCCAAAAAGGTCATATGATACCGATGTCATTTAATGTAATGCATATATTTGAAGAAGCAGGTTTTAAGTTGAAAGAACTGATTATCAAAGAACAACATAATTGTAAGGCAACAGGATATTGGAAAACCAATAGTGTAAAATATAATTTTTTGCTTATAGCACACGAGTATTTGTTCGTGTTTAGAAAATAGGAGGGTTAAAATGAGAGAGTACGAATATAAGGTTATATCAATCAACGAACTATATGTAAATCCTGAAAACTATAGATATATAAACGATGCGGATGATGAAATAGATGCAATAATTTGTATGTTCAATGTTGTTACTGGCGCACCAACAAAAGAAATGTTAAACTTATCAAAGGATATTGTTGAAGATGGTTTAAACCCTTTTGAAATGCCTATCGTTTGCTTTGATGATGATTTAAAAAAATATGTTGTGTACGAAGGCAATAGGCGTGTCACCTGTATAAAATTGATGACACAATACAAGAATAACGACAGAATATTGGAAAAAGTGTCGTTTGTAAGCGAAATATATAAACTTGAATGCAGCATCAATGAAATCCAATGTGTTGTTTATAATAAAGCTGATGATGCAAAACACTTTTTATATAAAATTCATCAAGATGTTAATGGTGGTATTGGGCGTAAACAATGGGATTACCAAGCAAAAATGAAAGCGGAGGCTGCTATAGGAAATAAAAGTAGAGCGTACTCTATAGTAGAGTTTTTGAAAGAAAATCCCAAGACAGATACATCATTGGTAAAAGCGATGGATACAAATCGCTGGATATCAAAATTAGAAAGAGTAGTAGGCTTTGCCAAATTTAAAGAAGTATACAACATAACGTTTGATTCTAGCAATTCCATAGTATATAAAGATACAGAAGAGCAAGTATTACTAATGCTATCAAAACTAGTATCTGATTTAATATGCAATTCTGCTACCGACAATTTTAGATTCAAAAAAGATTTTGATAATTATGTAGGCAACCTTGCAGATGAATTTAAAACACAAGTTAAGGAAACACCTACCAATCAAGAACAATCTGTCACATATGTATCTAAAAATAAGGAAAACGACAGAAAGGTATCTACACAAGATATTCAATCAGAAAATGATACCAATAACAGCAACAATGAATCTGTAGTTGATGAACTTCCGGCAACCGGCGAGCCTCGTCGCTTAACGAGAAAAACCTTAATTGAAAAAGCTGCTTTGCAACTTGGCAAAAAATATGCAGATGCTGACTATGAATGTTTGAATGAAAAAGGTAAGCAAATATTACTTGAATTAGAATCTCTAAACATTAAAGAATTTCCGTTTGCATCGGCTGCGTTATGCAGAGCTTTATTGGAATGTGTTTTGAAACTATGGATTGATGCTGAAGGCGGGGTTTCTTTCAATTCTAATACTTTGCCCAGTACATATAATGGATGTCTAAATGTTCTTAGAACAAAGAATATTATAGATAATAAAGAACATAGCGTATTGAAAGCACAAGTAAATAAAGAGGACTATATCACTTTGTTAAATACTTGGATTCATTCAGATACAAGTGCTTGCGTTTCTGAAACCAATCTCGTTAGCGGATGGAAAAACACAAGACTGTTAATTGAGAAATATATAGATACCCATAAATAGTGAAATGAGATGGAATGTATAAATGGATATTCTTTTAGTTGAAGCTGATTATAAAAATAAATATCCTCCTTTAGGGTTGATGAAAATTAGTGCTTATCACAAGAGCGTAGGAGATAATGTTATTTTCGTAAAAGGAAAAAATAAGGAACTTAAATCAAAAAAGTGGGATAGAATTTATATTACTACTTTATTTACATTTTATTGGAAAAAAACTATAGAAACGATCAAATATTATTACAAATCTGTTGAGCAACCCGGTAATATTTATGTTGGTGGTATTTTGGCTACATTATTAGAGCAAGAACTTAGAAGTGAGCCTGAAATTAAAGGAATTACTATTATGTCTGGGTTATTAGATAAGTCTAATATGTTAGGCCACGAGCTTGTTCCTATAGATCGTATAACACCAGATTATTCTATAATTAGCAAGGATAACAACCCTTATCTTGAATATGAATATGAAGTACAAAATGCCTATATTACATCAACAACAAAAGGCTGTATAAGAAAATGTGCTTTTTGTGCTGTAAGTGTTTTAGAACCAAAATATTGTGAATATCTTGATATTAAAGGTCAAATTAAAGAAATTAATACTTTATATGGAGAAAAGCGTGATTTGATGCTAATGGATAATAATATACTGGCATCAAGCAGATTGACTGAAATAGTAGATGATTTAGTTTCTTTGGGTTTTGAAAGAAACAATAAATCATACAGAAAAGTTCAAGGTAAACGAGTTGTTCATCAAAATAGAAGAGTTGATTTTAATCAAGGTATTGATGCAAGATTGTTAACAGAAGATAAGATGGCACAATTGGCAAGATTGGAGATTCATCCATTAAGAATCGCATTTGATCATGCTGATGAAGAAAATGTTAAGATATATGTAAGAGCACAAAAACTTGCTGCAAAATATAAAATAAAGACTCTTTCAAATTACATACTTTTTAATTTTAATGACACACCTAAAGAATTGTATGATAGACTTAAAATTAACATTGAATTAAATGAAGAATTTAATTTGCAAGGTTTAGAAACGAGCATTTGGTCTTTTCCTATGAAATATATGCCTATCTCTGGGGAACATTGCAAAGATAGAAAATATGTGGGAAAACATTGGAATTCAAAAATGTTAAGAGGAGTTCAGTGTATATTAAATGCAACTCATGCTGTTGTAGGTCCCAAAAAGGATTATTTTGAACTTGCTTTCGGACGCAATTATGATGAATTTATAGAGTTGATTTATATGCCCGAGTTATATATAACAAAAAGAAAACAGAACTCTGCTCAAATTAATAAATGGAAAACCAATTTTAAAAAATTGTCGCAAACAGAAAGAGAAGAGTTTATATCTTTAATAAAAAACAATTCATTTCCTAAATTAGATATTAAAAATCCTATTATACGAGACTTGTATGAATGCTATTATAAATAAGCTTAATCACGGGTGATCTATTCCCGAAAAAACAGGTTTAATAGGGAAGATTTATACTATTATATCATCTGTTAATTTTTACGTTCTAATAAAGGATATTGTTAACTCGAAAATTGTTTTTATTTATAAAAACCACTTGACAAACGAATGTTCTATCGTGTATACTGAAATACCCTCATAGAGGGAATACAACTGAATATGATGTCCTCGTAGAGGTATAGTTAGGTACAAGTCCGCTATACCGCCGGCGATCTCTTTTGAGAAAGCCGTGACTCGCCACCGTGAATTTTTTGTACTGTTTAAGGTGGAGTTGAGCCGACACAAACAGTATGGTCTTTTGAATTAATTCAAAGCCGTTATGTATGAGCATCTGATTTGAAGCGAGAGCTAAACGCTCCCGTCGATGATTAGTGTTGATACATAACGGCTTTTTGTCTTTTCTCGGACTACTTAGCCGAAATATGAATGTGACATATAACCTCAGTTGCACTTTGAAAATTGAATACCCGTTACCGAATGTAGATACTACGCTAAGACCTCATAAAGAGCGAGCGAAAACGATGTGTAGCAAGATGCTATGGGTTAGGAATTAACGGACATTCGGGAGAACGGCAAAGCGCCTAATAGGAGTAATTAACCTCGAACAGGCTCGGAGTAATTGCATCATCTTAGCGAGCAGACTGTTTGTACTCCTATCGGCGCAAAACAGTACTCGTTAGGGATATCCCTAAAACCCAATTCTACGAAATCAAACAAAGAAAGGAGATCAAAATCTATGACACAGTATGAAATCCCAAACGAAAGCAAAAAGAAAAAATCCGCCCGTATCCCCATAGATAAGCTACACGATTTTGACGGTCATCCGTACAAGGTCACAGACAATGAGGATATGGACAAGCTTGTAGAAAGTATTAAGTCGCAAGGCATTATCTCGCCCTTAATAGTAAGGCAGAAAGATAACACAACCGATGAATACGAAGTAATAGCGGGACACCGAAGATTGCACGCAAGTAAAAGGGTGGGACTGATGGTTGTACCCGCCTTAATTTATCCCTATACCAAACCCGAAGCGGCGATTGCCGTTGTGGACAGCAACCTACACAGAGAACGGATATTGCCGAGCGAAAAAGCCTTTGCTTACAAAATGAAAATGGAGGCTTTGAAAGAGCAAGGCAAACGAACCGATTTAACCTCGTCGCAAGTTGCGACAAAGTCGGATACCGCTACTGAGATCGGCAAGGCAGCAAACGAAAGCCGTGACCAAGTGTTTCGGTATATCCGTTTAACCAATCTTATCCCCGAACTGTTACAGCTTGTGGATGAAGAACGAATCGCACTTACTCCTGCTGTGGAACTGTCCTATCTTGTCGAGCAGGAGCAGTACGATTTAATGAGTACATTGATAGTGAGGACTGCACTCCGTCACTCTCACAGGCAGTACGGCTAAAGAAATTATCCCAAGCAGGTCAGCTTAATGCGGATAAGATCTTCGCCGTTATGAGCGAAGAAAAGGTAAATCAAAAGGAACGCATCAGTTTTCCTTTTGAAGATGTCCGCCGTTTCTTCCCTAAAAGTTATACCCAAAAAGATGTATATAATGCAATCCTAAAGCTCATTGGCGAAGATTATAAACGCCGTGAGCGAGCAAGAAAAAATCGTGATGAAAGGTAATGAAGTATTATGAAATTTATATGTGGTCTTGCACAACAAGAAAATGAGTATGTGATAAACGGAGTCAAGTATATCGTCGGTTCGTCATTTATGACTTCTAAAGTTAAAAATCATCCGACAATTACCGACCGTTTCAAAAGAATTGTAACAAGTGATTTCGTACCTTTGACGGATGAATCACCACCGAGTAAAATGGCAGTAGAATATGTGTGTTCGACTGCCGGGAAGGAGGACTAAATGCAGTCGAAGAAAAAAGACAACGTCGGCATAACTGCTTTATACTGCCGACTATCACGTGATGACGGAACGGATAACGATAGCAACTCTATCGTGAATCAAAAGAAGCTGTTGCAGAAATACGCAAAGGAACACGGCTTTTCTAACACCCGCAGTTATGTGGATGACGGCTATACGGGAACAAACTTTAACCGCCCCGGCTTTCAAAAATTGCTTGAGGATATTGAGATGGGATACGTAAGTGTGATTATCGTAAAGGATATGTCCCGACTCGGCAGAGATTATCTGCAAGTAGGATATTACACCGACACCTACTTTCCCGATAGAAATATTCGCTTCATAGCAGTAAATGACTGTGTAGACAGTGCAGACGGTGAAAACGAACTTGCACCTTTTCGTAACGTTATGAATGAAATGTACGCAAGAGATATTAGCCGTAAGGTCAGAAGCTCCCACAGACTTCGTGGTAACGCAGGAGAGCCGTTATCTCAGCCGCCGTATGGGTATCTGAAATCGCCCGAAAACAAAAAGAAATGGGTTATAGATCCCGAAGCCGCACAAGTGGTGCAAGATATATTCCGTATGTGCTTGGAGGGCAAAGGCAACGAAACCATTGCCCGAATCCTTCAAGAACGAAAGGTGTTAATCCCGATGGCATATTGGAGAGAAAAAGGTCTTGGCAGAGGCGGAAAGAAAGCACAACCCAATCCTTATAAATGGTGCAAATCCACCATAGCCAAGATACTTGCTCAACAGAAATACTGCGGTGATGTAATCAACTTTAAGACCTATTCAAAGTCGTTCAAGAACAAAGCCCGTATCCCTAATCCTGAAGAAAATTGGGCGGTGTTCAAGAATGTGCACGATCCAATAATTGACCGTGAAACCTTTGAATCGGTGCAGAAGCTCACCAAGAAAACCAAACGTCGAGCACCGAAAGCAGACAATGCCGAAAAGAATATGTTTTGCGATTTGCTTTACTGTGCTGATTGCGGTAGCAAGTTATGGTCGCACGTAAACACCATAAACAAGGATATTCAATATTTCAGTTGCTCCAATTACAAGGTGGATACAAGAGGAACTTGCGAAACACGGCACTATATCCGTGCTGATGCCATAGAGCAAGTGGTAATGCTTGAACTAAAGCGAATGGCAAAGTTCTTACAGAGCGACGAGGAAGCCTTTGCAGACCTACTTGCTCAAAAGACACAAAAGGATATTATCAATGAGCAAAAAGCCTTGCAGGGCGAACTGCAACGGTGTACGGCACGAAACCAAAAGGTTGCTGAGCTTTACGAAAAGCTTTACGAGGACAATGTTTCGGGCAAGGTAACGGATGAGTGGTTTATGCAGTTATCCCACAAATACGAAGTAGAGCGTATGGAGCTGAAAACCAAGATTGCATCCCTAAACGAAAGGATAAACAATCTTGGTACAATGCAACAGAACAAAGACAGATTTATCAACGCTATCCGAAGATTTATGGAAATGCAAAAACTGACTGCACCACTTCTTCGTGAACTCATAGACGAGATAACGGTTTATGAAACCGAAGGTGTTGGTAAGAATCGCAGTCAGAGGATTATGATCCATTACAAATTCATTGGGTATATTGAGATACCCGAATGCGGAAGTAATTACAAGGCAGATACACGAAAAGGTGTAGCTGTCGAGTATATTACCAAATCCGCATAAAACAAAAGAGCAGGCTTTAAAACCTGCTCCATACATAACGAAGAAACTCGAAATTACAAAAAATCGAGTGTCCATAACTCAAATCCGTTATGAACACTCGATATGGTCGGAGTGACTGGATTCGAACCAGCGGCCTCATGGACCCGAACCATGCGCACTACCAAACTGTGCCACACCCCGTCAATATTTATCACACCATAATATTTTATCAAAATTATGCCCTTTTGTCAATAGCTTTATCAAAAATGAAAGTCTATTGCTCCAAAAAACAAATAACCCTTGACCGCTTCATCATCTTCGTATTGCAGTCAAGGGTTATTTATGTTCACTCTTGATATCTAACATCCGTGATTAACCTCTCTTTCTTAAACTATCAGCCTGCTTCAAATTTTCCCGAACTTCTCTTCAACGATCTTTCTTCATCTTTTAATCTCTTAAGCGAGATACTCTTTCGTTCTGTTTCGGCTACTCTCTTTGAAGCCTATTATCTTCTTTTGTTTCTTTCAAGAACATTCTGTTAAAAACATCTACAATTATTGGTTAGGAGACACCATACTATCAGTATAATTTTTATTTTATGTTCTTTAAATCTTTCAGCTTAATGTTATTTAAATTTTTCCAACCACACTCTCTATATTATTGGCTGTATTCCTTTTAACCCCTTAGCCTTCCGCCTTTTCAAAAAGCTTCGGTTTTTGCTTACCTGTACATTGGACTCACCCTTTCTTCGCTTATATAATAACATAATTTTCACCCTTTTGCAATTCGCAAATTATACAAACTTCACCAAAACTTTTTGTGCAATCAGGAGAAAGTTGTGCATTATATACATAATTTATTGATTTTTATTGACATCAATATGGTATTATGATATAATAGATTTGTTGTTAGAATTTTTATATTTCTAATTTCCTATTACATTTCTTTTTTAATTTCTTTTCGATTTAAAGATAAAGTCCGTACCGCCTTGATCAAGCGAACAGTGCGGGCTTTATCTTTGCCAATCGGTTAACTTTTACAACAGCAAGGGACAAATACACCTGTATTTTTGTCCTTTTTGTTTATTGTGCAAACAAGCACGGTATGCTATACTAAAAATACAATATATAATATTTTTATATTGTGTCCAAAAGTATAAACAGAATTTAGGGGAGGTTATAAGTTATGTTGAAAGTAGGACTTATCGGATGCGGTTTTATGGGCAAGATGCACGCAAACTGCTATAAGAACCTTGAAGGAGTTGAGCTGACAGCCGTTGCAGACCTTAGACCCAAAAAAGCTGAAAAAATTGCGGCAGATACAAACGCTGTTATTTACGGTGACGGCAAGGAGCTTATAAGTAATGCCGAGGTTGATGTTATTGACATATGTCTTCCCACTCATCTTCACGCAGAGTATGCTATGGCGGCAATGCGCAAGGTCAAATACATATTTATTGAAAAGCCTGTAGCACTTACAGTCGAGGAGGGAGAAGCGCTTCTTAAAAAAGCAAAAGAAAACGGATGTAATGTACAAATAGGTCAGGTTCTTCGCTTCTGGGACGAATACGTTACTCTCCGCGAGATAATAAATTCGGGAAAGTACGGTAAAGTCATTAACGCAAACTTCCGCAGAATAAGTCCCTATCCCCACTGGAGTTGGGAGAATTGGCTGCACAACACTGAACTATCGGGAGGCGCTGCACTGGACCTGCACATACACGATATAGACTATGCTCTTTGGGTATTCGGTACACCCCAAAAATTCTATTCCGTAAAAAATATTATCGGCAAAAAAAATTCCTACGTAAATACACTGATGCAATATGACAACTTTGTTGTAACAGTAGAAGGAACATGGGATCTTCCTCGCACAAGACCGTTTGAAACCGCATTCAGAGTTGTCTTTGAAAACGCAACTGTCGAAAACGGAGCTAACGGTTTTATGCTCTATACTGATGAAAAAGCAGAAAAAATAGTTATCGAAAAGAAACAGTTTGCAGAAACAGTGTCGGGCGGTAATATCTCAGAGCTTGGCGGATATTACAATGAGCTTCATTATTTCTGCGACAGAGCAAAAAACAATCTTCCTATTGAACAGGCAACAGCTGACGAAGGTGTAGCTTCCTTGAAATTTATTCAAAAGGAGTTGAGCTTCAATGCTTAAGGTAGGCATTGTCGGCTGCGGCAACATCTTTACCATGCACGCGACCTCGGCAGACCATCTTGATAACGCACAGCTCGTCGGTGTATGTGATATAAAAAAAGACAGAGCCGACAAAGCGGCCCAAAAATACGGTGTAAAAGCCTATTACGACTACAAAGATATGATTGACAATGCGGGACTTGACATAATTCATATATGTGTTCCCCACTATATGCATCCCGTTATTTCAAAATATGCTATAGAACACGGTGTAAACGTTCTCTGCGAAAAGCCTATGAGTATTGAATACTGCGACGGAGAAGAAAATGTAAAACTTGCCGAAAAGACCGGGATTAAGTACGGCATAATATTTCAGTGCCGTTACAACGACACCTCTAAACTCATTAAGGAAAACATAGAAAACGGTAAACTCGGCAAAGTTATTTCAGCTCGTGTTGTTCTCACCTGGCGCAAACCCGACTCCTACTATGCCCTTTCCGACTGGAAAGGCACTTGGGATAAAGAAGGCGGCGGCGTTATCATTGACCAAGCAATTCATTCGCTTGACCTTGCAAATTGGTTTATAAACGACGAGCCTGTCGAAGTTCAGGCAAGTATTGCAAACAGAGGGCACTCCGTTATGGAAGTTGACGATACGGGCGAGGGTCTAATTAAATACAAAAACGGCGCTACCCTATCCTTTTGGGCAATGAACAATTATGGCTGTGATGAACCTATTGAAATACGTATTCTCTGCGAAAACGGAAAAGCCGTTATGAGCTATGATGAAGCAAAAATAATGTTCAATGACGGAACGGTTTTATCAGCCGAACAACAGTCCGACGGCATATACTACGAAGGTGGTAAGGAATACTGGGGTTTCAGACATATACGCCAGATCTCCGATTTCTATGACGCTGTGGAAAACAACCGTCAGCCTGAGATAAGCGGAAAAGAAGCATTGAAGATACAAAAGCTTATTTGCGCTGTCTACAAAAGCGGAAAGACAGGCAAAAAAATTAGCTTCTAAACAGACTTACTCTGCTCCTAAAAGCCATACAAACACCATCAAGCCACCTCACATAAACAGCAGATTTTGGTGCAACACTCCCGTATTCCTGCTGTTTTTTTATTTACACGAACATACAGCTGTGATATAATATCTATAGCAATATAAATAATGACATATTTCAGTTATTTTTTATATCTCAACTTCTTTCTAATAAAAAAAGCCCGGTACTGCCTTGCTCAAACGTAAAGTACGGGCTTTATCTATTAGTATAAAATTACTTTTTCTAACTATCGGTCAGCATCGGCTGTACCCTTTTTATTTTTACAACAATTTTTAATGTTAACTTTCGGTTTGTGTTGTATTATAATGTATTTGGAACTTAGTATAAGTTGCAAAATATATTAAACTGAGTCCCGCAGTGGAGTTATGTATTTTTGGGGTGCGCAACTTGGATTGCGAATTTTTGCCTTATTTTATATTCTTTTTATAGATTAGACCTAAACCTTTCAGCAACAAATCGCTATCATTTACAGTCTTTCTTTTTGTAAAACTGCAAATTAATTCAGCTATTCCGCCTGTTGTAACAATACTTGCAGGTTCTATGCCTAGCTCTTCGGAAAACTTGTCTATTATTCCATCAATCGCCCCCGCGTAGCCATATATAATGCCCGAACGCATACATTCGACAGTTGATGACGCTATGGCTTTTTTGGGGGGTAAAAGCTCTATCCTCGGCAAGAGAGACGCTTCTTCGGAAAGCGCACTGAGTGATAAATTTATTCCGGGCATAAAGCTTCCGCCGATAAACCTGCCGTTTTCGTCAACAACAGTCAAGGTTACCGCCGTTCCCATATCTACTATAACACAAGGCAAGGAATATTCTTCTTTTGCTCCAACGGCTGTTGCGACAAGGTCGGATGCAACACTTCCCGGATCGTCGGTAAGTATGTGTATTCCGCTTTTTACACCTGCGCCTACTATAACAGCATCAAGTCCCGTCAGACGCTTGACAGCACTCTTTATTATGTGAGTCATAGGCGGAACGACCGAAGAGATTATCGCTCCCTCGATATCTGCAGTATCAAAACAGCCGAGGGACAATATCTGCTTTATTTCGGACGCATATTCAAAAGCCGTGCGGTTTCTGTCTGTCTTTATATCCATAACAGGCTTTAGAATACGCTTGCCGTCAACAAGTCCGAAAACAATATGCGTATTACCTACATTTATTGCCAAAATCATTGTGTTTCTCTCTTATGCTCTTTTTTTGACTGCGTGGATAACCCTTACTATCGCAGGTGTAAGAACAAGATTTATTACAAGCTCTGCGATGAAATTGATACCAACAACACCAAGTATTACATAAAGCAATGCTGAATTATAACCTTCTGCCAAAGCCCAGCCTGTTACAAGCTCTTTATAGAAAAGAAGCATACCAATCGAAAGTATACCAGTATTGCAGACAGGAGCTGCAACGGCGGCTGTTATAATGCCGATATACAAGTTCTTTTTGTTCAACACCTTGCATATAACGCCTGCAACAAAGCCTGCCGCCGTGCTTTTCAGCACACACAAAAACAGCGTTAAAAACGGCAGTTCCTGAAACATAAGAAATCCGCCCGCGTCAGCGCCGGTTACTACAGCAACGCATACTACAACCCCGAAAACTGCGCCAAGGATAGCTCCTTGAAGAGGGCCGTATAAAACTGCGCCCAAAATAATCGGTACCAGTGAAAGCGTTATTGTAAACGGTCCGATGTGAATTCCGCTTGCAAATGTTTGCAAGACCACGATTATTGCCGCTAAGATAGCCGTAACGACAACAGTTTGAATTTTTGTCTTGTTTTTTTCCAATGACATAATTAAATTACCTCCTGCTACTGTCCCGATTTAATCGGGTATAGTGCATTTTTTATTATAACTCCCATAATCTCCCTTGTCAAGCAATTAAATATAAAAAACACCGAGGAATATGACATAAACACCAACATTAATTTTTTTACTCTCACCTAAAAAACACAAAAAGGTGTTGAATAAAGTCTATATATTTTACTGACATTATAATTAAAATGGATAAGATATTTTATTGTTTCTATTGACAAAACAAATAGTATGTGATAGAATGCAATAGAAGTAAACAGCAAAGCAATAGAAAGGATAAAATATGCCATATCTTGAATCTGAAAAGTTAGAATTAAAGGTACAATATACAACAGAAATCAAAAAGGAAATCGTAGCTTTTTTGAATAGTAACGGCGGCACTTTAATAATTGGTGTTGACGATAACGGAAGGGTCGTCGGCGTTGAAAACGCAAAGGATATTATAGAACGTATTTCGCTTATGATACACGAGGCTATAAAACCCGATGCTTCTTTGATTTGCAGTGCAGGTGAATACGAGGAAGAAGGCAAAACCATTGTCAAGGTCGCAATCGGCAGAGGTGTCAAAAAACCTTATTATATTTATGAAAAGGGTTTAAAACCAAGCGGCGTATACCTTCGTATTAACAATACTTCACAGCAAGCCTCCGAGTATGCTATAAAACAAATGATTATTGCAAGTGAGGATAAAGCATTTGAGTCTTTGCCGAGTATAGAGCAAGATTTGACTTTCAATTATCTTGAAAATGTTTTCAAACGTGCAAAAATTGAACTAAAGCACAAGACGCTCGGATTTATAGATGCAAACGGTTGCTATACCAATCTCGCTTTACTTCTATCGGATCAATGCCCCTTCTCCATAAAAGCGGCAGTTTTTGACAGCGACGATAAAAGCAGATTTTTAGACCGAAAGGAATTTGAGGGCTCGTTACTTCGTCAGGCTGACGAGGTTTACGAATATCTCAATTTGAATAACAAGACACACGGAGAATACAAGGGTTTGCTTCGAGAGGACAAAACCGAGTATAATCAGCTTGTTTTGCGCGAAGGACTTTTGAACGCCATTATTCATAGAGATTATTCGCTAAACGGCAGTATTCTTATCAGCATATATAAAAACCGCATTGAATATGTTTCTATCGGTGGTTTGGTGTCAGGTATGACTTATGAAGATATGATGCTCGGTGTTTCCCGTTCAAGAAACGAAAGACTTGCCAACGTGTTTTTTAAGCTTAAGTACGTTGAAGCATACGGCACAGGCATAGAGAAAATACAAGGGGATTATGAGTATACAGGCCTTGAACCTCGATTTGAGGTATCGGACAACGGCTTTCTTCTTGTCCTGCCGAACAAATCTTATATAGAGGAAGCAAAAAAGGTTCTCACCGATAAAGAGCTTGTACATGATTTTATCGCTAAATGCGGAAGAGTAACACGCGCAGAGGTGCAAGAAGAATTAGGCTTTAAGCTTACAAAGACAAGAAATATTATTCTTCAGCTTGAACAAGAACGCAAAATCAAACGCCACGGCAACGGAAAAGGAATTTTTTACACTATCGTAAAGTAAAATAAACACAAAATGCCCCGCGCAAGCGGGGCAAAAATTATGAAATGTTCATTTTTTCAAGGCAAAAAGTATCTATTAGGAATTTCCGAAAATTTGGTTAATAAGTAACTAACCATACATTAGATGCCTCGTTTATCATACTATCAATAACGTTTAAGTCCAAGTATAATCGCAACTACCGTTAAAGCAACTATCAAAACGGCAATTCCGACAAATATCCACTTGAATGTTTGGTTTGAAAACAGTCCGTTATTTTGTTTATTGTTTTCATTTTTATTCTCATTCTGCTTTGAGGTTTCGGGAGTTGTTTCAACGCCCGTTGATTCATCGGGAACAGTGGTTTCCGGCTCGCCCATTTCCGCAAAACTGTATCTCTGGAAAGTATTTTCTACGGGGTCATACATATAGAGCGTCTTTTCACCCATAGCGCCGACCGCATATACAAGACAGTGGTTTGGCGTCTCATCTCTCATTGGAATAAGAGCATCTCTCTCGACTCCGCTGACGGTAAATTTGCCTATCTCATAATCCATAGGCGGAATTGCCATATTAATATCAAGCAAAAGCAAAGAGCTTGTCGGCTGTCCAAGATACTCAAAAGGCTTTGCCGTCATATTTTCAACATCAACATAGTACAACCCCTCGGCAACTGAATCGTTACCAAGCAGATATACCGCCGGCAATGCTCTTTCATCATAAATAATAGCATTTACCGTAATATTATTTATAACTATTTGAGTCAGCTCAAATCCCTTAGGAATGCTTTCGGTGCTTATAGTCATCGAGATTTCGGCAGTAATTCCCTCTCCGACTTTTAGAAATATATCAGAGGAGAGAGGATTTTTCCCTCTTGTTACTTTTATTGTATACGTCTGCTTCGCGCCGTTCTCGGCTGTTACGGTAACCGAGACCGTGTTTTCGCCCACAGCCAACGACTCGTTTCCTCCAACATAAACCGAAGCTCCGTTATGATTCTTCAATGCCGTAACAGCAAGGGAGGTAACCGAAAAATCAACTTCTGCGATATACTGAGTAACAGACGGCGAAAATGCGGGGTTAAGCGTTCCGTTGCTTATTGCAAGGCTTTTTAGGGTTGCATCTGATGACGCTTGGGGAACAGGTATAATATTAATTGTCGAATCTCCTATTGCATAGGGAGCAATATCATCCGCTCCCCCGCTTGTAAAGTTATAGCCTGACGGAATAAGCTTTGTCGTTCCTGTCTTTTTGGTTTTAAATGTAAGAGTACAGCTCATTTTTGATGCTGAACCACTGCTCATATAGTCAACAATTCGTATAACCCCCGTGTTGTGCACGTGGCTGAAGTTGCCCGAAGAACTTGAAGCCGATACAAACTGCAGGTATGTCGTATCATACGATACATTCATTTCATATCCACCGATGTCATCACCTTTGACATCAACCACCACGCTCACGTTACTTCCTACCGTAACCGTCGGGTCTGTAAACCAAAGGGAAGCCGATGCCGCATTTGCATTTACCAAAAAGCACATAGCTGTCAGACACATTACAAAAGACAGTATAAATATATTAAGTAATCTTTTCTTCATATATCATTCTCCTTTTTTAATCACGATATCAAAGCCGTTCCGAGTATATGGTTTCTGACCTTCAAAAGATCGCTTATATTTACAGCACCTCCGGCATCAATATCACCGCTGTATGTCTGCGGTTGGGACAAAGTATCTGAGCCTAATATCTTGTTTCTCAGCTTCAAAAGATCGCTTATGGTTATTCTTCCGTCGCAGTTGACATCTCCCTTGACAGAAGCCTTATATTCTCCGTATTTCACACCCAATGTACTGTTTACAATTATCGTATCCTCGGTCGCCATAACATCTTCGTCGCCTTTTTCAGCGCCTGCAGAATTCAAAACAATAACATTACCTGCCGAAACAAATGATGTTTTGAAGCTTCCAACGGTAGTACCGGGCGCAATTCCGTAAATAATATAATTATTTGGCATATATTTGTCTGTAAAAGTAAGCTCTCCGAAATTTTCAGAGCCTTCTTTTGCTACCGTAAGCTTGTAAACTCTGACCGTTCCGTTACCTGCCGTAACCTTTATTTCATACACATTAGTACCCGAATTTACTGTCAATTCGCCCGCACCTGCTATAACAGCCGTTGAATCCATCGGTACAGCCTCAACCGCAATCGAATTGACCGTTGGCGGAACAACAAGCATATATTCAAGTGTTTCTGTATCAAAATCGGGAGTCAGCTCATATCCCTTTACAGAAAGTGACGCCAGCTTCATATTGGGTGAACCGTCAAGTGTAGGTTTGGCGCATGACTGCTCGGGCATATTGTCAAATATCGGTATATAAAATGATAACGGAGTTTCGCGAAGCTCTTGGGTATATCCCTTTGCAAGCTTTGCCGCCTCAGTCGAAGAACCGTATACCGACGTCATATACTGGTGTGTAAACGGGTTATTGCCCTGAACGTTAAAACGCTTTAAATAAAGTGTATTTTGACCTGCACTTACATATCCGTAAGAATAGAAATATGCGCCGCCCTCAATTGCCTTGAGTCTTGTATTCCAAGGTCTGAGATATGTTGTACTTCCGTTGTTACCTCCCTTGGCATACCAAAGTCCTCTTTGAACAGGAGTCATACCATTCGCTGAATAAGCGCCTATATTAAAATAGTTAAAATATCCGGTATAACCCGAAACATTTCCCGAAATAATACTCGAACCCTGACTGCCCACTTCAATTATTATCATTGATGATAAAACATAGGGGTTTACACTGTATTTTTTACCCGCTTCAAAAATCGCGTTTGCGTAATTCAAATTTTTTCCGTCAGTATCTATAACATCATTTTCCATAAAAGTTCCGGCAATTATCCTCTTTACGCCGTCAATGTTCTGTACATTGGGGTCATAACTTTGGTCAAGGAACTGAAAAACGGTATTTTCACCGAGGAAGTTTCTGGGATCCATATAATATCTTATTATTTCACGTGAAGCTCTTACCCATCTATCTCCGTCAAAAACCTTCCATTGATTTAATTCCCATATGTATGCATCGCCCTCTACAGATTTCCATGAGGACGGAAAGGTATTTTCAACCAGACTCTTGTTAAGCTGCTGTGATACAGCATATTCAAAATCATATCCTGTATGATGAGCCTTAAACACCCAATTCGGATATAACTCGTGAAGCTCACGGAGATATGATTTATATGATTCGGGAAACTTCTGCTCATCTAAATATTCTTCAAAATTAATTTCAGGAGGCTTTTCAGGTTTATCGTCCGGAGCGGTCGTCTCACCGGGAATACTTGTCTCGCCTGCGGTTGTTTCCTCGGGAATACCGGTTTGGTCACCTGTTGCTCCGTCTCCCGTAGTCTCATCCGGAGTTTCCGAATCTTGTCCGGTAGTTTCTTCGGGAGATGTTGTCTCCTGTCCGTTGGTTTCTTCAGGACCTGTAGTTAAATCCCCTACCGGCTCATTTGTTGTTGTATCTTCGGGAATAATTTCTATAAATTGTGAATATGCGTACCCTGTAATGCTTCCGAATTTTATTTTATACCACAGCGTGTTTCCCGACTGTACCTCTTGCCCATTTTTCTCTCCAAGAACGATAACCTCATCACCGCCCGAAAGATACCCAACTATACCGCTTGATATAGTCGCATCTTCTCTGACACGCAAATTATTCGGGTCAACATCAGGAGTAACTCTACCATTTCTTGTAATTTCAGCGCCAAAAATGGTCAAACATATTGCAACAAGAATTACTGCAACAAGAAAGAACGTAAAAAACGTCTTTTTTATTTCCTTTCCTCTATATTCCAATATCATATGTAACTCCTAGCAAATGTTCAATTCAGTGCCAAATCTGTTGACACATATAAATATTATACAAAAAAACTCGATATTTGTCAACAAAATTAAAACAATATACATAACCAAATATTTCCTATAATAATTAATCGAATTAATGTTAATACTCTTAACGTAAAACAAAAGCCGAAACAAAAAAATTAATTCGGTCTATTTACAAGGAGATAATACAATGGATAACAGAAACCAGAATCAGAACCAGAATCAGTCTAACAAGACAAACAAGACAAACAAGTCTGAAAGCTCTAACAACAATAACAACGAAAGTCAGTCCTCCAACAATCAGAATCGCTAAAGCTTTTAAACAAAAAATACATCCCCCGTTTTTTTCGGGGGATGTATTTTTTGTAAAACGAAAAGCAATCCCGCCGCAGCGAAGCCTTCTCCTGCGGGAGAAGGGGGACCGCTTGCGGTGGATGAGGAGTCAAATAAATAATTAGATTAGTCTTTAGAACACCTCATCCGTCTCGGCGACAAAGTATGAGATGAGTGATAAATAGCACCTCGCCTCGACACCTTCTCCCACTGGAGAAGGCTTAAGATAAGCATTTGCCACATGTGTGGCGGTGGGGCGAGATTGCAAGTGTCAAATGTTTCAGTGGGCTTTCAGCCCTGCCAGTAATATGGCGTTATACGCCTGTGCAAACCATCGGCTTACCGGTGGTTATGATTGTCATACAAAATCTATTTAATAAATAGCAATCAGCTATTGCAAACATTATTTATTTCTGATAAAATACATAAATAAGAATATCCATTTTTAAACAAAAGGAGAAAAAAATGAAAAAAATATTAATATTATCACTTGTACTTGTCTTGGCACTCAGTATGTCTGCTTGTTCGGATAAGGAGTCGGGACTTGCCGAGGAATCATACACAATCGAGATAGAAATTGAAAATTATGGTGTAATCACCGCTGTACTTGATGCTAAGACAGCGCCCATCACCGTCGAAAACTTCATCAATCTTATAAATAAAGATTTTTACAACGGTATATCCTTTCACCGCATTATAAACGGATTTATGATGCAGGGCGGAGATCCCGACGGAGACGGAACCAACAACGAAGGTACACCCACCATCAAGGGAGAGTTTGCATATAACGGAGTAGAAAACAACATCAGCCATACAAGAGGTACTCTTTCTATGGCGAGATCAAGCAGCTATAACAGCGCCGCTTCACAGTTCTTTATTATGCATCAGGATGACACAAGACTTGACGGTCAATATGCGGCATTCGGCAAGGTTACCGACGGCATGGACATTGTTGACGAGATATGCACTAAAACTCCGGTAACAGATAATAATGGCTCTGTTGCCAAAGCAAACAGACCCATAATCAAAGAAATCCGAATAGTTGAATAAAACATATAAAAAGAGGCGAGTTTTATGCTTGACAATAACAAACTTAATCAGAAATACGGCAACTACACAGGCAGTCAAATACTTTCTTTCTGCGACCACACAATATTAAAACAAGACTCCGTCCTGGAAGACATTAAACGTATATGCGACGAGGGGATTGCAGGAAAAACAGCGTCCGTTTGTATTCCCCCGTCATTCGTAAAGCAAGCATATGAATATACTCAAAACAGACTTCCCATTTGCACGGTTATCGGCTTTCCAAACGGCTATACGACAAAAGAAGCAAAAGTTTTTGAAGCAAAAAACGCAATTCAAAACGGCGCTTCTGAAATAGATATGGTTATAAACATAGGAAATCTTAAGGAAGGCAAGACCGACATCATTCTGAACGAGATTAAAGCAATAAAAGAAGCTTGCAAAGACAAACTTCTTAAGGTAATAATTGAGACCTGTCTGCTTAATGATGACGAAAAAAGAGTAATGTGCCAAATCGTTGCCGAAAGCGGCGCTGAATATATAAAAACCTCCACCGGTTTTGCCGGAGGAGGAGCAACATTCCATGACGCCAAGCTTATGGTAAGCGAAGTTGGAAACAAAATCAAGGTTAAAGCAGCAGGAGGCATAAAATCAATTGATGATGCAGTAAAATTCCTCGACATCGGTGTCAGCAGGCTGGGAACAAGCTCTCTTTACAAGATGTTTTGCTGAATATTGATAAAGAAACGGAATATACTATGACAGGACTTGGAACAATTATAAATGCCGCCGCAATATTGGTCGGCGGACTTTTCGGAGCTTTGTTCGGCAGGTTTTTGAAAGAAAGTCTTCAAAGCTCCTTGGGTAAATCAACGGGCATATGCGTTATGTTTATCGGCATCAGCGGCGCGCTTGAAAAGATTATGACTGTTTCAGACGGCAAGCTTTCAAGCGGCGGTACGCTTATGATGATAGCAAGTATAGCTATCGGTACTCTAATCGGTGAGCTCATTAATATTGACCGAAAAATCGAAGTCTTTGGGGAGTGGCTGAAAAAGCATACAGGAAATTCAAAAGACACTTTGTTTGTTGACGGCTTTGTCAGCGCATCCATAACCGTCTGTGTAGGCGCTATGACAGTCGTCGGTTCAATTAACGACGGTCTTTTCGGGGATTATTCCATTTTGCTTGTAAAATCACTGCTGGACTTTATTATTATAATAGTTATGACCTCGTCTATGGGCAAAGGCTGTGTCTTTTCGGTTATACCCGTAGCGGTTATTCAGGGAGGATTTACCCTTTCCGCAAAGCTCATCGAGCCATATATGACCGATATGGCTTTACATAACCTTTCACTTGTCGGTTCTATATTGATTTTTTGCGTTGGTTTAAATCTACTGCGCCCAAACTCTGTTAGGATTGCAAATATGCTGCCAGCTATCATTGTGGCGGTCATATGGTCTTTCTTTTAGATTACAAATAAATTTACAAAGGTATTTTTATGAAATTGTTAGACAGATGTATCATTATTATCTTTACGCTGTGTCTTATAATATCTTCCGTGCTCATTCCAATAAATGTTATTATAACAAGCGATGTTTATTATCAAAACCAATTTAAAAAATGCGGCATTGCTCCTGTCGGAAACGGCACAGTCTCGGTTCGCTATATAGGCGGAGACATTACAAAAACAGCAGAGCTTACAAATGAACAGCTTGAAACAATCATTTCCCATATTACAGCCTATCTTGCAAACCAAAAAGATAGCTTTGTTCTAAAGATGGACGAAGTTAAAGTAAACGGCGAAACGGTAGACGGCGTAGATATATTCGGGAACGAAGCTGTTACGCATATGGATAATGTAAAACAGTTGTTTGGCACTTTAAAAATTGTCCTAACCGTTTGTATAGTAATGATTACCATATGTGCAATATATATGCTTATACGTAAAGCCAATATAAAAAAAGTCATATTCAAATATTCACTTGGAACGGTTTTAGGCTTTTGGGGAGCAGTCTCCCTATTATTTATCTTTGTATTTATCAAGCTTCTTATAAGCAGCAAAAGCATTTCGGCAAACAACTATTTCACTCTGCTTTGGTCATATATGCACTACATTTTCTTCCCCTTTGATTCCGAAAAATTTATGGGTTCATTTTTTGACGATACACTCACACAGATACTAACCCCGACTTTCTTTATGAACACCGTATCAATAATCGTTTCAAACATTATCGCGCTGACAACAGCATGGCTCGTCTCAGCAAAATTAATATTTAAGAAATAAAAAGAGGCTGAGTCAAAAGCGATAAAAAACGCTTAAGGCTCAGCCTTTTGCTATGAATAAGCGAAAGCATAATCAATACTAAAGAATAAAAAGCTCCAAAACGAGTAAAAAAGAGCATACGAAAAAAGAGGTATGTGAA
>JAZRIJ010000079.1:0-23555 GCA_045645205.1 Eubacteriales bacterium
ATGATATTGTAAAATACGGACTCATCCCCGAGCTTGTGGGACGTCTTCCGGTTATCGTCGGACTTGAAGAGCTTGACAGCGAGGCATTGATCAGAATACTGAAAGAACCCAAAAACTCACTGATCAAGCAGTATGAGAAGCTTTTTGAAATGGATAAGGTACAGCTTAAATTCAACAAAGCTGCCCTTGAAGAAATAGCAAAATTAGCTATTGAAAGAAACATCGGGGCAAGAGGCCTTCGATCCATTATTGAAAGCTTTATGACCGATATTATGTTTGAAGTTCCTTCAAGAAAAGATATTGAGTGTGTTACAATAACCAAAAAAGCAGTTCAAAAGCTTGACAGCCCAGAATACACGTTTAAACAAAAAGAGGGCAAACAGCTTAAGCTTGTAGAATAATCTTTAGTTTAAAAAACTCCCCGCTTCTTCGCGGGGCTGTTTTTTAAAAAAATTGTTTGTATTTATTAAAGGGTAATTATTATGAATACACCGGACAGAGAAAAAGTATTATTTATAGTTAATCCCACATCGGGAAAAATGACAATAAAAAATAAGCTTTTTGAGGTTATAAAGCTATTTTCCGACTCGGGCTTTGAGCCTACCGTATTAATGACAACAAAATCGGGAGATGCAACTTTCTATGCAAAAAATTACGGACCAAGCTTTGACCGCATAATTTCCTGCGGCGGAGACGGAACACTTAACGAAATCGTTACGGGGATCATGGATATTCCCGAAGATGTCCGCCCCCCCTTAGGCTTTATTCCGGCAGGAACAACAAACGACCTTGCCGAAACATTAAAAATCCCCAAAACTCCCTTGGCTGCAGCCAAAGCTATTATTGAGCATGAAGCCTCGCCTAACGATGTAGGTTGGTTTAACAACAGCAGATATTTTAACTACGTTGCATCGTGCGGAGCATTTACAAGTACATCATATTCTACCCCTCAAAATTTAAAAAATTCATTGGGACATATGGCTTATGTTCTTGAAGGTATTAAAACCATTAACGAAATAAAGCCTATATATATGAAAATTGAAAGCGAAGAGGTAACCACAGACGGTGATTTCTTGTTTACTGCAGTTACAAACTCACTTTCAGTCGGAGGCATATATAAATTTGATCCCAAGCATGTAAACCTCAATGACGGAACATTTGAAGTTATGCTTATTCGTATGCCAAAAAACCCGACTGATATTGTTGATATTTTTTACCGTCTTGCAAAACTTGACTATGACGAAAAACAGCTTGTATTTTTTCATACATCCAATGTTATTATTACAACAGAAGAACCTATAAAATGGACTGTCGACGGCGAATATGGCGGTAAACTCGAAAAAGTTACAATTAAAAATTTGCCCGGAGCTATAAAAATATTTAAACCAAATTTAAATATTCAATAAAACCATATCTGATATATTGAATTTATTTTTTAAAAAACCTTACGTTTTTTTAAACAATAACAACAATGCATTAAAGTAATATTTGTACAAAAAACTCACATCATCCGCAAAAATATAAGTACGCAGATAATGTGAGTTTTGTTTTACATAAACTTTTAATAAATATAATGTGCAAAACGCGCGTTTTCATTTCGTATGAGTTCTCAGGTATTCTGTAAGCTTTAACACGCCGTTTGGATTTAGGTGTATTCCATCGTCTGATTCACTGTAATCAAGATATCTTCTCCCATCGCATTTGGTAAACGGTTCAGCAGCATCAATATAATATATTCCTCTTGATATTGCTATTTCTTTGCCAATTTGATTAAACCTGTCCATTTTATCGTTATTTAAGCCACTTCCGCTGTTAGCCAAACCGTCAAACAGAGGGGTTATTGCATATATGTATACTGCCGCACTGGAGTTTGCCGCCATTATGCCATCGATGAGAACCTCATAATTTGCTCTGTACGTTCCTTCTGCCATCCAGTATTCGTTTACACCAAGGCAGATATATATTTTCTTAAGTTCTTTGTGTCTGCCTATTGCTTGTATTATGGTCAAATATTCTCCGTTATCGTATATAAAGTTGTTGTTCTGTGCCGTAATAACGTTCAAACCCTAATATGCGTAATATGTTGCATTTTTTATATCACCGTAAAGCTGTAACCCCTGAGTCCTTGAGTCGCCTACAAACACAGCATCAGCAAAAAAAGAATTATCTACCCTTGCCGAGCTTACGACGGGATAGTTCGTTCCTGTAGGTCTTTCGACAGGAAGCGGTATAATAGGAGTATTCTCATTATCTGTTTCAGACAGAACGATCGTCTCGTACGGTTGCTCTGCGTTTGTATCTAACGGCACATCTGTAATGTCGGGTGTAACTGCCGTTGTCTCAGAAACAGGCAGCGCCGCAGTTTCTTCACGCCTTGTTGTAACATCGGAATTCTTTTCCGTAACAATAGAATCATGAATGGTTTCGGAGCCTCTTGTTTTGGAATCTGCGGTCTCAGTAACTGTATTTGCCTCGGGGTGTCCTGTTGTCTCTTTAAATCCTGTAATTTCCAAACAACTTCTCGTATCAACTGATGTAACAGGCGCTGTAATTTTTGATTTAGCTACAGATGATTTATTTGCTTCTTTGCTGTTTACAAATATTATCAAATGGCATATAACTACTATCGCACCGACTATAACTGAGCTGACAACCAACAATTTTCTCCTAAAAAATTTCCCCTTCATGCTCATGCCTCTTTCTTTGCCTGTAAAAGCATCTCCGTTTCAAACTCAAGAAAGTAAAATATATTATATTTTCTTGGATACTATAATTATATCACACACAAAAACACAAATTCAATATATTTTTTTGTCTTTTTCGACATTTTTTATTTTTCGTAAACTTATACAAAAAAATAAATTTCCTTTGTTTTCCATAAAACAAAAAACAGCACCGGCTGCTGATTATCTAACCCCAACAGACAGTGCACTTTTTTAGGTTACTAGTTATAATGAACAAAACATTATCTAATTTGTCATCATCTACGGCAATTATACTTAGACGGCGGTATTCCGTATTTCTTTTTAAATATTTTCGAAAAAGCAAATATATCATCATATCCCACGCTGGAAGCAACCTCAGATATAGAATATTCACCTGAAGTCAAAAGATACCTTGCCTTTTCCAGCCTATAATCAACAAGATATTTTTGTGGACTGACACCAATAAATTTGGTAAATATACGTGAAAAGTACCTGCGGTCTATTCCTAAGTTCTTGGCTATACCGTCAATAGTTATATGGGTCTGATAGTTAGCCTGTATATAATCAACAGCTTTAATACAATACTGTGATACAGAATTCTCATAGCTCTGGGTATGATTCAGCATAAGCAATCTTTCAAGCACAGAATAAAGCTTTGCATTAAGTGATACAGCAGAAACCTCCTTGCCCGCGGGTATATGCCTGAATTCATCAAATAATCCGTATAAATCGGGACAGTACATTGTAAATACACCGTCATTAAAACCGCACTGCGCAAACAACTCCTCCGCAGCACTCCCCTCAAACGCTATCCATGAATAAAGCCAAGGCTCTTTAGTGTCCGCCTGCTGCTTTATAATCATATCGGGTTTTATAAGGAACAAATGGTTTTTTTCTAATTTGTATGTCTTTCCCTTTACAGTATACTCTCCCTTTCCTGAAAGGACAAAATGAAGATTGTAACAACTATGAACCGACGGGCCCCAAAATCCCCCCGGTTTTCGCTGATGCCAACCGCACTTTATGGGATTAAGGTCATTAAAATGCATATTCTTAACCAAAAAAGAACACATATTTTGAATATCATTTGAACATACTGCCATGTCGCCATCCCCCTTTTAGCGACATTATAACATAAACAAACCTTCAAAGTCAATGTTTTCTCTTTAAAAAAGCGATATAATCACAACATTAAATTATTAGTATCCGCTATAGCGGATACTCGAACGTTTCGGTTGACAAATCAAGATTTGTCTTATATAATAAAATTTAGGAATAAGTACAGTCATAATATGTCATGTATGAATTATCAAGAAAGAGAGAAAAGTATTATGCAACACAAACTCGAAATTCTAAGCAATTTTGATTTAGACGGTACTCCTGTTTCCTTGAAGCCTCTTAACCACGGTCATATTAATTCAACCTTTCTTGTAAAATGCGATAACGGAAACAAGTACAATTTTCAAAAAATTAATAACAACGTTTTTAAAGATGTTGACGGCTTAATGAATAACATTGATTCTGTTACAGCATTTCTCAAAGAAAAAGTTAAAGCAAACGGCGGAGACCCTCTCCGAGAAACGCTTACCGTAGTTAAAACTAAAGACGGTAAAAATTATTACAAAGAAAATAATGATTCATACTGGAGAGTATATCTATTTATTGACGATGTAATAACACTTCAGGCTATTGAAAACCCTGAACATTTTTATTATACAGGTAAAGCATTCGGAAATTTTCAAAAGCTTCTTGCCGACTTCCCTGCAGATACGCTTACTGATACTATCCCCAATTTTCACAACACAGTTTCACGTTATGTGGATTTTGAGTCTCAAATAATTGCAAACAGGAGCGGAAGAGCAAACCAAGCTATAGAAGAAATCGCTTTTGCAAGAAAATATAAATGGCTATCCGAACAGCTCTACCCTCTCATAGCCAAGGGGGAATTACCCTTGCGAGTTACTCACAACGATACTAAACTGAATAATGTTTTGTTGGATAAAAAAACCGGAAAACCGGTATGTGTCATTGACCTTGATACAGTTATGCCGGGACTATCTCTGTACGACTACGGTGACAGCATGAGATTTGGAACAAACCCTGCGGCAGAAGATGAAAAAGATCTGTCAAAGGTTTACAGTGATATGCTCCTTTTTGAGAAATACACACAAGGGTTCCTTGAAGAGTGCGGTAATCTTTTAACCCCAAAAGAAATTGAGCTTTTACCTATATCAGCCCTTGTTATAACGTATGAGTGCGGTATACGATTTCTTGCAGACTTTGTTGACGGCGACCGTTATTTCCACATTTCACGTCCTGAGCACAACCTCGACCGTGCGCGCACACAGTTTAAGCTTGTTGCTGATATGGAAGCAAAACTGCCCGAAATGAAGTCTATTGTAGCAAAATATATTTGACCTAAAATACACTTTACATAAAGAAAGGTAAAATTTATGAAAAACTATTACACAAAACCCGCCCTTATTATTATGGCGGCAGGTATGGGCAGCCGTTTCGGTGGTTTGAAACAGGTTACACCATTAGGCCCGTCCGGTGAGCTTATAATTGACTACTCCATCCATGATGCTATGGAAGCCGGATTTGAGAGAGTTGTGTTTGTAATCAAGCATGAAATTGAGGATGTTTTTAAAGAGCTTATTGGCAACAGAATAGAAAAAATTATTCAAACCGACTATGTTTATCAAGAACTTAATATGCTTCCCGAGGGTTATTCTATTCCCGAAGGTAGAGTAAAACCTTACGGTACAGCCCACGCTGTCTGGTGCTGCCGTGACGTTGTAAAAGGACCTTTTATGGTTATCAACTCAGATGACTACTACGGCAAGGATTGCTTTAAGCTTATCTACGATTTTATTACAAAGCCTATAAATGACGGAATTAAGCATCTTGCTATGGCAGGTTACATTCTGGAAAATACACTTACTGAAAACGGCTCAGTTTCCAGAGGTGTGTGCGAGATTGATGAAAACTATAAAATAATCAGTATTTTTGAACGCACCAAGATAGCTATAAGAGATGGTAAGCCTATGTTTACCGAAGACGATGGTAAAACCTGGACAGAGCTTGACAGAAAATCCTATGTATCAATGAACTGCTGGGGATATCCCGAAGGCATGTTTGATATATTTGACAAGGAGCTTCGTATCTTCCTTGACAATATCAGCTCAAATCCTTTAAAAGGTGAGTTCTATCTTCCCATTATGGCTGATAAAATGACTAAAGAAGGCGTTGCAGATATTACGGTACTGCCCGTTTCTGACAGATGGTTCGGTGTAACCTATGCAGAAGACAAGCCCATGGTTATGGCAGCTCTCAAAAACCTTTCAGATAAAGGCGTTTACGCGCAAAGACTCTGGGATAAATAATAATTATCTATACCTCTTGTAATAAGATTTATTTTAGAAAAATGAAATACAATTTAGTTATATTTGATCTTGACGGAACCATTCTATCAACCCTTGATGACCTTGCCGATAGTATAAATTACGCATTAAAAGCAAACCGTCTCCCCGCAAGAACTATAAACGAGGTCAGGTGTTTTGTTGGTAACGGAATGAGAAAACTTATTGAAAAAGCCGTTCCAGACGGCTCTGATGCTGAAACAGTCGATCAAGTGCAAAAAGAATTTACAAAGCACTACAAAATACACAGTGCAGACAAAACCAAGCCATATGACGGTATTCTTGGAATGATGGAAAACCTTAAATCTAACGGGATTAAGCTTGCTGTGCTGTCAAACAAACCTGACTTTGCAGTTCAGGACCTGTGTGAAAAGTATTTTTCGGGACTGATAAACATAGCAGCCGGCGAAACAACAGAGATTCCACGAAAACCCGCTCCCGACGGTGTCTATGCCATTCTTGAAAAAATCGGAGTCCAAAACACAAAATGTGTCTATGTAGGCGATTCTGAAGTTGATGTAGAAACGGCAACTAATTCGGGAATGGACTGTATTTCTGTTGATTGGGGCTTTCGAGACAGAAGCATCCTTGAAAGCGCAGGAGCAAAAGTTATTGTTTCAACCCCCGATGAGCTCTTTAACGCTATCTGTAAATAACAAAATTTTTACGGCGGAATTATATCCGCCGTTGCTTTTTTATAATTTATATATTATTAATAAAATTAATAAAATAATGTTTACAAAACTGTAAAAAAGTGGTATAATAATCATAATTATAGATTAATATTGGTTTGTTCACCCTTAAAGTACGTAAATAACATACAAAGGAGAGGCCTTTTATGCTGAATAGGTTAAAAGAAAAACTGCATAACAAGATGTTTATAAAACATACAGTTACAATTTCTGTTGCCGTAATGTTTATAATAGGCTTTTCCCTTTTGCTCAAAAACAGTAATGAAAATATTATTCAAAAAGGTATTTTTACCTCTCTGTTTTATATTGTAGCTCTCGTTCTTATATCTATTGTATGGAATATTACCGAAAAAAAACTTTCAAAAAAAAGAGGACTTGAAATAGAGCCTTTGTTGGGCAATATGACTCTTGATGTTCTGCCGAGACTTTATATGCCCGTAATTATAAGCGACATGAACGGCAAAATTATTTGGTTTAACAAGGCTTTTTGTAATGTTTCCGGTTCAAAGAACGGTTACTTCGGCAAAAACATTGACCAGATTTGTTTAAACTCTCTTGATGATATTGTACACGCAGAAGATTCCCAAGAGGGACTGAGTACAATGGCATTTAATCAGTTTTACAAGGTAAAGGCGTATCCCGTAAAAACCTCGAGCAAAGAATACTGTATTACCGTTTGGAACAACCAAAATGAGCTAAATCATGCATATAGGGAGCTTAAGGACGAAAACATGATTATCGCCTTTATTATGATAGACAACCTTGATGAACTTCTACAGCATATTCAGGAAAAATACCGCGAGGTTTCAAATGATGTTGCAACCATTCTTAACGAATGGGCAGAATCGGTAAATGGTATTCTCAAGGAATTTCAAAGAGATAAATACATCTTTGTATTTCCTGAAAAATATCTTGAAGAGTTTATTTCTTCCAAGTTTTCTATTCTTGATAAAATTAGAGACGTAAGAGTGGGAAATAGTAGTCTTCCCGTTACAATTTCAATAGGGATTGCCGCTGCAGGCGGTAATTTAGCCGAAAAAGAAAAGGATGCACAGGCAGCGCTTGATATGGCTCTTCAGCGAGGCGGTGACCAAGCTGTTATAAAAACTAAGACCGATATGAATTTCTACGGAGGCAAAACACAAAGCGTTCAGAAAAGAACAAAGGTTCGTTCCCGCGTTACTGCAAATGAGCTTATATCTCTTATGGCAGAAAGCAGTAATGTTCTTATTATGGGACATATCAATCCCGATTTTGACTGTTTCGGCGCGTGTATCGGTATGGCCCGAATGGTTATGTTTTGCGGTACTCCCGTAAACATAATTGTTGACACAGAGGACAAAACAATTGCAAAGTGTTTTGAGTTTTTAAAAGAGTTGCCCGAATACAAGCATATTTTTGTGGGCGCACACGAAGCGCTTGACCTTATAAATCACGATACATTGCTCTGCATATGCGACGTAAACACTCAGAGACAATTCGAAGCCCCCGAGGTCGCAGAAAATGTTGAAAGAATAGTTTATGTTGACCACCACAGAAAGACAGCAGAATTTAAAATCAGACCGCTTATTGCATACATTGAACCGTCGGCATCTTCTGCCTGCGAACTTGTTGCCGAATTTCTTGAACAGACCCTTTCGGCAGGTATGCTCCCACACGAAGAGGCTAACCTGCTTCTTGCAGGAATTATGCTTGACACCAAACATTTTGCCAAAAACACAGGTGTCAGAACCTTCAGCGCAGGCTATTACTTGCAGAACGAAGGAGCAAATCCGCAAAAAATACAGTATTTGTTTAAATCCGACCTTGAAGACTTGCGCAGAGAGGCTAGGTTTGAAACAAATGTTAAGATCTACCGCAACATGTTTGCTATAACAGCAAACACTCTTAAAGAAAGCGGAAACTCCGACACATCAGACAGAGTGGCTGCGGCAAAGGCAGCCGATAAGCTTTTGACCGTTGACGGAGTTATGGCATCATTTGCAATTTGTAAGATAGATAACACCGTGCACATTTCAGCAAGATCAACGGGAAAAGTAAATGTTCAGATTATTATAGAAAAGCTGGGGGGCGGAGGTCACTTTGACATGGCCGCTACTCAACTTAAGGACAAAACAGTAAATGAAGCGTTGGCTATGCTGAAAGGCGCAATTGATGAATATATGGAAAACACATAATTTTTTAAAACTACACCTTATAACAGAAAGGACAACATACAATGAAGGTTATACTCACACAAGACGTAAAGGCACAAGGCAAAAAAGGTCAGCTTATAAATGTTTCGGACGGCTATGCAAGAAACTTTCTGATCCCCAAGGGGTTGGCTGTCGAAGCTGATGCCGGCGCTATGAATGACTTAAAAAACAAGGAATCCGCAAGACTTCACAAGATTGAGCTTGAAAAGGCGGCCGCAAACGAAACGGCCAAAAAACTTGAATCCATTACAGTTAAATTACAGGCTAAGTCAGGAGCTGACGGCAGACTCTACGGTTCAGTTACCAGCCTTGACATTGCAGAAAATTTGGAAAAACAGCATTCAATCAAGGTGGACAAACGTAAGATTCAGCTCTCCGAGCCTCTTAAAACATTCGGTGTCCATACTGTAAGCGTTAAGCTTTACACAGATATAACAGGCAAAATAAACGTTGTTATTTCAGACATAAAGTAATATCATGGCAGGTAACAACGATATTTTAGGCAGAAAGCTCCCCTTTTCGCTTGAGGCGGAGCAGTCTGTTATCGGCTCTATACTCATCAATCCCGAATGTTTTGATGATATAGCGCAAATTATATCAAGTGAAGATTTTTACATCTCCGAGCACGAGCAAATATTTTACGCTATGAAAGGGATGTATGCTTCAAGCAAGACAGTAGATGCTGTAACACTTGCTGATGAGCTTGTGAAAGAGGGCGTTTATCAAAACACCGACACTCTCAACAACTATATAAGGACCATAATCCAGACTGTGCCCTCTGCGGCAAATGTTGTAGATTATGCAAATATTGTAAAGGACAAAAGCGTTCTACGCCAACTTATCGAAGCTTGTTCCAAGATTACTGACGATGCATATTCCGAGCAAGATGAGGTAAAGCATGTACTTGACTCGGCAGAACAGAAAATATTTGATATTGCCTCAGGCAACGAAACAAAGGGATTTGCGCACATCAGAGAGGTTTTAAAGCTGACTCTGGACAACCTTAATCTGCTTGCAACAAACAGCGATGAAGCGCGCGGTACTCCTACAGGCTTCTCCGACCTTGACAACACACTTGTTGGTATGGGAAAAGGCGACCTTATACTTGTAGGCGCTCGTCCGGGTATGGGTAAAACCAGTTTTGTGCTGAATATTGCTTCAAATGTTGCAAAGCAGACAAAAAAAGCAGTATGTATATTTTCTCTTGAAATGTCAAACGAAGAGCTTGTTTCAAGAATGTTGTCAAGCGAGGGGATGGTAGACAGCTACAATATCCGTTCCGGTAAGCTCTCTTCGGAGGACTGGAAAAATTTAGCTCAAGCATCCTCCAGTCTTGCAGAATGCGATATACTTATAGACGATACAACGGGCCTTACAGTTACAGGCATGAGAGCAAAGCTTCGCCGCGTCAAGAACTTAGGTCTTGTAGTCATCGACTATTTACAGCTTATGCAGAGCGACAGACGTAACGACAACCGTGTACAAGAGGTTGCCGAAATTTCAAGAAATATGAAAATTCTTGCAAAAGAGCTTCGTGTTCCCGTTATCTGCTGCGCTCAGCTTTCGCGTGGTCCGGAAAGCAGAACAGATAAGAGACCTATGCTCTCGGATCTTCGAGACTCGGGCGCAATTGAGCAGGATGCAGATGTTGTAATGTTCCTTTATCGAGATGAGTATTACGATGCAGACAAAACCGCGCAAAGCTCGGCGCAAATTATTGTTGCAAAAAACAGACACGGCGCGGTAAGAAACATTGACATTGGCTGGTTACCCCAGTTTACAAAATTTATTACACTTGATAAGACAGGAATGGAACAGCCTAACTGACAAAAAGCCAAAACATTTTTATGTTGGAGAAAAAACAATGGAGTTTAACGAAACAACGGATAAAATTAAAAAGGCAGTCAACACCTTTTCTATGCTGAATGACGGCGACTCGGTTCTCATCGGCTTTTCAGGAGGAAAAGATTCCGTAGTTTTACTTCATTCGCTGTTTTCTCTGTCAAAAGAATATAATATAAATCTGACTGTCCTTCATGTTAATCATAATATACGGGGGGATGAGTCAGACAATGATGAATTTTTTTGCAGAAATTTTTGCAAAAAATACGGCATTGATTTTGTATGCGTATCAGTTGATGCTATAGGCTATGCCAACACACACAAATTGGGACTTGAAGAAAGCGCGCGCATACTGCGTTACAATGCATTTACCGAAGTTGCAAAACAAAAGGGTATAAAAAAGATTGCCACTGCTCATACCGCATCTGACAATCTGGAAACTGTATTATTTAATCTTGCAAGAGGTTGCGCGGCAGAAGGTTTAAAAGGTATTCCCCCAGTGAGAGATAATATTATCAGACCCCTTATATACTGTACCACAGATGATATACTGAAATATGCAAGTGAATTTTCACTCAACTTTGTTACCGATAGCACAAATACAAATACCGACTATGCCAGAAATCACATAAGGCATAATATTATTCCTCAAATAAAAAAACTAAATCCCTCTGCGGAAAATTCAGTGTCCAATATGTGTGATATTCTAAGAACAGATTTAAGCTTTATTTCAGAATGCGCCAACAATATATATACCGACAACACCGCAACTCTTGCGCATACACATTTGGCTTTGCTGTCAAGAATATTGCTTGATATGTACAAAAAAAATAGCAACGGAAGTCAGCTTTCGCATATACACATTTCAGAAATGACAAGCCTGATTCAGCAATATGTAAAAAATAACTGCTGTGATATAAAGAAACTGTCTCTTCCGGAAAAAATTGATTTTGTAGTTACTCCCGAAAGAGTATACTTTAAAAAAAGCTGTCCCAAAACAACTCTCAAAAAACATAAACTTCATATGGGACTGAACGAATTTGAGGAAACCGGCGAGGCTTTGCTGATTACACATGATATAAATGACGTATTTAATGTAATATCAAAAAATATTTACAAAATATCTATACACACTATAGTGAAAAAAAGCATATTAACTGATACAATAGTCAGAGGAAGACAACACGGAGATGTTTTTGTATTTTCAAATATGACAAAAAAAGTAAAGAAAATGCTGAACGAAGCTAAAATTCCGATTGCTCAACGGGATACACTTCCATTTATCTGTGACAATTCAGGTATTATTTGGATAGCAGGCTTTTCCCCTCGGGACGATGCATTGCCAACCCTCGACGAAGAATCAGTTCACATATTTTATCTAACACAGGAGAAGCATTATGATAAATAAAGACATAGAGTCAATACTTGTCAGCGAAGAGGAAATACAGGAAATTGTAAAAAGTATATCTTCAAAAATTACAGAGGATTACAAGAATTGCAAAACAAAGCTTCTTTTGCTGGGCATACTTAAGGGTTCTATAGTATTTATGGGCGACCTTATGAAGCACATTGACCTTCCGGTTGAAATAGATTTTATGAAGGTCTCTTCCTACGGACGCGGCTCAAAATCAACAGGAAGCGTTAATATTGTTCTTGATATTTCAAGAAATGACTTAAGCGAGGTTGATATTCTTATAATCGAGGATATAATTGACAGTGGCAGAACTCTTTCCTATCTTACCGAATACCTAAAGCTTAAGGGAGCAAACAGTGTAAAAACTGTTACTTTGCTTGATAAACCCAGCAGACGCGAGGTTGATTTCACCCCCAACTACACCGGAAAAATTATTCCCGATGAATTTGTTGTTGGATACGGACTTGACTATGCAGAAAAATACAGAGCATTACCATATGTAGGTATTTTAAAACGCGAAGTATATTCCAAATAATTTATTGCGAAATTTTTTAAGATACCGGGCATAATATAAATTATACAGATAGTTTTAGCGGAGGAAAATAATGAAAGGCTCATTAAAAGTAATAATTTTTTATGTTGTTTTGATCGGCGTGCTGATTATTGCAATAACATCCATTCTCGGCAGTGTTCCGGGCGACGAACCTACGTACGGCGAAATAGTTGAACTGTTCAAATCGGAACAGATCAAAAAATGTTATGTTGGAAACGATAACGTTATATATCTTGAAACCGTTGCGGAAAAACAGATAACTTATGAAATACGTGATGTAAGTATATTCTATAACGATTTAAGCGAGCTTATACTGGAGCAGGTCGAAAACGGAATAGTCGAGGTTTATGACTATGAGCCTATTCAGAAAACACCGTGGTGGCTGTCGTTTTTGCCATATGTTATCGTAATGATACTCTTTGTCGTTCTTTGGTTCTTTGTTATGAATCAGGCAACAGGCAGAGGCGGAAAGATAAACAGTTTTGGCAAATCCAGGGCAAAGCTTACAACCGATGACAAGAAGAAAGTACTTTTTAAAGACGTTGCAGGCGCCGACGAAGAAAAAGCAGAGTTACAGGAAATTGTAACATTTTTGAAAGACCCCTCAAAATTCACAAAATTAGGTGCAAAGATACCTCACGGTGTACTTCTTGTGGGCCCTCCCGGAACAGGTAAAACACTTCTTGCAAAAGCTGTTGCAGGCGAAGCAGACGTTCCATTCTATTCCATAAGCGGTTCAGACTTTGTTGAAATGTACGTCGGTGTAGGCGCATCCCGTGTGCGTGATCTTTTTGATACGGCAAAAAAACATTCCGCTAGTATTATATTTATAGATGAAATTGATGCTGTAGGACGGCACAGAGGAGCAGGTCTGGGAGGCGGACATGATGAACGCGAACAGACACTGAACCAATTGCTTGTTGAAATGGACGGCTTTGGAAGCAATGACGGTATTATTGTTATTGCCGCAACCAACAGACCAGACATCCTCGACCCCGCGCTTCTTCGTCCCGGAAGATTTGACAGACAGATTACGGTCAACTATCCCGATATTAAGGGCAGAGAAGAAATACTCATGGTTCATTCCCGTAATAAACCTTTTGAAAAAGATGTTGATTTAAAAAAAGTAGCTCAAACAACCGTAGGATTTACCGGCGCCGATCTTGCAAACCTCCTTAATGAAGCAGCACTTCTTGCTGCAAGAAAGAATAAGGCTCTCATTGGTATGGAAGATATTGAGGAGGCTACAATAAAGGTAATCGTAGGCACACAGAAAAAGTCCATGAAGATAAAAGAATCAGAAAAACTGAAAACGGCATATCACGAGGCAGGACACGCAATTATTGCGCACATTCTTCCCAGCCTCGATCCCGTAAGACAGATTTCCATTATTCCAAGCGGAGGAGCACTGGGTTATACCCTTAATCCACCCGTTGAAGATAAATACTCAGTTTATAAAAACGGAATTAAAGAAGAGATTGCAATGCTTCTTGGCGGAAGAGCTGCCGAAAAAATTATTTTTGATGATATTTCAGGTGGCGCACGAAACGATATTCAGAGAGCTACCAACCTTGCTAGAAGCATGATTACAAAGCTTGGTATGAGCGATGACCTCGGTCCTATCGTATATGGAAGCGAACACGAAAATGATGAAGTGTTCTTGGGAAGAAGCTACAATCAGTCCCGTAATTATTCCGAAGAAACAGCTTCAAAGATTGATTCGGAAATTAAGCAAATTATATTCGAGGCTTATGAAAGAGCACAACAGATACTTCGTGATAATATTGATAAAATGCACTTTATTGCAAAATATCTTGTTAAGCACGAGCTTATGGACGATAAGCAATTTGAGGCTGTTATGAACGGCAACTCTACAGAAGAGGACCTTGAAAAAATTGCTGAAGAACGCAAAAACCAAAGCCGTATTGAAAACGAAAAGCAGCAAAAAATAAACGAAGAAAACGAAAAAAAAGCTTTTGAAGAAGCTAAACGAGCAGAAGAAGCACTTCACACACAAGATGAAAAATATTCGGGTATTGATGCTTTTGCCAAAATTACACGAGATGAAGCTAAAAACACCGAAAATACAAAACCGGAACAAACGGAAGACCCTAATGATTCCAATAAAGAAAACTAATAACTATTGAATAAAAGGGCTGTTGCGAAAACGTACAGCCCTTACTTCAAATCTTGCATGTAATACAGAGGACAAAAAATGGTTGACTTAATGGCTCTTGAAAAGCAGTTTTTATCTTCTCACATAAAACACGGAATAACTGCGGTTGATTTTACTATGGGAAACGGACACGACACCCTATTCTTATCCAAAGCAATTGGTGAGGAGGGAAAACTTTATGCTTTTGACATTCAGGATCAGGCATTGAATAACACAAGGCAAAGGCTTATTGAAAATGGATGCCCCGAAAACTATACACTCATAAAAGCTTCGCACAGCCTTATTAAAAACTACGTAAAAGAAAAAATTGATGTGGGTGTATTTAATTTAGGCTATCTCCCCGGTGGAGACAAAAGCATTACAACCCTCCGTGAGACAACGCTTCCTGCAGTTGAGGCGGCACTAGAGCTGCTGAACGATGACGGTATTATTTTGATTGCAATATATCCCGGACATGCTGAGGGAGAGATTGAAGGAAGGCTTCTTACCGAAAGGCTTTCGTCGTTAGACAGAAAACAAATTTGCGTCAGCAGCTTTACTATACTTAATTCTCCCACTTCCCCTTACTTTATTGCAGTAGAGAAAAAGTAAAACAGAATGCTGAATATAAAAATAATATGTTGCGGAACGCTTAAAGAGACCTACCTTAAAGACGCAGTAAAAGAATACGAAAAGAGATTGTCTGCTTTTTGCAAACTGACAGTACATGAAATAAAAGAAGACAGCCTTGATGCATCATTTTCATCTGTTTCTGCCTTTAAAGGTTTTAAGGTCGCCCTTTGTATAGAGGGAAGTATGCTGTCCTCCGAACAGTTTGCCGATAAAATAAACAACCTTGCTGTCGGCGGCACGAGTGATATTGCTTTTGTAATAGGCGGAAGCAAGGGTATTTCCGAGGAAATAAAGAAACTGTGTAATTTTAGACTATCTTTTTCAAAAATGACATTTCCCCACCAGCTTATGCGGGTTATTTTACTTGAACAGATATACAGAGCCTTTACAATTATAAACCATAAGCAATATCATAAATAATTAAATAACGGAGTTAAAAAATGAATGAAAAAAACAAAGACATAATTTTAATTATTGTTTCAATAGTAATTATAGCCTCAATACTTGGTGTGGGTTTTTCTTACAGCAAAGGTTATCTTGACATTTCGTTTATTATAGATCCGGAGAATAAGTTTGGCTCAATGATAACACCGGGCCCGGATGCTTTTACAGAGGAAGAGACCAATGCTAACCAACCTTTCCCGGAAGCTCCCGAAGATACCAACTCCGCAATCGGAGAGCCGACAGAAACCGAAGCGCAACACGAGACACTTTACGGCGACGAAAACGAGCTCTACAAAAACGAGACTAATGAATTAAACATTGCAGATTCGTCTCTAACCAAAGAAGCAGGCCAAAACAATGCTTAGTTTTTTCAAATTAACACAATTTAACCAATAATATTTATATATGTTATAAAAAGAGGTACATTAAAGTTGAACTACATTGCAGGAAGTGTCGATGTTGCAGTTATCGGCGCTGGACACGCAGGCATTGAAGCTGCATTGGCGGCTGCAAGGCTTGGAATGAAAACAATTCTTTTTACAATAAACCTTGATGCTGTAGGCAATATGCCCTGTAATCCATCAATCGGAGGGACAGGAAAAGGTCATTTGGTTTACGAAATAGATGCTCTTGGCGGAGAAATGGGTTATGCCGCAGACCTTGTTACCTTGCAGACACGCACGCTTAATCTTGGCAAGGGTCCTGCCGTTCACTCAAAGAGGATTCAGGCAGACCGTATAAAATATCGCGAGATAATGAAATCCACAATTGAAAACACGGAAAATCTTTCCCTTATTCAGTCAGAAATTGTTGATTTTACAACTAAAACTGATAAATATGGCAAAAAACATATAACCGCTGTTATAACCAAAATGGGCGCTGTTTGGAATGTTAAGGCCGCTATTGTATGCGCAGGAACTTTTTTAAACGGACGTGTTATAACCGGAGAGTGCGCCTACGATTCTGGTCCTGACGGTATGCTTCCCGCAAAGGGATTTACAGATGCATTGCTTCGCGAAAACATTGAGGTATACCGTTTTAAGACAGGCACGCCTCCCAGAGTACATGCAGACAGTGTTGACTTTAGCGCACTTGAAATACAAAACGGCGATGAAAATACCGCCCCCTTTTCCTCAAGGACAGATGTTGAAAAATACAAAGACATTAAACAAACTCCCTGCCATATTGTATATACATCAAAGGACACACACGATATAATCAGAGCAAATCTTGATCGCTCTCCTCTTTATTCGGGCAAAATAAAAGGAACAGGCCCGCGTTATTGCCCAAGTATAGAAGATAAAGTGGTCAGATTTGCTGACAAGGATCGCCATCAATTGTTTATTGAACCTTGCGGAAAACAAACAAAAGAACTGTACATACAAGGTTTTTCCTCATCACTTCCCGAAGAAGTACAGATAAAAATGCTTCATTCCCTTAAAGGATTTGAGAACGCGCAAATGATGAGAACTGCTTACGCTATTGAATACGATTGCATTAATCCCACTCAGCTTTATCCCACCCTTGAATTTAAGAATATATCCGGACTTTACGGAGCAGGTCAATTTAACGGAACGAGCGGTTATGAAGAAGCCGCCGCGCAAGGACTTGTTGCGGGAATCAATGCGGCACTAAAAATACAAAACAAGCAACCGCTTATACTTACACGTGATTCATCATATATAGGCACTCTGATTGATGATATTGTAACAAAGGGCACCAACGAACCATACAGAATGATGACCTCACGTTCTGAATACAGATTGCTTTTACGTCAGGATAATGCTGATTTCAGACTTACTCCCATAGGTTATAGATTAGGACTTATAAACGAAGTAAGGTATCAAAAATATCTTGCAAAGCAAGCCGCAATAAGCAAAGAGATTGAAAGAGCATCCAAAACAACTATCCCCCCGTCAGACAAGCTAAACGAAATACTTTGCCAATGCGGCACGACCACTGTTTCCACCGGAACAAAGCTTTCAGATTTGCTTCGACGTCCTCAGCTAAGCTATGCAGTTTTGACTGATGTTGACAAAACTCGAAAGGAGCTGCCCGTTGATATAATGAATTGCGCTGAGATTATTATTAAATATGACGGATATATAAAAAGACAGCTTGCCGAAGTAGAAAAATTTGAAAAAACAGAATCTATTAAATTACCTTTAAACATTGACTACAACGAGATAAAAGGTTTACGTATTGAGGCAAGACAAAAGCTTAATAAAATTAAACCTGAAAACATCGGTCAGGCATCAAGAATAAGCGGTGTCAGTCCGGCGGATATAACCGTTTTGCTTATTTACTGCCAACAAAACCGCAGACAAGTTGAGGGTAAACAAAATGACTGATTACACAAGCCTTATAAATGATATATTTAAAGCAAACGGTCTTAGCTCTTTACTTAACACAACGGTTATATTAAATTTTAACACCCTCATTGATCATATGCTTACTGTTAATGAAAAAATGAACCTTACCTCTATAACCGACATTGAGGATGTTATTTTAAAGCATATTGCCGATTCTGCAACAGTTGTTGATTATATTCCAAAAAAAGCAAGGCTTCTTGACGTAGGAACAGGAGCAGGCTTCCCTGCCCTTCCTATTGCCATAATTCGCCCTGATGTTTTTGTCTATGCTCTTGACAGCACAGCTAAGAAACTGAAGTATATTGAGGATACTGCCAACTGTCTTGGGCTTGACAACATAAAAACAGTAAACGGCAGAGCCGAGGAGTTAGCTAAATCCGTTAATTACAGAGAAAGATTTGATATTGTAACTGCTCGAGCGGTTGCAGCTTTGAATATATTGGATGAGCTATGCCTGCCATTTGTAAAAGTCGGCGGAAGCTTTATTTCTATGAAAGGATGCAGTGCATCCCAGGAAATAACCTCGGCAAAAAGCGGAATAATTCAGCTTGGCGGTTCTACGTTTGAAGATATCGAATTTACCCTCCAATATAACGACAAACAATTTCAAAGACATTTGGTTATTTCCAAAAAAACAAAGCATACTCCCGAAAGTTTTCCCAGATTGTACAACCGTATTGCAAAAAAGCCTTTGTAATTCTAAGGTTATTCAATATTTGTTAAATTACAAGAATAAAACTTAAATTTGCAGTTTTATTCTTGTTTTTTTATTATGTTTAGTTATTTTTGTATAAAACAAATTATTTTCCGCCACCGACAATTTGAGCATTATTTTATTTCCCGTATGCTATTATTTTTTTGCTGTTAAAAAGAATAATAAAAAAACAAGGAGTACAAAAATGAACACACCCTACAAAAACCCGTTTAAAAAAGCCGACATTCAAAAAGAAAGTCGACCGGAACAAATAGTTCATATGATAAGCACAGACAAACTGTTCCCCAACCCCTCACAACCAAGATTTATATTTGAAGACGAACCTTTGCTTCGCCTTGCAGACAGCATTAGACGGTTTGGTATTTTACAGCCCCTTTCTGTCAGAACGACTCAAAGTCAAACAGGCAATAAACAAATTTATCAAATTATTGCAGGCGAGAGACGGTGGCGCGCCGCAAGAATTATTGGATTGACGGAGGTTCCCTGCATTATTTTTGACATCAACAGTCAAAAATCAGCAGAACTTGCGCTGATTGAAAACATACAACGCGAAGACCTAAACATATTTGAGCAGGCGGCGGCAATAGCCTCTTTAATTGACATTTACGGTTTAACGCAGGAACAAGCGGCAAGACAGCTTTCCGCAAGTCAATCCTATATTGCAAACAAGCTTAGAATTTTAAGACTGACCCCTCAAGAAAGAAGCGAAATTATAAAGAACAAGTTAACAGAACGACACGCAAGATCTTTGTTACGAATAGACGATCACACTATGCGGCTTAAAGCTATTTCGTATATATCCTCAATGGATCTTAATGTTAGCGCAACCGAGCGCTATATTGACGGTCTTTTATCCCCCAAGCTTGAAATTGCCGCTGACAACCAGAGAGTTAAGGCAGTCTTAAAAGATTTGCGTTTCTTTTATAATTCGATAGACCGAGCAGTTAATTTTTTAAAAGATTGCAACATAAACGTTATTACAGAAAAAACGGAGACCCCAAACGAAACTTCTTTGTTAATTAAAATATCCGTCTAACAATAAAACGTTTCACGTGAAACATTATTTGTATGAGCTCCCAATTGTTTCACGTGAAACGTTTTTAGGTTAAAAAATAATATGTAAAATATTTATGCAAATGCTCTTTCCGGTTGACAACAACTCTTAAGACTGTTATAATAATAGAAGTAACTTTTCACGGAGGAAGCTAAAGTGGGCAGGATTATCACATTTGCCAATCAAAAAGGCGGAGTAGGGAAAACCACATCAACAATAAACATTGCCGCAGAAGCAGGTCTTGCAGACAAAAAGGTTTTGCTTGTCGACAACGACCCCCAAGGTAACGCAACAAGCGGTGTTGGTTTATTTAATAAAAAAAGCATTAAACACTCTACATACACCACGATCATAGAACCCGCCACTGTCCGCCAAGCTATTCAAAAGACGCCATACAACAATCTTGACATTATGCCCTCAAACATTAACCTCGCAGGCGCAGAAATTGAAATAATTGAGTTTAATGATAGACACAAAAGGCTAAAAAACGCTCTTGATCAGATAAAAGACGAGTATGACTATATTTTTATTGATTGCCCCCCCACATTAGGGCTTTTAACGGTTAATGCGCTCGTTGCATCAGACGGAATAATAATTCCTATGCAATGTGAATACTTTGCTTTGGAAGGATTGGCGCAACTCTCGGTATCTATTAAAAAGGTTAAGCAGATGTATAATCCTAAGCTTGAGCTTGTGGGCATACTAATTACTATGTACAACGGAAGACTCAATCTCTCCCTTCAGGTAATGTCAGAACTAAAAAAATACTATTCAGACAAGCTGTTTAAAACGGTTATTACAAGAAATGTAAGATTAAGCGAGGCACCAAGCTACGGCAAACCAATAAAATATTTTGACAAATATTCGAAGGGCTCTCAAGCATACCAAGAAGTTACACAAGAAATTTTTGAGCGCATTTAAGGCGATAAAGGGGAATATTATGGCTAAGGAAAAGGGAGCAGGCAGAGGCCTTGACGCTATTTTTATTGATAATTATGAATTAGAAGATAATACAGGGGATAAAATAACAACATTGCGGTTAAACGAGATCGAACCCGAGCCCACACAACCTCGTTCGTTTTTTGACCACGAGCCATTGGAGGAGCTGGCTTCTTCCATCGCAACTCATGGTTTGCTTCAACCTATTATTGTCAGAGAAGGATCAAAGGGTTACTACAGAATTATAGCAGGCGAGCGTCGCTGGAGAGCCTCCAAAATGGCAGGACTGACAGAAGTACCCGTTATTATTATTGAAGCAGACGACAGAAAGGCTGCCGAACTTTCGCTTATCGAAAATTTACAAAGACAAAATCTTAACGCCATAGAAGAAGCTGCAGCATATAAGTCGCTTATCGAAGAATACAACTTAACCCAAGAGGAAGTTTCTTCCAGAATTGGAAAGAGCAGGTCTGCCATTGCAAATTCCATGCGATTACTTGACTTACCAAATGATGTTTTGGAGCTTATTAAACAAAACACTCTCACAGCAGGACACGCAAGAGCCCTTCTTGGACTAAACAACAAAAATATTTTAAGCGAGACAGCCCAAAAAATAGCCTCAAAAGGTCTTTCGGTAAGACTTACAGAAGAATTAGTCCGAACAATAAACAAAAAAGATGCGAACAATAAAAAACAAGAGCCCATTTTGCAGGCTTTTGAAGTCGACTATATAGCCGATCTTGAAAAAAGAGTTACATCCCAAATAGGCAGACTTTTTAAGATACACACAAAAGGAAAACGAAAAAAAGTCGAAATTGAGTACAGCGACGAAAAAGATCTTGAAAATATTATTAAAAAACTTTGCGGAAACACAATCTTTGAAGATTGACACCTTGATTTGCGGCAAAAACACACTATAATTGAATTGAGGTCACTAACTATGAATAAACCCGATTTTTCATATTGGACAAATTATCAGCAAACACCCCTTACTATGATAATTTCATCACTTTTTATAGGAATAATCATTGCATGCATGGCAATACTTTACCACCAACTGCTTTTGGGGGGCATTGTGCGCCGCATAATCCAAAAAAAAGCTTTGTCTCCGGAAAGTGCGCTGACCGTAGAGGAATTAGGCTACAACAGTAAAAACATTTTTATTAGATTTGCCTTGCGCTCGAATTCCACCTTTAGAAAAACAGTACACGCAACAGAGGAAAAACCTTTAAAATATTACATTCCCGAAGAAAAACGTATACGGGAAGAAATAAAATTCCGCAAAAAAGGAAACAGTGTTTTTGGAATACTGATAGCTATATTGCTGTTTTTGACGGTTGCATATATTTCTCTCACCGTTATCCCGTGGTTTACTGACTCCGTAAAAAATATAATTCCGTAAAAAACAAACTGAACAGAGGTTTTTATATTATGAACAGACAAGCACAAATGAGAACTCCAACAAGGAGAAGAAAGAAAAAAACAAATACCTTTGCCAGACTATTGCTGGTTATGGCAATCGCCTCCCTTCTGCTTATCGGCCTAATATGTCTTGTAGGATATATTACAGGCTACAGATACATTAAGATAAATACCGACGCGGGAACTATAAAATACTTTGGAACAGTAGACTCAACAGGAATACTGAAAAATGGTACGATATATTTCTCAGACGGAAACAAAGGCATTGTTGATGGTTCAACAAGCACAATAACATACACAAACGGAGATAAATATATTGGCGGTCTGTCACAGCTTGAAAAAAGCGGCTACGGCAAGTACATATACTCAAACGGCGATGTCTACGAAGGTAATTTTGACCACAATCAATACTCCGGAAGCGGCAAATTCAGATACGCAAACGGAGATACATATGAGGGAAACTACAAAGACGGACTCATGAACGGTAATGGCACATACATTTGGGCCGATGGCACAAGCTATATTGGTGAATTTAAGGATAATAAGCGCAACGGCTACGGCAAATTTACAGTATCCGAGGGTGTATATTACGAAGGATATTATGTAAACAATGCCAAAGAAGGCAAAGGCAAATATGTATTTGAAAATGGCGATGTCTATGAAGGAGACTACAAGAACGATGTTCGCACAGGATCAGGCACATACACTTGGGCAAACGGAGAAATATATACCGGCGAATTTTTAAACAATGATATGCACGGTGTCGGAAGGTATTCTTGGCCAAGCGGCAGAGTATTTGACGGAGAATTTTATCAAGGCAAAATAGTTGTTGATTAAAATATATTACAACATATTACAAAAAGAGGCTGAGTCAAAAGCGATAAAAAACGCTTAAGGCTCAGCCTTTTGCTATGAATAAGCGAAAGCATAATCAATACTAAAGAATAAAAAGCTCCAAAACGAGTAAAAAAGAGCATACGAAAAAAGAGGTATGTGAA
>JAZRIJ010000080.1:0-48094 GCA_045645205.1 Eubacteriales bacterium
CCGTAGGGGTATGCCTTACGAAACAGCATCTTTATATCATATTATTTAAAGTATTCAACACCGGAGAGGAATATCTTCTGATCCTGCTCACCGGGAACGTTGATCGCAACGCCGTTGCCGATACGTTCGCTGTGCGCCATCTTACCGAGAATTCTGCCGTCAGGGCTTGTTATACCTTCGATCGCAAAATCAGATGCATTGGGGTTAAAGGTAATATCCATAGTGGGATTGCCCTTTTCGTCAACATACTGTGTTGCAATCTGTCCGTTTTCCGCCATTTTTCTGATAAACGCTTCGGGAGCTGTAAATCTTCCCTCGCCGTGACTTATCGGAACTGTGTGGATATCGCCTGTATTTACATTTGCAAACCAAGGAGACTTAATAGATGAAATACGTGTCTGTACCATCTGCGACTGGTGTCTGCCGATAGCGTTAAATGTAAGAGTAGGACTGTCTGTGTCCATTGTATCCATGATCTTACCGTAAGGCAACAGACCCGACTTTACAAGCGCCTGGAAGCCGTTACAGATACCAAGCATAAGACCGTCTCTGTTTTCAAGGAGGTTTGTTACCGCTTCCTTAACCATTGGGTTACGGAGTACGGCTGTTATAAACTTACCTGAACCGTCGGGTTCATCACCGCCCGAAAAGCCTCCGGGTATCATCAATATCTGACTGTTGTTTATTTTCTCTGCAAATTCCTTGATAGACTGTGTAAGAACATCGGAATTAATGTTCCTGAGAACAAATATTTCAGTTTCTGCGCCTGCTCTTTCAAATGCTCTCGCCGTATCGTATTCACAGTTTGTTCCGGGGAATACGGGAATGATAACACGGGGCTTTGCAACCTTGACCGCAGGTCTTGATGTATTTCTTTCCGTATATGCAAATGTTTCTGTTGTATTCTTGCCTATCCCCTTCGCTTCTGTGGGGAATACCTTCTGTAAGGGCGCTTCCCAAGCTTCTTTAAGCTCTTTTATGCATATAGTCTCGCCATTGAGCTTGATTACAGCTTCAGAAATCGTCTTACCGAGAAGAACACCGTCAGCCATTGAATCTGTTTCAACAATATACGCTCCATATCCGCTTCTGAGCAGCTCCTTCATATCTGCATTTTCTGCAAACTCAAAGCCTATCTCGTTACCGAAGCTCATCTTTGCAATACCCTCTGCAACACCGCCGTAGCCGAGTGTATATACAGCCTTTGCTGTTTTGTTTTCAATAAGCGAATGAATATATTTGAAGACTTCCTTTACGGAATCAAAGCAAATAATGCCGTTTTCATCATACTTGGGAGAAATGAGATAAACATTATTTCCCGCATATTTAAACTCGGGAGTTGTAATATTCTGCAGCTTTGTTGCTGCGCAGGCAAACGAAACAAGCGTAGGAGGAACGTCGATGTTTTCAAATGTTCCGCTCATACTGTCCTTGCCGCCGATAGCCGCAAGTCCAAGCTCCGTCTGCGCTCTGAATGCGCCGAGAAGTGCCGCAAAAGGCTTGCCCCATCTTTCAGGCTTGTTGTTTGTTCTTTCAAAATATTCCTGGAATGTGAGATAGCAGTCTTCAAAAGGAACGCCTGCCGCAACCATTCTAGCTACGCTTTCCGTTACTGCGTAAAGCGCACTGTGGTAGGGGCTCTTTTCTGCAATCATGGGATTATAGCCGTATGCCATAACCGATACTGTATTTGTTTCACCCTTGAGTACAGGAAGCTTTGCAGCCATGTACTGAGGTGCTGTTGACTGTGTTTTTCCGCCGTATGGCATTACAACACTGCCGGCACCGATAGACGAGTCAAATCTGCTTACCAACCCTCTCTGTGAGCAAACATTGAGGTCTGAAACAAGAGACATAAAGCTTTCCTTTGCTGTTGCCTTTGCGTGGCAAGCCGCCGATGCTTCAAATATATCAGAAATATCTGCCTTCAAAACAGAGATCTGTGTATGCTTTTCAGCGCCGTTGGAGTTAAGGAACTCACGGGACAGGTCAACTGTCGTCTTACCGTTCCAGTGCATTCTGAGTCTTTTCTCTTCGGTTACTCTTGCGACGACCGTAGATTCAAGGTTTTCACCCAGAGCCAACTGCATAAACTTCTCTGCATCCTTTGCTCTTACAACAACAGCCATTCTTTCCTGAGATTCGGAAATTGCAAGCTCCGTGCCGTCAAGACCCTCGTATTTTTTCGGTACCTTCGAAAGGTCGATATCAAGTCCGTCTGCAAGCTCGCCTATAGCAACAGATATACCGCCTGCGCCAAAGTCATTGCAACGGCGGATAAGTCTTGTAGCTTCTTTTGAACGGAAGAGTCTCTGCAATTTTCTTTCTTCGGGAGGATTACCCTTCTGAACCTCAGCTCCGCACTTAACAAGTGATTCTGCTGTGTGCGCCTTTGATGAACCTGTTGCGCCTCCGCAACCGTCTCTGCCTGTTCTGCCGCCGAGAAGAATTACAACATCTCCATCTTCGGGAACTTCTCTGATTACGTTTTCTGCGGGAGCAGCCCCCACAACAGCGCCTATCTCAAGTCTCTTTGCAACATAGTTCGGGTGATATATTTCATTTACACTGCCTGTTGCAAGACCTATCTGGTTACCGTATGAGCTGTATCCGTTTGCCGCACCTGTTGTTATCTTAGACTGAGGAAGCTTACCGGGAATAGTTTCGCTTACCTTCTTTCGCGGATCTGCCGCGCCTGTTACACGCATTGCCTGATATACGTATGATCTTCCCGAAAGGGGATCTCGAATAGCTCCGCCGAGACACGTTGCCGCGCCGCCGAAAGGCTCGATCTCAGTAGGATGGTTGTGTGTCTCATTCTTGAACATCAAAAGCCAATCCTGCTCTTCTCCGTCAATCTCTGCCTTTATCTTAACTGAGCAGGCATTTATTTCTTCGGATTCGTCAAGATTCTTGAGGATACCCTTTTTCTTAAGATACTTTGCAGCCAATGTGCCGATATCCATCAATGTCATCGGTTTCATTTTTTTGCCCGCGTATACCTCTTCTCTCTTTGCAAGATAGTCCTTGTATGTGTCGGCAATAAATGAATCCTCTATTTTAACTCCGTCAATATGTGTCAGGAAGGTCGTATGACGGCAATGATCTGACCAGTATGAGTCAATAAGGCGAAGCTCTGAAAGAGTGGGATCTCTCTTTTCTTCATCTCTGAAATGCTTAACGCAGAAATCCACATCATCTTCATCCATCGCCAAAGCATATTTTGCTATAAAACCCTTGAAATCGGGTCTTGTCATCTTTATAAAACCGTCAATGGTGGGAACCATATCGGGCATTTCGTGCTTATCCTCCAAGGATGCCGGCATTTCAAATGAGCTTTCACGGCTTTCAACGGGGTTGATCACATATTTCTTTATGCTCTCAAGCTCACTGTCGGACACATTGCCTGAAAGGATATATATCTTTGCAGTCTTAACAATAGGTCTGTCGCCCTGTGTAAGTATCTGGATACACTGAGAGCAGGAGTCCGCTCTCTGATCGAACTGTCCCGGCAGATATTCTACCGCAAAAATTCTGTCATTCTTGTCATACTCAATATTATCGGTCGCCACATCAGTCTGTGGCTCGGAAAAGATAGTGTATTTTGCTTTCTCAAAAATATCTTCGCTTATGCCCTCAACATAATATCTGTTGATAAGTCTGACATTTTCAAGTCCGCCTATCATTAAATTTTCACGAAGATCTCTCTTCACGCTGTCCGCTTCAATACGGTTATCCTGTTTTCTTTCAACAAAAACTCTGAAAACACTCATATTAAATCTCCCTCAGTCATTCCGTCTTTTTCGTTATAATTATTCAAAACGACTTTCCCAAGGCTTCCGCCGAGGAATAGATCGCTTTTAACTTTTACATAAATAAAATTGCTTGTATGTCCGTACCAGTATCCGTTCTTTTCGGTTTCAAACAAAACCTCGAATACAGTCTTTTTTTCTATAAAGCCCTCAATACATTTTTTCTTCATACGGTCTGCAAGTCTCTGCATCTCTTTGTGCCGTCTTTCCTTTACCTCGGGCAATATCTGATCTTTCATTTCAGCCGCCTCGGTGTCAGGTCTTACGGAATACGAAAAAATGTGGCTGTTCAGTATCATAAGTGAGTCAACAAATTTCAATGTATCTTCATGGTCATTTTCGGTCTCCCCCGGAAATCCCACAATGAAATCGGAGCCGAATGTTACATCAGGTATTTTTTCTCTCATGTACGATACCGCTCTGTCGATCATCTTTGTATTATAACGCCGTCTCATAGCGTTCAGCGTTCTGTCAGTACCGCTTTGCAAGGATAAGTGATAATGCGGCATAGGCTTTTTTAAAACAGCCAATCTGTCAATTATGTTGTCCTTTAAATATGCAGGTTCGATAGAACCCAGCCTTATACGGTGAAGTCCGTCTATGTCTTCAAGCTTTTCAAGCAGGTCTATCAGACTGTATCCCTCGTCTGCGCCGTACGCCGCCGTCTCTATCCCTACAAGAACTATCTCACAAAAACCGTTTGAAACAATGCTTTTCACTTCATCAACAACATTATTTATAGACTTTGAACGTACCCTGCCCCTCGCCTTCGGTATAATGCAATAGGAGCATTTGTTGTTGCAACCGTCTTCAATCTTCAGAAATGCTCTTGTTCGATCCTGCGACGTTGCCTTCATTTCCTCAAAAGGAGAGGTAAACGGATCACCCACATTTATTTCGGCGCAAGTCTTCTTTGTACCTATTATCAACTCAAGCGCCTTATAAACTATAAGCATCTTATCGGTCGTTCCGCCAACATAATCAACCCCGTCAATATCCGCAGTCTCTTTTGCGAATATCTGCGCGTGGCATCCGCAAACAAGTAATTTTGCATTGGGGTTATTCTTCATAGCCCGTCTTATCATCTGCCTTGACTTACGGTCGCTTTCGGCTGTAACAGTGCAGGTGTTTATAATATAAACATCACACTCATCTGAAAAATCCCGTATTTCAAAACCGTTTTCCGACAGCTTATCCGCAATGGCTTCGCTCTCGTACAAATTAACACGGCAGCCCAATGTATATATCGAAGCTGTGTATTTCTTGTCCATCGGTATCCCCATTCAAATACTTAATTAATATATTTTAACATTATTTATTGATTCTGTAAACACTATTTCGGGATTTTTTTTATATATTTATTTTTTTATTGCTTTTTTCTGCGAAAAATTGTATAATATTTCTAATAACTATTAAAAAAGGAGCAGCAAAATGCGGACTCTTACCGTAAAAGCAAACGATTCGGGACAAAGACTTGACAAATTTTTGACAAAAACACTAAAAACACTTCCAATGTCCCTTATGTATAAACAGATAAGAACAAAAAAATAAAGGTTAACAGAAAACGCACGGAGCCAAAATATATTCTGCAGGAAGGCGACACCGTTGAACTGTTTATTGCTGAGGAGTTTTTCGAAAAAAACAACACAGTTGAAAGCTTTACACACCTCAAAGCAAACCTTGACATTGTATATGAAGACAAAAACATTATTCTTGCGGATAAACGTCCCGGTCTTATCGTTCACTCGGACTCAAAAGAGGATACAAACACTCTCATTAACCATATTAAATCATATCTCTATCAAAAAGGCGAATACGATCCCGAAAACGAAAACTCTTTTGCTCCTGCTCTCTGCAACAGAATTGACAGAAACACAGGCGGTATCGTCATTGCGGCAAAAAATTCCGAAACTCTCCGTATCCTCAACCAAAAAATAAAAGACAGAGAGATCACAAAAAATTATCTTCTCGCCGTACACGGCAAGGTAACACCGAAAACAGGCTCTCTTAAAAATTTTATTCTGAAAGACGAAAAAACAAACACGGTCAAAGTTTATGACAACCGTGTTAAAGGATCGAAAACAGCCGAAACAAAATACAGAGTAATTGATGAAAAAAAGGACCTTACCCTTATTGAAGCCGAGCTTCTCACGGGAAGAACACATCAGATACGAGCCCAGTTTTCATATATCGGCCATCCTCTGCTCGGCGACGGAAAATACGGAATAAATAAGTCTGACCGCAAATCCGGCTACAAATGTCAAGCCCTTTATTCATATAAGCTTAGCTTTGACTTTACAACCGATTCGGGAATACTTGCATATTTGAAAGACAAAAGCTTTGAAGTGAAAAAAGATAATATTTATTTTTTGAAAGAATTTTAATATAATTTCTAATATAAAAAATGCTGTGTATGTTCTTTAACAAACCTACACAGCATTCTGTTTTTCTTACAAAAGTGTTTTACGCAATATTTCTCCGTCAAGAGGCGAAATGTATGCAGGAGGAATATCAAGCACCGTTTTACATCCGCTTACTCCCTCCTTATGGAGTCTGTATGCCGCTCTTGCATAGGCAATAAGCACACTTGAAGTGAATTCGGGGTTTGAATCGAGCTTCAGCGAATATTCAATAACATGTGTGGATTTTCCGCCGTTTGTCTTACCCGTTCTGATAACAAATCCGCCGTGGGGTATACCCGAATGGTCTCTTTGAAGCTCCTCTTCGCTGATAAAATTAACAGTTGTATCGTAGTCTGCAAAATATGCAGGCATTTCTTTTATTTCTTTTTCTATTCTTGCCCTGTCTGCTCCCTCTTCGGCAACAACAAAACATTCGCGCGTATGCTTTTCTCTTGTTGAAAGAACAGGATTTTCCCCGTTTCTTACCCTTGTCAATGCTTCTTCAACAGGGATAGTGTACTGTTTTGCGTTCTTTACGCCCTCGATTCTTCTGATTGCATCAGAATGTCCCTGACTTACGCCCTTGCCCCAGAAGGTATATGTTTCGCCTACAGGCAAAAGAGCGCTTCCGTAAAGTCGGTTGAGAGAAAACATACCGGGATCCCAGCCTACCGAAATAATGCTTACATATCCGCCTTCCTTTGAGGCTTTATCCGCATTTTCAAAATGAACAGGTATCATTGAATGGTTGTCAAAGCTGTCAACAACATTGAACATCTTCGCATATTCAGGTGTCTGTTCAGGCAGGTCTGTCGCGCTTCCTCCGCACAACACCAAAACATCTATTTTGTCCCTGTAATTCTTTATTTCATCAATATGAAGAACGGGAACTCCCTCTGTGTTGATTTTTACAGATGACGGATCTCGTCTTGTAAAAACTGCCGCAAGAGTCATGTCTACATTATCTTTTATTGAAGCTTCCGCGCCCTTTGCTAAGTTTCCGTAACCTACTATTCCGATTTTGATGCTCATTAAATATCAACCTTTCTTTTTTTGCTGTATATATGTTATGTTTAGTTAATTCTTTTGTTAATCATATTATTCCTTTCGTATGAATAAAATGTACAAAAACAAATACCGGAGGAAATAATATGAAACCGTTAATAGGCATTACGCCCCAATATGATAACTATCTCGGAAACAACAAAATATCACCCTTTTACGCAAAAGCGGTCGAAGAGTCGGGAGGTATTCCCTTTATTCTTCCATACACAAGAGACACATCTGTTATTGAAGAGACAGTAAATGCTCTCGACGGTATCATCTTTTCGGGCGGAACAAATATTGACCCCCGAAAATACGGAGAAACCGCGTCAGAAAACTGCGGTAATATAGAATTTGAAAGAGATATTTTTGAACTCTCTCTCTGCAAGACCGCAACCGAAAAGGATAAACCTATCCTTGGTATCTGCCGAGGCTGTCAGTTGATTACCGTTGCCGCAGAAGGAACTCTCTGTCAGCATATAGACAGCCACGATCAGTCTGCCGACAAGCATGTGGCAAGCCACACTGTCAGTATTCTGAAAGATACACCTCTTTATGAAATACTTGGCGCTGACCTTACCGATGTAAACAGTTTCCACCATCAGGTCGTTAAAACTACGGGAAGCCTGAAAGTTGCCGCAAAAAGCGATAACGATGTTATCGAAGCAGTCTATATGCCCGGAAAAAAATTCCATATCGGTATCCAATGGCATCCCGAAAGAATGTATTCAACCAATATCCATGCAAAGCTGATATTCGATAAGTTTATTTCTTCATGTTGCTGAGCTTGGTCAAATCAAGCGCCGGCATCTTGACATTTATCGCCCGAGGAATTATTGATATTTCTGCCTTATCGCCGTAAAATACTTCACCGTCAATACCGTATCTGCTGATATTTTTCACCGTCATTTGAGTACAACGGAAATATGTCAGCAGATCTTTGTATTTTTCGTTGACCTCGCAGGTATCTGTATTTACATGTTTTCCCGACCTATAGTCTCCTACAAGCTTTAAGAATGTGGACTTGCTCATCTTATTTATGACCATAGCATCAAAAAGACCGTCATTCAAAACAGCAACGGGAGCAAACTTAAATCCTCCTCCGCAGAACTTCCCGTTACCAACGGCTGTCATAAGATATTCTCCGTTAAACTCTCTCTTATCTCCCTTTTCATCAACAACTTCGATTTCAAGCTGTATTCCGAGTTCTTTCGACAAAACCTTCATAACACCCACAATGTAACCGAAGCTTCCTGATGTAAGAAAATTCTTTTTTACCTTGTCAGTCTCTACTACTACATCACAGTCAAAGCCTATGTTAACGGAATTTATACCATATCTGTCGTTTATCTTCAATACGTCAACTTTGCCGATATACTTTTCTGTCTTTGAAAAATTACGCACAAAATCATTTCCCGACCCCTTTGGAACGACCGAAAGAAAACATTTTTCCACAGCCTCTTTGCCGGCAGACATAATGCCGTTTACAGCCTCGCTTACAGTACCGTCTCCACCGTAAACAGTGAAATGGACTTCCGGATCTTCAAGCAGAGTTTGAGTAATAAACTGCTCCATATCGCGAGGACCTTTTGTTTCATAGACCTCAACCGTTTCGGGAATATAAATATGCGCCTTTATCATTCCTGCCGCAGGGTTAAGTATATGTATTTTTCTCATACATTTTCCTCTGTTATTTATTATTGTGTACGGTTATAAATATCTCAATTAATAAACAAAAATTATTTTACCACTTTTTTTGCTAAAAATCAATAAAATTTGCCAAATTATATTTTCCGAACTTCGATAACCGTCAAAACACCGCTCTTTGCTTTAAAGCTTATATCGTATCCCGCAAAGCTCATTGTATAAATACGTTTTTCATCATCCTGATATGACGGACGGGGATCATCAGACAGACAAGCTATCAAAGGCTGTCTTTTTTCTTCGGGTATCAAGTGCAACAATTCATCATCAAAAACTACATCAAGACGGTGGTTTATTTCATCTTCCGCATACCCCGACCTCGCGTATGGTATCGAGTCGGAATAAGGCAAATATGGCTTTATGTCATAAATGGGAGTCATATCAAGCAGGTCTGCTCCCCCGACAATAAGCACATCGCCGTCTTCTTTGTCGTGCTCAACAGAAATCAGTTCGACGCAGGATAATCCCAAATTATTCGGTCTGAACGGAGAACGGCTGGCAAATACTCCGACTCTCCTGTTTCCGCCGAGCCTCGGAGGTCTTACGGTCGGCGACCACTCTTCTCGGTGAGCAAGCGAAAAATCGAATATAAGCCACAGGTGGGAAAAGCCCTCTATTTCCCGTAAAGCTTCCCTGTTTCTGTATTCGGGCAGAAATACTATCTTTGCACGCAAAGACTCTACTCTGCCGCTTTGGCGCGGTATGCCAAACTTCTGCGTAAAATCCGTTCTTATATATGCTATAGGTCTTATTGTAATTCCGTCCATAAAAATAACCCCGTAAAAAATATTTACGAGGTTATTTTAGCATATTATTATCCTTTTGGCAATATCGTTATGGGTTTAAATTTGTGTATATGCAGGATAAAACAAATCTACCGGAGCTTTCGGCAGTATTGAGTACAAAGCTTGTCTGTACATTCGGAGCATTTGAGAGCAGCGTTAGAGTTTTCCCAGAACCGTTCGGGATACATCATAAAGCACAGCTCCCACACCACCCATACGGCTATCGCCGTAAGCAAAAGTGATCGAGAGAAAAAGCCGTCAATAAACAGCATGGGTGTAAACATCATAAGGTGATCCCAATTGAATATCCGACAGGTTGTACAGCATTTGTTTTTCATTATCAGTCTGAAAGGACACCAAAAAAGCACGCATATCAGATCGCACACATAAAACATTACGCTTATCATAAAAAGCATACTGTCGTTTAATATACCGAATCTGTGAAGAACACCGATGATCAAAATAAGTATTATCCAGAGTATAAACACCTTATATGCCGACTTTGTGGTGGATATCACATAATTACGCAGAGCCTTATAATTTATCTTTTCTTTTATAGGCTTGAATCTGTCCAAAAAAAGCTTCTGTGAACCGAGGGGGATATGATTTTTCACGGGAATAAGCTGGCACACCATATCAAACATCCATATCAGCCACAGTATATGGAAAGGAGAAAAGCTTTTAAAAAAACTGTTTTCACCCAATATATCAAACATATCGGGATAACAGAAAAAAGCAACCGTGCAGAGGGCGAGTATGATCCCCCTGACAACAAACCGAAATATATACTGTTTTCTGATATTAGACATCGGTTGTGATTTTCTGTTCATTCGGTTTACCTCTTATGTTTTTTGGGTCGTTCTTGCACGGCATCTCGGGCAGGTTACCTCAATTTCACCTTTATTTTTGGGTATGCGTATCATTGCTCCGCAATTTTTGCACTTGAAATAGCGATGTGTTTTTCTGTCACGCCACATAGCTTTTGAAAGACGGATCTTTTTCTTTATCTTGTCTGCAAATATATAGTACTTATTCAGTTCATTCTGCCTTGCAGTAATCTTCTTTGAAAAAAAACGGTAAGTATAATATATCAAAACGCCCGTAGACGCAAATGATAAAAACTGCAAACCGGGAATATATGCCAAGAGCACAAGCGCCAAAGCAGTTATCATCAATGCCGTTCCGAACTCGTCATTGCCGTACCTGCCCCTCATACTGTTGTTTAATTTATATAATAAATCCTGAAACCATCTTTTCATCGCTTTTGCACATTGTTACTCCTTTTTTATTTATATTATATCATACATTTTAATTGCATACAATTTTTTTGTTAAATTTTTTACAGATTTAAACAGAAAACAATTTATAAAATTTAATATATCCGCATTTATTACAAAAATCATAAAGGACATACGCTATATTAAACCGTATATCCCTATAGTTTTCACTTAAATAAACGCAAAATTCTTCAATATAAATATAAACATAAATATAGTCAGCAGGCTGCACATCGTAGTCAACAGCAATATCTTGCTTGCAAGCTCATGATCCCCGTGCATATTCTTCGCCATTATGTAGCTTGAAACTGCCGTCGGACCGCCAAACGATATAAGTATCATAGTCAAAGGAATTCCTCGGAAGCCAAGCAAAACTCCTATCGCAAGTGCTATTGCGGGCAATGCAATATTTTTTATCAACATACACCAAACAGAAAGTCCGAGCCCGTTTTTTAGCTTTTCAGGCTTAAAGTTTACTCCGATGCTTATAAGCGACAAAGGTACCGCCAATTCCGCTACATCCCCGATCGCTCCCATCATAAACGAGGGAATAGCAATTCCTGTTTCCGACCTTATCAGAGATAACGCAAGAGAAATAACTATGCCGAGAACAAGCGGATTCTTTACTATGGATTTCAATATGTTCCACACAAGCGCAACATTGCTTTTTTTCACATCCTCACGCGGAGCAAAAATACTGAAGCCGATAACTGCCAAAACGTTGTACATTACTATAACAACAGGCAAAAGCGCCGATGCAGCAACCTTTCCCGAATCTCCGAACATATTTTCCGCCAAAGGAAGCGCAAAAATCGCATAGTTACCTCTGACTGCTCCCTGCACAAAAACACTGCGCTTCGGGTTATCTTTTATTGTATACCGCACAATAATGCACAACAATACAAATGCCGCGATTATACCCACAAAGAAGTACAGTATTACTCCGACATTCTCTTTGGAAAAAATTTCGTTGAAGTCAGTGCCGCTGATCGATCTTACCGATTCAAAGGGTAATGCAAAATTAAATACCAACTTATCCGCTATTGTACAGTAATCTTCCTTTAAAAAGTTGATCTTTTTCAAGAACATTCCGAACAGCACCAACAAAAATATGGGCATTACGGAGTTAAAGCTGTAAAGAAAACTTTCCAACATTTTTTTAAATCGTCTCTTTTCTATTCTATAATCATAGTTTAAGCTCAATTAATGCATTAAAGTTCACATCAATAAACCAAGCACCGCTCTTGCTTCACAATACATTATACACAATTTAAACTAATGTTTCAATAAATTTTGCATTTTTTATTTTTTAATTTCCTTTTTTATGGTATTATTCACAAAACAAAATAATAAATTTATTTTTTATATTGACATTTTTTAGGGATTGGTGTAAAATTAATAGTTAATAACAGAAGTTATTTTGAAGCAACAAAAATGTACATAAAAACAAAAAAGGAGAAAGATTATGACCAACAACCGCTTCGCTAAAGAAGGCCTTACATTTGACGACGTTCTGCTTATCCCCGCAAAAAGTGATGTTCTTCCCAATACGGTTAAATTGGAAACCTACATTACCAAAAAGATCAAGCTTAACATTCCGCTTATGTCCGCCGCAATGGACACAGTTACAGAATCCAACCTCGCTATCGCTATGGCAAGAGAGGGCGGAATCGGTATCATACACAAGAACATGACCATCGAGAGACAGCGTGATGAAGTTGAACGTGTAAAGAGAAGCGAAAACGGCGTTATCACAAACCCCTTCTATCTTTCGCCCGATAATTATGTATATGAAGCAAATGAGCTTATGGGCAAGTACCGCATATCCGGTGTTCCGATCTGCGATAAAAACAAGAAGCTCATCGGTATTATCACAAACCGTGATATGAGATTCCTCGATAACTTTGATCTTAAGATCAAAGAAGTTATGACAAAAGACAACCTTGTAACAGCCCCCAGAGGCACTACCCTTGCAGAAGCACAGGAGATCTTACGCAAGCACAAGATCGAAAAGCTCCCCCTTGTTGATAAAGAGGGCAAGCTTTCGGGACTTATTACAATAAAAGATATAGAGAAGGCTACAAAGTATCCCAACTCCGCAAAGGATGCAAACGGAAGACTTCTCTGCGGTGCGGCTATCGGTGTTACGGCAGATGTTTTGACCAGAGTTGAAGCTCTCCTTTCCGTAGGCGCTGACCTCCTTGTTCTTGACTCTGCTCACGGTCATTCACAGAATATACTCAACTGCATTAAGAAAATAAAAGAGACATTCCCCGAAGCACAGGTCTGCGCAGGTAATATTGCAACAGCAGAAGCGGCTGAAGACCTTATCAAGGCAGGCGCTGACGCTATCAAGGTGGGTATAGGTCCCGGCTCCATCTGTACGACCCGTGTTGTTGCAGGTATCGGTGTTCCTCAGATCACAGCTATCAGTGACGCTGCAGAGGTTGCACAGAAATACGGTATTCCGCTTATCGCAGACGGCGGTATCAAGTACAGCGGCGATCTTCCTAAGGCAATTGCCGCAGGCGCTGACGCTATTATGATCGGTTCTCTGTTCGCAGGCTGCGAAGAATCTCCCGGCGACTCCGAGATCTATCAGGGCAGACGCTTCAAGGTATACCGCGGTATGGGTTCGCTTGCAGCTATGGAAAAAGGTTCAAAAGATCGTTATTTCCAGGAAGGAAGCTCAGCAAACAAGCTTGTTCCCGAAGGCGTTGAAGGCCGTGTTCCCTATAAAGGTCCCTTGGCTGATACAGTATATCAGCTTATCGGCGGTCTCCGCTCAGGTATGGGTTATTGCGGTTGCGCGGACATTCCCACATTGAAGACTAACACCAAGTTCGTAAGAATTACAGGCGCCGGTCTCCGTGAATCCCATCCCCACGACATCAATATCACAAAAGAGGCTCCCAACTACAGCCAGCAAATGTAATAAGAATTCAGATGCCAAGCGAAAAATCGCTTGGCATATTTTTTTAATATTTATTGTTTTTTATATAATAATGTCGTTTTTTCATGCTTTATTTTCACACGAAAAAATCAGGAGGATTTTTGTTTTATATTGACATTAATTGCTGTTTATGATATAATATGTTGAAAATTTATGATTGGTTATTATAAAGTTTAAAAACTTTTTTCTTAGCTGTAATAGGCACTGATTTATATTTATAGACTAAAAACAATGCGGTAGAGGTAATAAAATGAAAAAAAATTTCAATTCATTTAAGTGTCTTTTATCTCAAAACAAATACCTGTTGCCTGCTGTTGCATCTCTTTTTTCCTCTGCAGCTTGTATTTTGTTTTTGGAGATGAACACAACAAACATTTTTGCATTACTATTTTTCTTTTCGTTCTTTTTCTTATATCAACAGAGTTTTGCTATAACCGATTGTAAAATTAAAATAGTTTCAGGCATATTGAGTGTTTTCTACACTGTGTCTTTTTTCTTATACAAATTTGACGATACAATGAATGAGCAAGGGTTTTTCCGTATTGCTGTTGTTATCACTTATTTAGTTGGTTTTTATATTCTTTTCAGCAATATTACATCCCTCCTTTACAGCAAACTTATCAATAAAACTTTTCTTGAAAAAAACACATCATATACTCCTAAAAAGCCTGCTCTTGTATTTTTTATTTCTATGACAATAATGCTGCTCGGCTGGCTACCTTATTTTTTACGCAACTTTCCTGGAGACATCACCACAGATTCAAACAATCAACTTTTGCAGGCTGTCGGTCTTATTCCGTATTCGAACGCTCATCCCGTTGCACACACAATGTTTGTAAAGCTTTTTTATGGTTTGGGAATCATTTTTTTTGACGGAAATCAAACTTTGGCGGTCGCAACCTACAGCGTATGCCAGATGATACTGTTGTCTGCTACTTTTTCTTATTTGATACTTTCCCTGTATAAGTTCAAAGTCAGAAAAGGTATTTTGGCTTGTCTTGTTTTATTGTTTGCCTTTACCCCATACCACGCGGTATACAGTATCACTCTTTGGAAAGATATCTGGTTTGGCGCAATCGTTTTGGTTTTCTCAACAACTATTTGGCAAATTTTTGAACACTATAGTTCTGAAAACAAGAAATTCCCTTGGCTTCAAGCAATCTTTTTTTTGATTTTCGGCTTGGGTCTTTGTTTATTCAGAAGCAACGGTCTGTATGCTTATCTCGTTTTGCTTCCTTTCCTTTTCCTTATACTTAGAAAGAAAAATACTTATATCGCATTGTTGTCGGTAGTTGTGCTTGTGGTTGCCATTATTGTAAAAGGTCCCGTAATGCAATCTCTCAACATTCCCCAATCTGACACAATAGAGTCTCTCTCAATTCCCGCACAGCATATAGCCAGAGCGATTACAGACGGCGCACAGCTAACCGATGAACAATATGATCTTTTATCTCAAGTGGTTGTCATCGAAGAAATCCCCAACCGCTATACTCCTCATGTATCCGATCCTATCAAGAATCTAGTCAGAGAAACAAACAATCAAGTATATATAAACAAAAACAAAGTTGCATTTTTGAAGCTTTGGATCGACATCGGTTTAGCAAATCCGCGCTCGTATATTAATGCTCAGATTGATCAAACATACGGCTACTGGTATCCCGATGTTCAATACTGGGTATATTCTCCCGAATTTATCAATCGTGATATGGAGTTTGAAAAAGACACCAAACTACCTGAAGATGCATATCAGTTCTATACAAACTGTATGTTTGCATACCAGAAAGTTCCCTTCTTGGGTCTTTTGTGGAGCATAGGAACATTTACATGGATTGCACTTTTCTCCATGGGGCTTTGTTTCTTAAAAAAAGAAAAACAATTCCTCGTTTCGTATATCCCCGTTCTTGCAGTGTTGGCTACGCTTATTATTGCAACGCCCGTGTATTCCGAATTCAGATATGCGTATTCTCTGTTCACCACGTGCCCTTTGCTGTTTATCATTCCGTATACAATTAAACCTAAAGACAATGCAGATATTTACCCATCTACATAAATATAACATAATTAACCGGAGACAACAATGAAAGATAAAATTCTTAATATCTTAAAAAATGAAACCGGATCCTACTTGTTCTATGGAGTGTTGACAACCGTTATAAACTATTTAAGCTTTTCTCTTGCATTGACGTTTTTAGGCTATGATCGCATCTTGATCGTAAACACCATATCATTTATTTGCGCTGTTGTCTTTGCCTACGTTACAAACAAGCTGTTTGTTTTCAAAAGTAAAAGCTGGAAATGGTCCACTCTGAAAGTCGAAATCCCCTCTTTCCTTTCCGCAAGGATTCTTTCATACTTTTTTGAGCAATTCGGTCTGTATTTAAGTGTTGACATCTTCCACCTTGAAAGATATTCGCTTCTTGGAATTGACGGCGTGTTTGTGTTTATGACAAAAATCGGTTTGTCCTTCGCTGTTGTTATCTTAAACTGGGCTGTCAGCAAATTTTTTATATTCAAGAGAGACAGGTGATATTTTGAAGGTTCTTATGATAATTCCCGCCTATAACGAAGAAGAAAGCATTTTGAAGACTGTAAATTCTGTCGTAGAGTATGGTAAAAAATGTGATTTTGAGCTTGACTATGTTATAATCAATGACGGCTCATCAGACAACACAATTTCTATTTGCTGTAAAAATAATCTTAATTATATCGACTTAATTCAGAATCTCGGAATCGGTGGTGCTGTTCAAACAGGATATATTTACGCTGATTTAAAAAAGTACGATATAGCCGTCCAGTTCGACGGAGACGGTCAGCACGACATTAGATCCCTGCAAAATCTCATTGCTCCTATTGTAAAAGGCGAAGCTGATTTCGTTGTCGGTTCACGTTTCATAGACGGGACAAGCAGCTTTAAGTCCACATTTATGCGTAGAGTGGGAATTAAATGGCTGTCCTTAGCGATATATTTGTTCTCTGGAACTAAAATATACGATGTTACATCAGGTTTTAGAGCCGCAAACAGAAAAACAATCAAAATTTTGGCAAAAGATTACCCCGTTGACTATCCCGAACCCGAGTCTATTGTTTCGCTTGTAAAAAACGGCATCTCTGTTTCTGAAGCTCAGGTAAATATGTTTGAACGTGAAAGCGGAGTTTCTTCCATAAGCTCGTGGAAATCTATCTACTATATGGTAAAGGTTACTCTGGCGATATTTTGCGCAGGACTACAACGAAAGGTGAAATAAATATGACTACTATTCTTAGAGTTGAAATGGTTTTGTTTTCAATATTTTTCCTTTTTTTTGTTTTGAGAACAGTACGAAAGAAAAAACTACAGGTTCAGTATGCGTTAATCTGGATTGTTTTGGCTATTGGAACGTTTTGTTTGGCTGTTATTCCCGGAGTTGCAGAAGGACTGTCTGCGTTGGTTGGAATTGAAACAGCATCAAACTTTGTTTACTTGTTGGCTATATTATCATTGCTGCTTTTAACCTTTTCTCTTACAATCATTGTTTCAAAACAAGCACAAAAAATCAAAAATATTATACAAATTGTATCCATCAAAGAAACATTGAAAAAAGAAAACGAAAAATAAAATCAAACAAATATACTGTATTCATCCCTCCTGTCGTTGTAATTGACAAGAGGGTTTTATTTTTGTAATTACATACTGGTGGGATTTTTTTGTTTTTTCATACTTTATTTTCACAAACACTTGAACTTATCCATAGATCTGTGTTATAATACATTTTAATGGATTGAAAGGATTTGATCAAAATAGAAACCAATTTCAAACATATGAAAAGAAGACGCCCAAAAAAAGCGAAGAGCGTTTGGGGAAAAGTTATCAGAAGATTTTTACTTTGCTTTTTTACAATTATTATATTGGCAGTCGCGGCTCTTTACGGCATATGCGCCGTTGTATTTAAGGGTCCGAGCTCCACAGCAAGAGACAAGCTCGTTACCTCTACCCTTGAAATGAGCGCCGCAAAATGGGTTCCGCGTATTTTCTTCAGCGAAGAAGAAATACAAAAAATAGTTCAGGCAAATTCGGTAGTCGACTCAGATGAAATAACCGACCCCGGATTGGTCGTTATTCCGCCGCAAAACGACGAGGAACAAAACGCCGAAAATGACGAATGGGCAGACTATCCCGACGGAATCAGGATCATAAACGTAAAAGGCGATACATACAGAGGTTATCTTATGATTGTCCGTGATCCTTCAAAAGTATATGTTGCAACCTCAAGCAACTTCCAGAGCGGACTTCCCGGACTGAAAATTTTTGATGCAATAGAACAGGAAGGCGCTATTGCCGCAATAAACGGAGGCGGTTTCCCTGACGTAGGCGGTTCTGGTACAGGTGATGTTCCGATCGGTCTTACCATTTCAAAGGGTCAGCTTCTTTGGGGCAGCACAGCTCAGTACTACAACGGAGTTATCGGATTTAACAAAGATAATGTTCTTATTGTCGGTAACATGACCGGTCAACAGGCGCTTGATGCAGGTATACGAGACTGTGTGTGCTTCGGTCCCATCCTTGTTGTAAACGGCGAGCCTGCCCAGATCAACGGCGCCGCAGGCAGTCTTAATCCCAGAACAGCTATCGGTCAACGCGCTGACGGCGCGGTCCTCCTTTTGTGTGTTGACGGGAGAATGCCCAGCTCTCTCGGCGCATCATACGCAGACCTTATAAATATTATGGTTGAATACGGCGCCGTAAACGCCGCAAATCTTGACGGTGGCTCTTCAACACATATGTACTACAAAGGCGAAGCCGTAAATGTCAGTTCTTCCCTCTACGGTCCGCGCAGAATGCCCACTTTCTTTATGGTAAAGGAGTGATAGGTTATGGCAAAAAAGTTAAAAAACAGAGCAGGAAAAAGGTCTGTAACAGGCACAATTATTTTTTACTCCGTTTATGCCGTTTTGGTTATAGCCGTTATATTCGGAATATTATATCTGCTGAAAGAGCTTAACCTTTACCTTGACAATTATGAGCGCTCTTTGGAAAAATACGAGGCTGAAGAAGTATTTGAAGGTCTATTCTCTCCCTGCCGTTTTGACAAGCTGTACGATATGCAGTTGATCGAGTTGTCTGAATTTGAAGACAAGAATGATTTCATAAAATATATGGAAATGCAATACGGCGGTAAAGAAATAACATACAGAGAAGTCTCTGCCGGTCTCAGCGATAACAAAAAATACAGCGTTGCCGCCGACAAGATCAAGTTTGCCGAGTTTACTCTTTCTAAAAATAATAATGCCGAAGCCCCTGAGAATACATGGGAGCTTGATTCGGTATCCACTGCATATCAGAAAAATGAATCGGTTTCGGTAAAGATATTCAAAAAAAGCAAGCTCTATGTTAATGGCGTAGAGCTTTCCGACAGCTATATCACCACAGACAATATTGAGACGGACTCCTGCAACCGTGTTCCCGAGGGAGTCGAGGGTATTCTCTACCGTGAATATATGGTTGACAGTCTGTTGCTTGCGCCGGAAATAAAAGTCATAAACAGACACGGAAATGAAAGTACCCTTGTTTTCGATGAAGACAAACAGATGTATGTGGAAGAAATAACCTACGACGAATTGACGGAAGAAATAAAAACTCTTGCAACCAATGCGGCTCAAACATATGCAAAATATGTTACCCTTGACGCTACACTCCAAAACGTTGCAAAATATTTTGACACAACATCAAATACATACAATAATATCAGGATAAGCGAAACAAGATGGTACACATACCATATAGGGTATGAATTTAAGGATATTGAACTAAAAGAATACTATATCTATGATGAAAACACATTCTCGATCAGATATTCCTGCAACCACTATGTGTACAGAACAAGAAATGAGGAGTTTCTCTTTCCTCTTGACCTGACGCTGTATTTTAAAAATATTAACGGAAACTTCTATGTCTACGATATGATTTCAAACTATTAACATTTTTTATTTGAAAGGAATGCTATGGAAAACGAAAACTCCTTACAAAAAGAAATAGAGCTTTATCTTGAAGAAGAAAATCTTGATAAAGAAAAAATAAGAAATTTTTTTGAGGACAAGCTATCCACATTATCAAAATCGCGTTTCTATGAGTTTACAAAGCTGATGGCTTACTATCGCTGTGCTATGATGGAAATAGAAACAAAGCTTAATGTTCTCGACGTTGAATTCAGTCTCCAGCACGACAGAAATCCGATAAACGATATTAAATCAAGACTGAAAAGCTTTCAAAGCATAAAAGAAAAGCTGGAAAGACAAAATCTCCCTTTTTCCCTTTCTTCGATCGAAGAGCATCTGAACGATATTGCAGGCGTCAGAGTAGTTTGCTCTTTCCCTGACGATGTCTATTTACTTGCCGAGTCGCTTCTTCAGCAAGATGATATCAGCCTGGTTTCAATGAAAGACTATATCAAGAATCCTAAGCCAAACGGATACAGAAGCCTGCATATGATCATAACAGTTCCCATTTTTTTGGCACATGAAAAGAAGCTTATGAAAGTTGAGATTCAGCTTCGCACCATTGCTATGGACGTATGGGCAAGCCTGGAGCATCAGCTCAGATACAAAAAAAACGCCGAATATACAAAAGAAATGGCAGACGAGCTTTTGTACTGCGCCAATCTAAGCGCCGAACTTGACAAAAGAATGGATAAGCTACGTGATCTTACGTTACAAAAATAAGACAATATGCAAAAACCGCTCCTTAAAAATTTTCGAGGAGTGGTTTTTTAGATTATCTCTTATATTTAATAATTATGGGAATGGCAACCAAAGATGACACGAGAAAAGCAGAGGCAACTACTACTATAAATAAATTTATTTTTTTCTCGGACTTTTCCTGAATTACGTTAGAAGTCTTTTTTTCAATCACTAAGGCAGACAAATCAGTTATTTCTTTTTTGCCCTCTGAATCCTCAAATGCTTTGCCGCAGACATCGCATTTAAAATGCCTTTCCATACCATTTTTTTGGAGTGTTGGCTCTATTCTGTTAACCACAGATACAGTATGAGAAGCCTTTTCAAGAAGAATACTCTTACTGTCGGTAATTTCTCTCTCCCCCTCTGCATCCTCAAAAAGCATTCCGCAATTGCCCTCGCATCTGTAATATTCTATGTTACCTTCATTAATACAGGTTGATTGTACTTTTTCAACCTTTTTCAGCTTATGACCTGCCAAAACCCTTTCTCCGTCTGCCAACTTTGTTTGACAGTCCTTGCAGTACTTATCTCCCGTATTACCGGGGTGTTTGCAGGTTGCTTCTACAGCCTCTTTAAACTCTTCATTACCTGTATGTACATTTGGATTATTTTCGCCAGACTCAAAAGTTTCATTCAATGTTTCTCCGCATACCAAACAACTCTTATAATAAACAGCCTTGCTTATGCAATTTGCCACACTTTTAAGATATTTTGAGTTGACAACATTTTGGGGTATATGCACCGTCTCATCAGTCTTATCTCCGCATGCTGTACAGATATGCCAGTGTTTTGTCTTATTTGTTGTCCATTTTGTAGAATAACTATGTGTAATTACGCGAGCCTTTTTACACACATTACATTCACTATCGCAATTGTTGTTAAATATATGAGTCTCTTCAACCACCTTCTCATTACACAGACCACATACGCGCCAGTGGTGATTCTCATTCTGTAACCAATCATCCACCGGACTGTGTGAAGGAATTCTTACAGAAGAACATGTGTTACAGAAAGCATCACAAACATTATCGTATACATGAACAACTTCATCTTTTTTATTACCGCAAAAAGTACATTCATACCAGTGACTATCTGCTCCGCTCTTCCATTCAGATGAATAGCTATGGTTTGTTTCCCTTGTTTTTCCGCAACCGTTACACGTTGTATCACAGTTATTATCATATGTATGAACTTCTTCACCAATTTTATCGTTACATACAGTACATACCCTCCAGTGAGTTGTTTCTCCCTGTGTCCAAGACTCAGCCGGTATATGTGCAGTTGTACGTACGGCAGAACATTCGTTACAAATTTCATCACATTCATCATCATACATGTGAGAAGATTCATCTTTCTTATTTCCGCAAGAGGTACACTCATACCAATGGCTATCTGCGCCAAACATCCAATTACTCGAATATGTGTGCTCAGTATTACGCGAAAAGCCGCACTCGCAGCACAATGTGTCACATATATTGTCAAAAATATGCGCACTCATATCCTTTTTTTCGGTACAAATTTTGCAGTCATACCAATGACTGTTATCATCTGTAGTCCATGCTGTATTCCAATCATGATTACATTTGACAACAAGCGTTGTACTAAACAAATTACATGGCACATCAGCATTTTCACCGTCTTTTACTACTGTCCTGAAAGATACATTATAGCTTCCAAAAGCCGCATCCTCCTTTATCTTAAGTGTAAACTCAAAAAATCTTCCGTTTACCGTTTCAGCTGGAGCATATGCTAAAATACCTGCCCTCTCCTGCAAATTAAAGTTTTTTATCGGTGCATTTGCAAGAAGCCAATCTCCAGACTTGATTTCTATAGCGGTACTGTCAAATGAAAGTTCAACACTTAATGCAGATACTTCAATTGATTTTGAAAAAACAGCAGTCAACGTAATAGTATCGCCTGGATTCATCTCAGGACTTCTACTCAATTGTATCATTGCAGAGGCCACTTCGGCACTTGCCGAAAAAGAAAAAAAAGCAATTAAAAGCACGCATAACAACAGCCCCAATACTTTTTTCATAACATTCTCCATTCTATTTAACAACATCTTGTAAGATAAAACACTTTATTTCTTGTTTCCGAGATCAAATCTGTATATGCTTTGCGAATCAATGTCAACTGCAGGAAGTATTATAGGCGGAACTCCACCGTTTGCAGTTATTGTAGTAATTATCGCCTTTGCATATGGAAAAACTTCTTTAAAAGCCTCTCTGTGAATTGTATCCTTGTCCATCCCCTCGCTGTAGGTGTAAAATGCCGCAATTTTTGTCTTTGCAAAAAATTTATCGGCATTATCCTTGTCGTATACCTCTACTGAAAAAACACCTACGCACTTGTTTACCTTATCATATTTTACGTTAAAACTGTATTTATTTTCAAGTTGTATCTGCACTCCGGTTTCGAGAACATTTTTAAACTCCATCTCTTCAACTCTGTATGCATTCAGTACGACAGATGACATATATATATACCTCTTACTATATAATTAATTTATTTTATCATAAAAAAAGCTTTTATGCAAGTTTTATAATGCAATTAATAAAAAATATCTTCCCAACATTTTTGGGAAGATATTTTTTATTAATCAAACTTAAATGAACCGGAAAGTAAGGTTACTCCATTTTCATCTACAGTCAACAGCCCTCCGTCAGCATAAGCTTTCATTTGTGTTCCATCTTCAAGTTCAATAACACAGGGACATTTAACAAGAGATGTTACAAAAGGAATATGCCCTGCCATTACGGCAAGATCTCCTTCAGTACCTCTTACGTCAAGTTTTACGCATTCTCCGCAAAACTTATGTCCATCGGGAGATGAGACAGTTAATTTAAAGGTATTCATCTTTAACCCCTCTTAGCCTTTTCAACTGCTTCGTCAATAGTACCAACAAAAAGGAATGCCGATTCGGGTAGGTCATCATGCTTACCCTCTATTATTTCCTTAAATCCGCGAATAGTCTCAGCAATAGGAACATACTTTCCTTTAATACCCGTAAACTTTTCTGATACATCAAACGGCTGAGACAAGAATCGTTGTATCTTTCTTGCTCTCTGTACAAGCATCTTATCGTCATCAGAAAGCTCATCCATACCCATAATTGCAATTATATCCATAAGCTCATTATATCTCTGCAGTATTCTCTGTACCTCTTTTGCAACCTCATAATGCTCCTTACCAACAACATCGGGCGAAAGGATACGGCTGGTCGATTCAAGAGGATCTACAGCAGGATAGATACCCTGAGATGCAATGTTTCTTGCCAAAACAGTAGTTGCATCAAGATGGGCAAATGTAGTAGCAGGCGCAGGGTCAGTCAAGTCATCTGCAGGTACATATACTGCCTGAATAGACGTAATAGAGCCTTTTTTGGTAGGTGTAATTCTTTCCTGCAAAGCACCCATTTCGGTTGCCAACGTAGGCTGATAACCAACTGCAGAAGGCATTCTGCCCAAAAGCGCTGAAACCTCACTGCCCGCCTGTGTAAATCTGAATATATTGTCGATAAACAAAAGAATATCCTGTCCTTTGGTATCACGGAAATATTCCGCCATTGTAAGACCTGAAAGCGCAACTCTCATTCGGGCACCGGGAGGCTCGTTCATCTGTCCGTAAACAAGAGCCGTCTTTTCAAGTACCCCTGACTGCTTCATCTCGTTGTACAGATCATTACCCTCACGGGTACGCTCCCCTACACCTGAGAATACCGATATTCCGCCGTGCTGTTTTGCTATGTTATTTATAAGCTCCATTATAAGTACGGTCTTACCGACACCCGCTCCGCCGAAAAGTCCTATTTTACCGCCCTTGGAATATGGACAGATAAGATCAATAACCTTAATGCCGGTCTCAAATATTTCTGCCGTAGTTGCAAGCTCATCGTATGCGGGAGCACTTCTGTGTATGCTCCATCTTTCCTCTGTCTTAGGTGTCTCACCATTGTCCACAGCATCACCGAGAACATTAAATATTCTTCCCAAAGTTTCTTCGCCCACGGGAACGCTTATAGGAGCGTTGGTATCGGTCACCACAGTTCCTCGGCAAAGTCCGTCGGTCGATGCCATTGCAATACAACGGGCTACATTGTTTCCTATATGCTGCGCAACCTCGACAGTAAGAACTCTGTCGCCTATTGGCATTGTCAAAGCATTGTATATCTCGGGAAGCTCTCCTTCATTAAAGCTAACATCCACAACAGGTCCCATGACCTGTGTTACTTTTCCTGTAATATATTCTCCCATTTGTTTCACCTCGTATTCGGTCAACCGTTACCGCTTCCGGCAACGATCTCGGTTATTTCCTGCGTAATAGCGCCTTGTCTTGCTCTGTTGTACTCAAGCTGAAGGTCGCTTATCATCTGCCTTGCGTTTTTACCCGCCGAGTCCATCGCTATACGCCTTGCCGCGATTTCGGAAGCAAAGCTCTCACGAACAAGAACGGTAATCATTCCTGCAACATATTCTCTTATCGCATTGTTCAAAACAGTAACGCCGTCAGGCTCAAAAACCGTAACCGAATTACTTTTATCTTCCCCCTTCTGCAAAGGAAGAAGCCATGTTATATATGCCTCCTGAGACATAACATTCACATATCTTGTGGATATTATCCCCAATCTGTCATATTTACCGTCAGCAAAATCGGCGCAAAGTTTGTCAGCCAGTCTCATGGAATCCTCAAAAGAGAAATATTCAGATGATATAAAAGGCTTTGAGTATTTATCACACGCCCTTTTACCTATCGGAATAAATTCAGCTCCCTTAAAAACCCCCGCCGCGCGAAACACATTTGCATTATATCCCCCTGCAAGACCTCTGTCCCCTGCAATAACTATAATTCTCGTTCTCTCTCCGTCTGACTGTCTCATATACGGGCTTTTTTCGACCTCTTTGTCTCTTGTCAAACTGTCTATTGCAAGACCTAAGGCTTCTCTGTATTGTCTGCTCCTTGCCATAGCTTCATTTGCACGTCTTATTTTCGAAGAGGCAACAAGCTCCATAGCCTTTGTCAACTGCAAGGTTGATGTAACGCTCTTTATTCTTGCGCGGAGTACCTTTGTGTTACCTGCCATAGGCTTTTACACCTGCATTTCCTTTAAAATAGATTTCAGCTCTTCTTCATCGCTTTCATCCCAAGAACCTTTTTCTACACGTTCAAGCCAGCTCCCGTACTGATTTTCAAGCTTTGCAAAAAGCGCTGTCTCATATTCGTGAACATCAGAAACCGCAACACCGTCAAGATAACCTTTGGTTGCCGCATATACTATTGCAACTTGACAGCCTACTCTTGCAGGCGAGTTTCTGCTTTGTTTTAAGACCTCAACTATTCTCTCGCCTAAAGCAAGACGCTTTTTGGTATCCTCATCAAGATCGCTTCCAAACTGCGAAAATGCCTGCAACTCACGGTATTGGGAATACAAAAGTTTAAGCTCGCCGGCAACCTTCTTCATACCCTTAAGCTGTGCCGAACCTCCGACACGGCTAACCGATATACCGGGGTTGATAGCAGGCATAATACCTGAATGGAAAAGTTCTGTTTCAAGGAATATCTGTCCGTCTGTTATGGATATAACATTCGTAGGTATATATGCCGACACATCGCCTGCCTGTGTCTCGATAATAGGCAGAGCGGTTATTGAACCGCCGCCGTATTCATCGGCAACACATGCCGCTCTCTCAAGCAATCGTGAATGGAGATAGAATACATCTCCGGGATATGCTTCTCTGCCGGGAGGACGTCTGATAAGCAAAGACAGCGCGCGGTATGCAACTGCATGCTTACTTAAATCATCATATATTATTAGAACATCCTTGCCCTTTTCACGAAAATATTCTGCCATAGCGCATCCGCTGTAAGGAGCAATATACTGTAAAGGAGCGCTTTCGGAAGCGCTTGCAGATACAATAATAGTGTATTCCATAGCGCCGTTGCGTATAAACTCGCTTGCAAGCTGGGCTACCGATGCGCTTTTCTGGCCTATCGCTACGTAAATACAAATAACTCCCGTATTCTTTTGATTAATTATAGTATCAATGGCTATTTCAGTCTTACCTGTCTGTCTGTCACCGATTATAAGCTCACGCTGTCCTCTGCCGATTGGTATCATACTGTCAATTGCCTTTATACCCGTCTGTAATGGTACACTTACGCTCTTTCGTTCAATAATACCGGGAGCTTCACACTCAATAGGACGGGTTGCCGAATATTCAATAGGGCCTTTGCCGCCAATAGGCTCGCCCAGAGCATTTACCACTCTGCCAAGCAGTCCTTCGCCTACCGGAACAGAAACAACTTTGCCCGTTCTGTGAACAGTTGTTCCCTCTCTTATGTCATTTTTATTTGAAAGAACAGCAACAGAAACCGTCTCTTCTTCAAGGTTTTGGGCAACACCGAAACTGCCGCCCTCAAATTCAAGCAGTTCGTTTGCCATACAGTTGCGTAAACCGTAAACTCTGGCAATTCCGTCTCCCACAAGGATAACACTGCCCGTCTCCTTCATTTCTATTCCCGACTTATAGTTCTTTATCTGATTTTTTATAATATTGCTTATTTCTTCAGTTCTGCTCATCCTAAAATCACATCCTTAACATTACGAAGGCGGCTCTTTATACTTCCATCGTAGCATTTTCCGTCAAACTCTATCTTGAGTCCGCCTATCAAGGCAGTATCAATAATATACTCAGGAGTAATCTTTTTTCCCGATATCTTCTCAAGTTTTGATACTATCGAAGCTCTTTGTTCGCAGTTAAGCTCCACCGCCGAATATACAACAGCCTTTGATTTATTCATCATATTCATAAATAATTCACTGTATTCAGCGATACATTCCGACAAATACTGTATTTTGCCGTTTTCGCACAAAAGCTTCAAAAAAGATACTACATGCTCCGACATATATCCGCCAAACGTCTCATCTATAACAGCTAACCTTTCAGACAACGGTATAGACCTCGACGTAAGCAGATCTTTATATTCCAAATTTTCAGCAATAAGCTCACTTATTTCTAAAAGTTCGGAATAATACTCTTCTTCTTTCTGCTCTTCAATAGCAAGCAAAAACAACGCTTCGCCGTACGCTAATTCACTATGTTTCATTGTTCTTTACCTATGCTGTTAATAAAAGAATCGATAAAACTCTTGTGGTCATCTGCCGAAACCTCACGCTCCAGCATTTTTTCCGCAAGTAAAGACGAGACTTCCACTATCTCTTCTTTTATAGCCTCTTCTGCCTTTTTCAGCTGAAGCTCAGCCTCCGATTCAGCGTTGCGTACGATACCGCCCGCCCTTTCCTTTGCTTCTGCTATTATTTCATTTTTTCTCTCATCAGCGGTGTTTACCGCATTTTTGATTATTATGTCAGCCTCAAGCCTTGCGCTCTGCAGCTTTTCCTCGTACCTCGTCTTATCCGACATAGCTGTTTTTTTGGCTTCTTCGGCAATAGAATAATCTCTCTCTATTTCGTTCTGCCTTTTTTCCAGCATAATAACTACAGGCTTGTACAAAAATTTCTTCACCATAAGGAAAAGCAACACCAAATTCGCAAGAGAGACAAGTATTTGCCAAATATTGACAGAAATTATATCTAAATTTTGCATAACTCTCTCACTTTATATCTCAAAGAGAACTCATTGTGTTTACAAGAATTTTTACAAGTGTATTGGGAGCAACGAAAAGAAGCAGTATGGCAATAACCAACGCATACAGACCTGTTGTCTCGGCAATAGCGCAACCCATAAGCATAGTAGTAGTTACAGAACCCTTACACTCGGGCTGACGTCCAATGGCTTCACACGCCTTCGCAACCGCGTTACCTTCACCGATACCGGGACCTATACCCGCTATCATAGCAAGACCTGCTCCAAGTGCACAACAACCTAAAATAATACCTATTGCAATTTCCATAATTAAAATTCCTCCGTCTTATGTAATTTTATTTTTTGCTTTTTTAGCTTTCTTTTTTCATATTCGTCCTGCGAAAAACCGCCCGCCACATAAACCATAGTCAACATAGCAAATATAAATGCCTGAAGGCAACCGCTGAACACGTCAAAATATATTGAAAGTATTGCGGGAAGTCCCACTTGAAGTAATGGAATATCCGCCAGAAATCCAGGAAGCCAACCAAGAATAACAGACGAAATTCCTGCAAGCCCCGAACCTATAAGTACCGAAATTACAGTGCCCGAAAGCACATTTCCGTAATGACGAAACGCCATTGATACAGGTGTTGCAAGCTCACTTACTATATTTATTGGTGTCAGCACGGCAACCGGCTCTGTAAACCCCTTTAAGTAATTCGGTAAACCGCCTTTAAGCTTGTAGTGAGTTATTAAGAAAAACACTAGTATTGCCCATCCGCCTACAACATTAATATCAGATGTAGGAGGGAACAACCCGAAAAGACTGAGCAGACTTGAAAAGGCGGATAACGCAAGGACAGCTATTACAAAAGGGACAAACCCCTTAAAATATTCACCCATATTCTCTTTTACAAGACTTTCAACCTTTTGAACCGCCAACTCTGCAAAGTGTTGTCTTTTCAATTTTATATGCGTACTCATTCCGTGAGTCAGATAAAGACATACAAAAAGTATGGATATCATTACAAGCCAGGAATTTATCTGAGCCTCAGTTACGGGAAAATCCTGCAACGGCATAGGAATTGTAAAATATATCCGCGCGCCCACTATACTTATCCCCTCGGAAGCAGGTTTTGTAAGCACTTGCAATATTATCCCAAACACTATAGGAAGTGCTGCCATTATAAGATAGACTGTGTCTATCAGCTTAAAGCGAAAGTTTTTCTTCTCCAAAAAGTATTCACCCTCTTTTCTTTCGCATTATTTTTCTTGTTGTTTTATTGTAAAACCACGTATTGTAACAGCAACTCTCGGAAACAGCCAAGGAATTACTACAGCTATCAAATTAAATATTGGCACAAAATATCCTATCGCCGCCACAGCTATCAGCATAAACATTCGTAATCTTTGGGATAGTTTAATCAAATCCTTTGCTTCTTTTTCTTCTTTTTCAAGAGCAGACTGGATAGACAGTCCCATTAAAAAGAAGTTTCCCACAGCAGACAATACACCGAGCAGGTTACCTAAAAGAACCGTATAGTCCCACTCACCCGCAACAAGAAAAAACGCCTGCATCAAAACACTGAAAATTACTGTATATACACCGACATTCACGGTTTCCTTCAAAACCGTAGGGTCTACCTTTTTCATGTTTTTTCTAACCTCAGCTTTGTTTTTTTTCAAAATATATTTTATCACAATCATAACAATATATCAATAGTTTTTCTGTAATATTTCCAAAAAACTAAGCTCAAAAACAATATTACAGAAAACATAAAAAACTGTTGCAGCTTTTCTGATACTGCAACAGTTTTTTGTATTACGTCTTACTGAATCGTTTTGAGGAGCATTTCTCTGAGTATTTGCGGGTCGCAGTTGCCTTTAAGCTCCTTCATACATTTACCGAAAAGAGCCATTAACGCTTTTTCCTTACCGCTCTTGTAGTCTGCAACGGACTTTTGGTCTGCCGCAACTACAGCATTTATAACATCCTGTATCTTGCTTGTATCGTTTGATACGATAAAACCGTTTTCTTCTGCATACTTTTCGGGGTCTATATCGTTTTCAAACATTTCGTCAAGTATCTTTCTTGCATTTGCATTGCCCACCTTGCCGTCAGCTACAAGCTTTATGAGCTTACCTAACGCCTTGCCGTTGATATCAAGCATATCTGCTGTAAGCTGTTTGCGGTTCAAAACCTTCATACAGTTGGAAATTATCCAGTTTGCCGCCTCTTTTGCAAGTCCGCTTTCAGCGTATGCCGCTTCAAACACATCGCAGAGCGCGCGGCTTTCGGTCAACAGGTCTGCATCATATTCACCCAGTCCCAGCTCATTTATATAACGTGCTTTCTTAACTTCGGGAAGCTCGGGGAGAGAGCTCTTAATACTGTCAAACCACTTATCGTCAATGCACACCGGCATAACATTCGGATCGGGGAAATAACGGTAGTCGCCTGCTGTTTCCTTGTTTCTCATAGCAAAGCTCTTGCCCTTTATATCATCCCAACGGCGTGTTTCCTGTACCAATTCTTCCGTTCCGTTTTCTATAGCATCAATATGTCTTGCCGTTTCATATTCGATCGCTCGCTCAATTGCTGAGATGGAGTTCATGTTCTTCATTTCTGTTCTTACACCGAGAACATTGCTTCCCTCGGGGCGCACGGAAAGGTTTACGTCGCAACGCATAGAGCCCTGCTCCATACGGCACTCGGAAACCTTCGCAAAACGAAGAAGCGAGCGAAGTCTTTCAAGATATGCAACTACCTCTTCCGCGCTTGAAAGGTCGGGCTGGCTTACGATCTCAATCAGAGGTACGGATGTACGGTTGAAGTCAACAAAGGTCGTATTTGTCCAGTCATCATGAACAAGCTTACCTGCATCCTCTTCCATATGGATCTGCTTTATTCTAATATCCTTTTCGCCCTTTGATGTCTGAATTTTTACTTTTCCGTTTACCGCAACAGGTGAAAACCACTGTGTTGTCTGATACGAACCCGGAAGGTCGGGATAATAATAGCTCTTTTTATCAAAGGTAGTAACACGGTTGATGTCGCAGTTCAACATCATACCCGCTGTCATACCAAGATCAACAACGCGCTTGTTTACAACAGGAAGCATTCCCGGCATACCGCAGCACGCAGGACATACGTGGTCATTCTGTTCACCGCCGAATTTCGCCGAACAAGAACAAAATATCTTTGACTCGGTGGCAAGCTCTATATGAACTTCCAAACCGATGACTGTTTCATATTTAGTTGCCATTATCTGCCATCTCCTTCAAATAATTTTGCCGCATCAAACAATGCATTTTCGGAAAATGCCTTTCCGATAAGCTGTACGCCGCCTGCAACAATTGCAGGAAGTCCTGTTATAGTGGCGGGCGCTGTATAGAGATTTTCATTATATGAAATATACTTATTTGCCTCTGTATCTTCTTTTGTATACGCTGTCTTTGAGCTTACAGGCATAAGCACTGCATCAAATGTCTTGAATATTTCTTCAAACTTTTCAACAATTACTCTGCGTATGCGGAGTCCCTTGTCATACATTTTCATATAATTGTCGGTGGAAAGTGTTTCCGAGCCGAAGAGAATAGCATCTTTAAGCAATTCGCCGAAGGCTTCCGTGCGGCTGTTTGTATAAAGCTCATCAATTGTCGTATAATTCTTTGTGCGGTAACCGTATTTTACGCCGTCATAACGCGATACATTGTTGCAAAGCTCGGCTGACATAAGAATGTTCCATGCAGATTTTGCCGCCATAAGTATGCTGTCGTCAATCTCGCATACCTCTATTCCGTTTGCTTCAAAAACCGCCCTTGCCTCTGCAACCCTCTGCTGTGTTGCACTGTCCGCACTTTCGGTTATCGACTTTGCAACGGCAATTTTCTTAACGGAGTTAAATTCCGCGCCCGTTTTAACAAGACAGCACTTCTCTTCCGAAAGGCTCGTTCCGTCCTTGTCGTCATGTCCTGCAATCACATCAAGTACCGCCTTACAGTCCGCAACATTGTTTGCGGTAACTGTTACGGTCTCGCCCGAGCAGGCAACCGATATCGTACCGAAACGCGAAACTGTTCCGTAGGTAGGTTTAATACACACAAGCCCGTTCAGAGCTGCCGCTCTTCTTGGCGTACCGTTTGCATCAAGTCCTATTGCCGCAAAAGCATTCGTTGTCTTCAATATTTCCGAGGACGCGCCCGCCAATGTTCCGTCTTCCTTGGTTACAGCCCCGAAATACGAGGTCTCTCCCAAAAGGTCGATCGCAAGCTCGCCGACATTTGCCTTTCCGCCGACAGCAAATCCGTTTGACGTAAGTCTGTCTACTACCTCTGCATTGAAAAGGCTCATATAACCCTCAAGCATTTTCGAACCGGCAGTTGTAGGAAAGTCTTTTGTCAAAATCATATCGTCAAGAACAATAACCTTTCCCTCTGCCTTTTCGTTTTTACTTATATACAAATTCATAAATACTCACTCCTTTGACTTATCACTCAACAAGACGGGGAACCTGCCAGTATCCGTCTGTTGTCTCGGGAGCGCCTTTCTGAAGGTCTTCTCGAGAATATTTTTTTATCGCTACATCTTCGCGGACAACAGTGAGAATAGGCATAACATGAACCATACGCTCAACATTGTCGGTATCTATGGAATTTATATACTCCATCTCATTTTCCTGCGCCTTGTAAAATGCAAGAAAATTTTCTTTTTCCGTTTCCGTGAGCTGAAGCTGATTCAGTTTTTCCAGTCTGCGTAAAATCTCTCTGTCCATATTTTTAAGACCTCCTTAGTCTCTTACTTTTATATGAACCTCACGGAGCTGTTGTTCGGTTACTTCTCCGGGAGCGCCCATCATAACATCCTGCGCATTACCGTTCAAGGGGAATGCAATTACATCACGAATGGTATCTTCTTCTGCTATAAGCATTATTATTCTGTCAATACCGGGAGCCATACCTGCATGAGGAGGCGCACCGTATGAGAAGGCTGTGTAAAGCGCACCGAATTTTGCCTTTACATCTTCCTCGCCGTAGCCTGCAATTTCAAAAGCTTTCTTCATAATATCGGGGTTGTGGTTACGTACAGCACCCGAAGAAAGCTCAACGCCGTTACAAACGATATCATACTGATATGCGAAAATATCAAGCGGGTCTTTATTATTAAGAGCATCGAGACCGCCCTGAGGCATTGAGAAGGGGTTGTGTGTAAAGTCTATCTTCTTTGCTTCTTCGTTGTATTCGTACATGGGGAAATCAACGATATAGCAGAATTCAAAGCTGTCTTTCTTGATTATATCAAGCTCATTACCAAGCCATGTTCTGATTTCGCCTGCAAGCTTGTTTACAACTGCGGGAGCATCACAGATAAAGAATACTGTTTCGCCTTCCTTGATGCCCGTTATCTCTGCAAGCTGTACCTTCTGCTCGGCTGAAAGGAACTTTGCGATAGGTCCTTTGTATTCTTCGCCTGCAAGGGTAAGGTAACCGAGACCCTTCATTCCAATGCTTGTTGCAAACTTGAGAGATTCCTCAAAGAACTTCTTGGATTTGCCCTGGCAGTCTGCAACGATACCGCGAACGGGCTTGCCCTTGAATATGGGGAAGTCAACACCTGCAAAAAACTCTGTCAAATCGCAGATGATAAGGGGGTTGCGAAGGTCGGGCTTATCCGAACCGTATTTGAGCATAGCTTCGTTAAAGGGAATTCTTCTGAAAGGAGGTTTAGAAACCTCTTTGTCGGAGAACTTGCTGAAAGTATTGTAAAGAACTGTTTCGCCTACTTCAAGTACGTCGTCTTGTGTAGCAAAAGCCATTTCATAGTCGAGCTGATAGAATTCACCTGGAGAACGGTCCTGACGAGCATCTTCATCACGGAAGCAAGGAGCAATCTGGAAGTATCTATCAAAGCCCGATGTCATAAGAAGCTGTTTAAACTGCTGAGGAGCCTGGGGAAGCGCATAGAACTTACCCTTATGCTTACGGCTGGGGACGAGATAGTCTCTTGCACCTTCGGGTGAAGAAGCTGTAAGAATAGGCGTCTGTATTTCTAGGAATCCCAAGCCTTCCATCTGACTGCGGATAAAGTTAATAATCTTGCTGCGAAGCACGATATTCTTGTGAATAGCTGGATTTCTGAGGTCGAGGAAACGATACTTGAGTCTAACGTCTTCTCTTGTCTGTGTAGATGCTGAAATTTCAAAAGGAAGCGCGTTACGGCAAGGACCGAGAATTTCAAGGCTCTCAACCTTAACTTCAACGTAACCCGTTGCAAGTTTTTCATTTACAGTTTCATCATCTCTTTTTGCTACAATACCCTTTACGGCAACAACAGTTTCCTTTGTTACGTCTTTGAGAAGGCTGTCGTCTGACAATACAGTTTGTGTTACGCCGTAGTGGTCGCGGAGGTCAACAAAAACAACACCGCCGTGATCTCTTATCGTGTCTACCCATCCGGTCAAAACAACGCTTTGACCGATGTGCTCAACACCTATTTCATTACAAGTATGAGTTCTTATCATAATTCATTTCTCCCATTTATTTTTACTATATTATTTTTAACTTGTTTCTTATGGGATAATCAAGCGCAAAAAACAAAAAAGATGCTCTCGTTCCCATAGCTAATGGGACGAAAGACATCTTCCGCGATACCACCCAAATTGACTCTTTTGCATTTTTACAAAAAAGCCCTCTCAATTTACGCCGTCTCGTAGCGCTCCCCGTGCAATTCTACTGACCTTTCAAACTAAAAGGCTTTCTTTTGCATGCTCCGAAGTGTTTTTCTCAAAAGCCCTCAATACCGCCCTTTCACCTATCGGCAGCTCTCTGGAAATGAAGTTACTTTTGTTACTCTCTTCATCATCGCATTAATTATAGTTTATTGTATAACATCAAATAAAATTTGTCAATATTTTTCAGCAATATTTTTTATGTTTTTTCTCCTACATAAACAAACTCCATATTTATACCTTCGCCCAAAAACTCAATAAGCTCCTCTCCCCGCATTCCGAGAGATACGCCTATAAGCGTTTTTGCATAAGCAGACTCAAGAGTCGTGCCAAACAGTCCCTTTCCGCCGTTCCGCAACGCATCCCCCGTACTTGTGTAAGTATATGCCTCTCTGTTGCAGGGCGATACAATGACCGGAATATTTTCACTCTCTGCCTTTCTTAACAAATACAGTATTGAATGGTCCGAAAAGTTGTTATTCGACTCATTTGGATTTTTACGTTCAACGCATACCGTATCAGAGTGATATGTTCCATGAACTATGGCTTTTACTCCGTCTAAATTGAGCCTCGAATACACAAGCCCCACATACGGCTGAATGAGCATAACACCGTCAGACAGTCTGCCGAGTCTGTTAAGCAAAAAGCCCTCTGTTTCAAACGCCCTTCCGGTTAGACTTGCATTCTCCTTGTCTTCTACTTTCATAGCATCTTCGCTGTAAAAATTGTGGTTGTAATTACGGCACTGCAAAAGATGAGAGCCATAATGTACAAGCAGTTCTCCGTCTGAAGCTTTCGGATTTCTTTCATCTGTCATATTTCGGTAAACTGCATATACATTGGGAGCTATTCCGTTCATAATAAGCTCGACCGCCGCTCTGAAATTTGCGTGTCCGTTTGTTTCTTTCTTTGACAGATCAAGCTGTGCTGACACCATACATACGGGAATTGGCGCGCCCGCCAAAACCAACGAAAGAAGCGACGAGGTATATGCAAGCGTATCCGTGCCGTGAAGCACGATTATTCCCCTGTACCCTTTCCATGTGGTTTCCTTGCGAAAAATATCAAGAAGCTCGTTCCATACACCTATTGTCATATTTTCGCTCAAAATATCCTCGGAAAGCTTTTCTGTATCAAAATCCACCACATCAACAAAAGGAGATGTTGATTTCTTGTAATATGCAATTATCTTCTTGTTTGCTTCGACGGCATTTGATTGATTTTCATTGTTTTTGTCCAATTCAGAGCATATAGTTCCGCCTGTCAGCACAACAAGTATTCTTTGTTTTTCGCTCATATTTCCCTACCGCCCTCTCTGCAACTTTGTTTACCACATTATATAATATATCCCGAAATTAGTCAATAAAACATAATTTAATACAATTTCAAAACCAATTCGTTTCATATTATATACAAATATTTTGTAAAAACATTTTATAATATGGCGCATTTATATATAAAAATATTGCATATCCCCCCAAAATAATGTATAATATTTTTGATGTATACCATGGGAGGAGACACGCATAAGAATTAGAGGAGGTCTGATATGGAAAAGTTATTTCGTTTTGGAATATTCATTTTATGTATTTTTATAACGTCAGTTTTCACAATGACTTCGTGTAACAAACACTCACACAAGTGGAGTGATTGGGAGGTTGTCAATGCACCTACTTGTACCGAAAGGGGCAAACAAAAACGAGAATGCAACTGCGGAGAAACCGAAACAGAAACTATTGCTCCAAAAGGACACTTTCAATATGAATGGATAACAACAATAGAACCTACAAAGACTGAAAATGGCGAGGTATGTCTTATATGCAGCTCATGTAAAACAACATTGGATACAAGAGTCGCTTCTCGGGGTTCGGTAGGTTTAATTTATTTGGAAAACGATAACGGTTATACTGTTATTGGTGTTGGCACTTGCACCGATACTGATATTGTAATTCCTGAAAATTATAATGGCAAGAATGTTACAGCTATCAGTAAAGATGCTTTCATGGGCAATGACGATATATCAAGCATTGAAATTCCAAATACTGTAACAAGCATAGATGACTCAACATTCAAACGGTGTGTTGGATTAAAAAGCGTTTCTATTCCAAACAGTGTAACAAGTATTGGAAAATCAGCTTTTGAACTTTGTTCTAATATAAACGAAATCAACATCCCCGACAGTGTAACAAATATAGGTAGTAATGCATTTGCAAGATGCAGTAGCTTGACAAGAATAACACTTCCCTGCGAATTGTCAAGAATTGAAAATTCTTTGTTCTACCAATGCGTAAATCTAAAAGAAATTACAATTCCTGATACCGTTACATATATTGATTCTGTGGCATTTAATGAATGCAGCAGTCTAAAAGACATTACTATTCCCGGCAGTGTATCGGAAATTAATGCAAACGCTTTTTCGAAATGTACCGATTTGACAAACATAACGATACTTGACGGAGTAAAATATATACGCGCCGAAGTTTTTTCTTACTGCACAAAATTAAAGAGCATTTCTATTCCCGACAGTGTAAAATTTATTGGATGGGGCGCATTTGCCTTCTGTAACAATATGACAGACATAAATTTGCCTAAAGGTATCACAGAACTTATAGACCAGACATTCTGGGATTGCTACAGTATAAAAACAGTTACCATTCCCGATGGTGTAACAAAAATCGGATACGGTGTTTTTCTTAACTGTACAGCGCTAAGCAGCATTACTATTCCAAACAGTGTAACATCTTTTGACCGTTCACCTTTCGATAATTGTACCGATTTAATGAGTATTACATATAACGGAACAAAAGAAGAGTGGTACTCTATAGACGAAAAAAAACAGGTTACTCTTCCTCAAGACTGTGTTATATATTGCAAAAATGGAAATATTGAATTTTAGTTCTCACAAAAAGATTTACCGAATTAACGATAATTCTCATATTTTAAACAAAACGCCCTTGAACCAAATCAAAGTTCAAGGGCATTAATCTCGCTTATATTTATTTAAAATTCTTTACGCAGAAGTTCCATGCGCTCTTGACCATGTCAACAACGTCTCTTTCAGCCTTCCAGCCAAGCTCTTTATAAGCTTTTGCCGGATCTGCATAACATTCTGCAATATCTCCGGGGCGTCGGGGCGCGATAACATAGGGAACTTCAATTCCGTTCTGTTCTTCAAATGCTTTTACAAGCTGAAGAACCGAATATCCGTTACCTGTTCCGAGGTTATAGATGTTTACACCGTTCAGCTTATCAAGCGCCTTAAGATGTCCGTTTGCAAGGTCAACAACGTGGATATAGTCGCGAACACCCGTTCCGTCAACCGTTTCATAGTCGTCTCCGAAAACATTCAAGTGAGGAAGCTCTTTGTTTGCCACCTTTACTATGTAAGGCATAAGGTTGTTCGGAATACCGTTGGGATTTTCACCGAATGTACCCGTCTCGTCAGCGCCAATGGGGTTAAAGTATCTGAGAATGGTTACATTCCACTCATTATCGGACACATAAAGGTCTTGCAGTATCTGTTCTATCATAAGCTTTGTGCTGCCATAGGGATTGGTAGTGCTAAGCGGAAAATCCTCTCTTATCGGAACGCTTTCCGGCTTTCCGTAAACTGTTGCAGAAGAGCTGAATACAATAGACTTACATCCGTGAGATGCCATGACCTCACATAAAGCCAATGTTCCTTCAATATTGTTATGATAGTAAAACAAGGGTTTTGATACAGACTCGCCTACCGCCTTAAGACCTGCAAAGTGGATAACGGCATCTATCTTGTGTTCTTCAAATATCTTATTTAAACCGTCTCTGTCAAGTATATCTGTTTTATAGAACGCAACTTCTTTTCCGGTTACTTTCTTAATCTTGTCAACAACTTCTATCTGTGAATTGTAAAGGTTATCGCAAATTACTACCTCATAACCTGCTTCCAAAAGCAAAACAACCGTATTTGAGCCAATGTAACCTGTTCCGCCCGTAACAAGAATTTTCATAAACTTTTTCTCCCTTAGTTATATTTCATAGAAGATACAAAACAACGGTATTTCCAAAAGCAGAAATACCGTATTGTTTTTAAGCAAAATTATTCAGCATAAACACTTGCGTATTTTCTGCCCTGTGCTTTCTTTTCAAATTTAACTTTTCCGCTAACCTTTGCAAACAAGGTGTCGTCTGTTCCGATACCAACATTTACGCCGGGACGAATGTGTGTTCCTCTCTGACGAACGATAATGCTGCCTGCTGTTACTGTCTGGCCGTCAGCTGCTTTTACACCAAGTCTTTTGGACTCGCTGTCTCTGCCGTTCTTTGTAGAACCAACACCTTTTTTGTGTGCGAAAAACTGCAAACTGATTCTCAACATTGTTATTTACACCTCTTTTTGATGTTAATCTTCTTGTTCGGATACATCGAGATAATCATAGTATTCTTCGAGCATATCGTTTAACTGTAAGTAGTATGCTTCGATAAGTCCCGATATCGCAAAGCGTTTTCTTTCATCGACCTCAAACTCAGCCAATGCTCCCCTTGCAACCACCTTTATGTCGGTAGTATCTTCATCTATGGTATATTCGACATCCGATGCGTATGAAACTTCGATGGCATTTATTATAAGCATAGTCATTGCAGACACCGCCGAGCAGACTATATCGTCCCCCGATTCCGCATATCCCGCATGACCCTTTTCTTCAAAGCCGTAATAAACTCCATCACGTTTGAAAAAAGTAAACTTAATCATGCCTTAGCCGTTGATCTTTTCAATCTGTACCTTGGTGTAGGGCTGTCTGTGACCTTTTTTCTTCTTCTCGTTCTTCTTAGGCTTGTAAGTCATAACGAGAATCTTCTTTCCCTTGCCGGATTTGATAACATTAGCAGTAACTGCGGCACCCTCAACATAGGGAGCGCCAACTGTTGTCTTTTCACCGTCGGACAAAGCCATTACTTTATCAAAAGTAACCTTTTCTCCGTCTTCAACACCGAGTTTTTCAATGAAAAGGATGTCACCTTCTGTGACCTTATACTGCTTTCCGCCTGTTTCGATTACTGCAAACACGAAAAGCACCTCTCTTCCTTTTTAATCTCGCTAATATAGGTAAAAGCTTTGTAAATCAACGCCTTTTTTGAAACCTATACATTATGCGGCAGTATATTATATCATCAACTGTCTTTATTTGTCAAGTATATTTGGCAATTATTTTTCAAAAAATATTGCTTTTCGGTAAATTTAATTTTTACCCGCCATACGCTTCTTTGCGGCAGACAGAGTATTCTGCAAAAGCATTACTCTTGTCATAGGTCCGACACCGCCGGGAACAGGTGTAATATACGATGCCTTCTTCTCCGCAGACTCATAATCAACATCTCCGCAAAGCTTACCGTTTTCATCTCTGCACATACCGACATCTATAACGACTGCGCCTTCTTTTATCATATCGCCCGTGATAAACTTCGCTCTGCCTATCGCAACAACAAGTATATCTGCTTCACGGCAAATTTCCTCAAGATTTTTCGTTTTGCTGTGGCAAACGGTAACAGTACCGTTCTTGTGTAAAAGCAGCATAGCCTGCGGCTTGCCTACAATGTTGCTTCTGCCCACAACAACGCAATTCTTACCCGCAACCTCGATGTTGCTTCTTTCAAGCAATGCCATAACCCCTGCCGGAGTGCAAGGCAAAAGCTCATAATCACCTATCATTATCTTTCCTACGTTATAGGGATGAAACGCATCAACGTCCTTGCTTACATCTATATTATTTATAATAAGGTCGGAGTTCAGATGCTTAGGCAGCGGAAGCTGAACGATTATACCGTGTACGCTGTCATCGTTATTGAGCTTATGTACAAGGTCAAGCAGCTCTTCCTCTGTGGTATTTTCGGGAAGCGCGTGTACGATGGAATTTATTCCTGTTTCGTCGCAGTCCTTTTTCTTGTTTCTTACATATACCTGAGATGCAGGATCTTCACCCACGATTATAACCGCAAGTCCGGGAACTGTTCCCTTTTCCTCTTTCATCTTTGCAACCTCTGCCGAGATCTCCTGTCTTATTGCGGCGGATATCGCCTTACCGTCAATTATCTTTGCCATCTTACTTTCCCTCTTCTTTATCTTTATTTTTCTTTTTCAAATCAAGTGTTCCCTCTGTAACAAGGACAGGCTGCGCTTTTCTTGCCTTTTTAAAGTAAAACACCATAAGGCAACAAGCACCGACTATAAATGAAGCAAGTCCTATGACCTGCGATATTCTGAAAGAACCTACATAAAGGCTGTCGGTACGAAGTCCCTCTATAAAGAATCTGCCGATACCGTACCAGCTTATATACATCAAGAATATTTCGCCGTGATATTTTTTCTTTTTATAATACGCGTTTATCAGAAGAAATCCTAACAGATTCCACAGCGATTCATACAAAAATGTAGGGTGGACATACATAGCCTCGCTCATATATCCCGTGCGGATACCCATTCTCAAAAAAATATCGGTAACACCGCCGTGCGCCTCTGCATTTACAAAATTTCCCCACCTGCCTATCATCTGCCCTATCATTACCGCAGGAGAAAGCATATCAAACATTTTGAGTATTTTTATTTTTTTTACACAGCATATAACAACAGTCGCCAAAGCCCCGCCTATTATCGCGCCGTATATGGCAATTCCGCCTTTCCGTATGGCAATCACCTCCATAAAGGAATCATACTGCTCAAGGCTGGTCAGCACGTAGTAAAGACGCGCTCCTATAATGGCTACGGGAATTACAAAAATCGCAAAATCGAGTATATCGTCTTCTTTTATACCCTCGTAATATTTTGCCCTGTTCATAACATACATGACAGCAAGCATAATTCCGAAAGTTATAATCACTCCGTACCAGGCAATATCTTTTTCAAACAGAGAAAAAGCTACCTCATTTACCGCAAATTCATCTATCCCAAGTCCCGGAAAAGATATATAGTTAGTCATTTTTTCACATCCTCTTTACAGAAATCATACGGGGCAGACTGTGGACATTGCAAAAAAGCTGTCGTCAAACATACACTTCAGCAAATTTTCTACGTCTTCAAATTCAAGCTCTCTTACAGCCTCGGAGTAGTCAAATAAATCACAACCCTCAAATATATAGCTCATAAGCTCGTATGCTATCTCCTCGGTGCTGTCAAAGTTCTTTATAAAGTCTGCAAAAATGACCTTCTTGCACCTCTCATAATCAGCTCTTTCTATTCCCTTTTCCTGCATTTCTTTTATATAATTTCTTATTCTGCCGTACACTTCTTCGGTATCTGAAGACTCACCCGATATTTCGTTAAACGCAAAGCTTTCGCTTATGCTGTAGCAATATTCAAAGTTGCTTGATATAAGTCCCTCGTCATAAAGCTCATTGAATATTTTACTGCTCTTACTGAACAGCACCTCGTTCAGAACAGCCATTCCCGCAGCCTTTTTCAACCTTTCAAACGGTATATCGGGTATCTTATTGTCTTTTATTCCAATATCAAACAACGGCTTTGACACCTGCATTTTTGCAGTTATTCTTTGTCTTGAAACGCAGTCCTTTTCTTTGTCAAATATCCTTTCGATCTCACATTCGGGCGATCTCTTCAAAACCTTGTCGCACACGGAAAGAACATCATCCACCATAATATCACCGCATACGCAAAGAACCATGTTATGCAGATTATAGAAAGTATTGTAGCACTTATAAAGCAGCTCTGCGTCTATCTTAGCTATTGACTCGACGGTTCCCGCTATACTTATCTGCACGGGATGCTTTTCATACATAGCCTCAAGAAGATTAAAAAACAGTACTCTTCCGGGGTTGTCCTCACCCATCTTTATTTCCTGTCCGATTATCCCCTGTTCCTTTTGCACGGTTTTATCCGTAAAATACGGCTTTGTTACAAAATCAAGGAGTATTTCAAGGGAGTCCTTAAAATTCTCGGTACAGGAAAACAAATACGCCGTCTTGTCAAAAGAGGTAAAAGCATTTGCATTCGCTCCCGTTTCGGCATATCTGGAAAAGGTATCGGGGCCGTTTTCATTGTCAAAAAGCTTATGCTCAAGAAAATGAGCAATACCGTTGGGTACTTCGGTTATATTCTTTTCGCCCTTAACTCTGAATTTGTTGTCGATCGAGCCGTATTTCGTTCCGAAAACAGCAAAGGTCGTAGTCAGCTTCTTCGGAAAAACATAAACATCAAGTCCGCTTTCGTGGCATATCTTCGTATAGCTTTCTCCCAAAAACTCATTTGTCTTTACATATCTCTCACACACCGTCATCTTCCCCCTCTCCCGTCAATGTTCCCTCAAGGAAATAAACGGTATCAAGCTCGATCTTTTGAGCTATTCTCACTATATCTTCTTTGGTAACAGCCATAAATCTGCCGCAGACTTCATCATGTGTATCATCAAGCCCCGACAGTCTTCTTGTAAGATACCAGCCCTCAAGAGCAGCAGGACTGTCGTTTAATTCGCTGTAAGCATTTTTCAGTGATTTTTTCGCCAAGTTCAGCTCTTCTTCGGTTATCTTACCCTGCTTTATGCTTTCAAGCTGCGCCAGTATCTCATTTTGCGCCTTTTCCTTGTTTGACACTTCAATACCGCTTGTTACCACCATTACTCCTTTCATACCGTCGGGAATAGCTCTACAGTAATAACAAAGACTCAGTTTTTCTCTGACGTTCATAAACAGCTTACTTACGGGAGAGTTGCCGTACATTTCAACAAACACCGGAAATGCAGTATAGTCCGCTTCACCGACAACACTACCCGTTCTGAATCCCAACGACAGTTTGCCCTGAGATGCCGATATTTTCTCAACTATTTCCTTTACAACCGACACATCTTTTCTTACAGAAGTCTTTCTAAGCTCGGTATAACTACGAGCCTTGCTCACAAACATTTTTTTTAGTCTACTGCAAATATAGTCTTTGTCTCCGCTTCCGACATAGAATATCTCTATCTTAGAGCTTTGCAAAAGCTCATTGTATGCCCTATAAAGCTTATCGGGAGTTATTTCTTTAACCGATGCTTCATCTCCATACTCACATATACCGAAAGCTTCGTCCTTGCACATTTCCTGCTGACAGCGTCTCACGGCATAACCGTTTTTGTTGTTTATTATCGCCCTTATATCAGCAATAAGATCGTTTTTCTCGCTTTCAACATAGCTACTTAAAAAAACACCGTTTTCAGTATAAGGCCGAAACAGCAACTCTTCCAATATATCAAGAGTTCCCGCAGTTATCTCTGTGCCGTCCAATGTATATTTATCCGCAAGCCAGCTTGCAGTCATTCCGCAAACCTGATACTCACCTCGTTTGTATACCCTGCCCTCTACAGATGCCGCATACAACTCGTCAAGCGAGTTCTTTATACTCGCCAGATCTTTATGTTTTTCTGTTCCTCTGATAAGCACCTGCGGAACTAATGCATAAAGGGCAGCTTTGTCTTTTTCAAGAAAATTGACAAAGTTGACCGAAAGATAATTGGTCTTAAACTTGTCTGTATTTATTATATTCAGCATTATACCGTCGGAAATTTTTATTTTTTCCAATCTCTTGCCACCTCATCTTTATCTTTGTACATATATCCCTTTACAATATTATACACATTTTTTTGAACATTTCAACACATTGAATAATATTATATTTTTTACTGCTTATAAAGAGCCAATTCCGTCCCCTTGTAATAATGCGCCAAAATCTCCCTGTATTCCATCCCCTCTTCAGCTAAAACCGAACAGCCGTACTGGCTCATTCCCACACCGTGTCCGTTTCCGCTCACCTCAAATTTGAAAACTCCGTCATTACAAACCAAGCTGAAAGCCGTTGATTTCAGTCCGAATATCTCTCTTATTCTCCGTCCCGTTATAACTGTTCCCGATATATTAACATTTTTAACTCTGTTGTTTTCTCCCTTTTCAACATTCTTTATCCAACCGCTCGGACCATCGGTCAGTTTACAGTATATACCCTCGCTTTCAAGAATGCTTTTAAATTCATTGGATGTATATTCAGCGTATGTTACGGAAACTGCTTCGGGAGTTGAAACAGAAACAAGATATGGTATCTCGAAGCCCCATATATTTTCCGCGCTTTCGGTAAATCCAAAAGAACTTGCATGAAATACCGTGTCGGCAATCCCGCCTTCGTAATAAAGCACCTCCCCCCTTGTTTGAGAAACCGCATCTTCCATTATTTTGTAAAGGGCATCAGCGCTGTCCTCTCCCCACCTGTCCGACGCTTCTTCGGGTGAAATATAGCCTAAACAATGAGTATAATCCGTGCATACGTGAGCAGAAAAATGCTTGGTATATCTTTCAACGCTGTCCATCCTCCGCAGACAGTAGCTTCTTATGGCAACAGACATAGCCTTTAATGCCTCAATATTAAAACTTGAAGGAACTTCGGCAAGCATTACACGTATTACATATTCTTCCAAATCAATTGTTATCTTTTCCCCTGTAGAAGTTATGTACAATTCAACTTCTTTTCTTTCAAGAGCATCTTTGTCAAATTCCTCATTTTTTGCCTCGTCGGATGCCTGTCCCCCCACAATAAGTCCCGCCGCCGTAGGAGATATTATCATTATACATATTGCAACTATTATGCTTATAACTCTGTAATTCAAAAAACCACCTCAACGGAATTATATTCCGCAAAAGTGGTTTATATTCGTAGTTCTCCGTAAAAAACACATTGCCGAAATCAATCTATCAGCAGCTTGTCATCACTGGGAACATGACCGAGCAGCTTTGTGTAGGCACGGTAAAAAGATGAATAGTCTCCAAACCCCGATTCAATAGCGGCGCGAGACGCGGAATACCCCTTGTTTATAAGTTGCTGCGCCTGTGTTACACGCTTATAATTTATGTATTTTCCAACGGTGGTCCCCGTCGCTTTTCTGAACACTTTATTCAAGTGATGCTTACTTATGTAAAACTTTTTGGAAAGAAAATCAAGAGAAATGGGCGAGCAAATATTCTCGTTGAGATATTTAATCATATCGGCAACCGCCGTATTTATACTGCCTTTGGGAGCTGTATTGTCAACGGTTTTGCTCATATAAAGCAGTTTTGTGAGCAGCCCCTGCACAGCAATGGAAATTGCCATATCCTTCATATTCTCAGGCATGTCGCGACAGTTAAATATGCTGTCATATCCCTCACGCAAACCAAAGCTGCTTATATTCTCGTAATAAATCTTTCCGCTGTTCGCTCCGTAAAAGGACAAAAGCTCCTTTCTTATTTCCTCGGGAACCAACTCCTCGGAAAAATGAAGCACATAACGCTTGTACGGCATAGTGCTCTTTATTTTTACCCCATGGAACACATTGGGGCCTATCAGCAATACGCTGTAGGGCTTGGGTCTGTATTCCTTTCCTTCTATAAGGTAAACAACATCGCCGTCCTCAAAATATACTATCTCATAAAGACTGTGGCAATGCAAGTCAAACACCTGGGTAGAAGTATCTCCAACCGTGTGATGCATAAAGATATACCTCGTCTTCATTTCGTCTCTTTTCAACAAAGCTATCACCTCTTCTTTTTCCATTATAAATCCAAACAGCTATTTTTGCAATACTTACGATAAAATATGCAATTGAAAAGATTTGAAGCAGATGGTATAATATTGTAAATAGTTAAAGTGCATATTTATTTAAAGGAGATAAAACTATGAAATTAGGTGCACAGCTTTTCACACTCAGAGAACAGCTTAAAACCGAAGAAGACATCCGAATCGGTTTGAAAAAGGTTGCGGAAATAGGCTACAAAACCGTTCAGGTTTCCAATGTCGGTCCTATCGATCCCAAAATTTTGAAGGACATCTGCGACGAAAACAGTCTTGAGATCATCCTCACTCACACAAAGCCCGACAGACTTCTTAATGAGCTTGATGATGTAATCAAAGAACACGATATTTACAATTGTAAATATATCGGTATCGGAAGTATGCCTGTAGCATACAGAAACGAAGAAGGTCTTCAAAAATTTATTGATGATTTTACTCCCGTAATTGACAAAATAAGTGCAGCGGGCAAAAAATTTATGTATCACCACCACAGCTTTGAATTTCACAGAATGAACGACGGCAAATTGCTGTTCGATCACCTTCTCGAAGCCTTCCCCGCAGAAAAGTTCGGTATTATCCTTGATACATATTGGATTCAACATGCAGGTCTTGAAATTTGTTCTATGATCGATAAGCTTAAGGGCAGACTTGAATGCGTTCACCTAAAGGATATGTATCTTCCCGAATTTAACAACGAACATACATTTGCTTCCATAGGCGATGGAAACATTGACTTTGTTCCCGTAATCAAGGCTTTTGAAAGAAATGACACACAATATATGTTCGTTGAACAGGATCAAACACCCGGCTGTCCTTTTGAGGCTCTCAAGCGCAGCTATGACTACATTCAAACAATTTTTAAGGAGAATTAATTATGAAAAAAGTAAGACTCGGTGTAATCGGCATCGGTAATATGGGTACTTCCCATTGCCAGAATATTGTAGAAAAAGGACTCGTTCCCAATGTTGAATTGGCAGCTGTGGCTGACCATTCAGAAGCACGCAGACAGTGGGCAAAGGAAAACCTTCCCGAAACTGTTGAGATCTTTACGGAAGGAACAGATCTTATCGACAACGCAAAAGTTGACGCTGTTTTGGTTGCTGTTCCCCATTACGAACATACAAAGTTATCTATCAGAGCTATGAAAAAAGGTCTCCACGTTATGTGCGAAAAACCCGCAGGTGTTTACACAAAGCAGGTTAAAGAGATGAACAAGGTTGCAGATGAATGCGATGTTGTATTCGGTATGATGTTCAACCAGAGAACAAATTGCATTTACCGTAAGATAAAAGAAATGCTCACCGACGGAACTCTCGGCGAGATCAAAAGAGTAAACTGGATCATCACAAACTGGTTCCGTTCACAGTTTTACTACGATTCCGGCGCTTGGAGAGCAACATGGGCAGGCGAAGGCGGCGGCGTTCTTCTCAACCAGTGTCCTCATCAGCTCGACCTTCTCCAGTGGCGCTGCGGCATGCCCACAAAGGTACGCGCATTCTGCCATATCGGTAAGTGGCACGATATTG
>JAZRIJ010000081.1:0-32226 GCA_045645205.1 Eubacteriales bacterium
CCCTTTTATTATGTATTTATATTCTTTTTATCGAAAAATATTTTTTATATTATACCCAATCGGACATAATATATTTTAAGGTGTTGCGTTCTTTTTTTGATTAAAGTCTTCTTTCTGGGCGCGTTTGGCGTTCTCTAAGTCTTCTTTTTTTCGTTGCTCGTGCATCGCTGTGTATTGTTTATATGTTGTTTGCAAGCTTTGCCTTTTCGCTGAAACCATACACGCAAGGAAATATTCTGTTCGCTTATAGCCAAGTTCTTTTATGTTTTCGATTAACATATCGTACTCTTGGTTATTGTTTTGTGGCATGTTGATCCCGCTAAGCATGTCCGAAGGCATTAGTTCATCAGGGATAATAATTATCGGTTTTTCTTTCTCGATTTCTTTGCTATCAACACCCAGTTTTCTCGTACCTCCGCAGAGGTCAATTCGATTTCTTCTTTTTTCCGTTCAAGGTGAAGAAAGCCTTGATTCTTTAAATAATATTCATTTTTATCCTCCTAAATATATATTGAATACAGATAGATTTGCATTCCGAACGGCGTATACACCTCTTTCGAGCCGTTACGAATACAAAAAGCTCCCGGAACAAACCGGGAGACTTGCAACGAGAGTTGAACCAAACGGTATCCAAAACTCAATGCTAAGGCAGTTGATGTAAAAACTTGGACTATCCTCTTGCTCATTTCTCCTAATTGCCTATTTTAATTATTGCAAGTATGACAAGTGGATTGAGGAACAATTACACCGCAATTTGCACAAGTGTGGTCTCCCCCTGTCCAATAACGAAGACATGTACCATTTGAGCCGTCTCCACCCTTCTTACCGCAATGCGTACAATGTCCATCATATTCATTAGAATCAGGTTTCCAATTAGGCATATGAGACTCATCAACAGTGTTAATCCTGCCGGGAAGCGCCTCATAAGTGGCGCCAACTTGTATTTCGGTGCCGGTCGTGCCATCTGGATAGGTGTATATAATGGAAGAAACACCGTCCCAAGATATACCGGTCGTAAGATCTGCCATTTGTGTCACTACAGGAGTAGGCTCCGAAGGTGTAGTAACAACAGGTTCGGTTGCAACAGGCGCGGGAGGCTCGGTTACTACGGGAGCCGGAGGGTTGGTTTCAACATGAGAAGACAGTTCAGTTTCTATTATTTTTTGGGGCAAAGGCTCAACATCAATATCGTCGAGCTTTTCAACGATATAATCCTCCTCATACTCACATAAACAAGCATCCACTTTGGTTCTTGTGTAATAAGATTTGTCCTCGAATACGGGGTGAATATTTAAAACCGCCTCTTCGAGCGTGTCTTCCCAACCTTCTTTTCTTCCCATATCTATATCAAACTCATATTCTGTACCGCGAATAACCATTTTATATGTTCCGTCCGGATTTAAAATCATTTGTCCGCTTGCGCTGCTAAAGGAAACACCGCAATAAACCTTTTTTTCACTATCATCCTCACGTAAATCAGTTAGATCCAACGAATAAAACACAACAAGCTCTGTTTTTGGGCGGTCGGACGTATAATAGTCATGTCTATTTTCGTTATCGTAAAAATAAGTGCATTCGTATTTAATGTTGCTATAATCGTATTTGTAAGATTCTTTTTCTTCGGTCTTTAAAAGAACGTTATAAGCCACTTGTTTTACTTGTTCAATAAAATCTTTAGTAAGATCACTCGCTGAAATGGATTTCCCCAATCCGGAAACAGTAAACGTCTTTGTGGTTTGTGCAACTCCCTTATTATATTGTTGAATCAGATCATCATCAACTTGAGCAACAATCGAAATAACGTCCCCATTAGATAAATTAAAACTTGAGCCTACTCCGGTGTCTTTGTCTATGCGAAAATCAACCTTTGAAATGAAAGGATCCGATGATGTGTTGTTGATTCTAACGGTTCCATCACCATCGATACCACTAAACACCAACTCAACATCTTTAAACACATCCACTAACTCTATTTCGGTCAAACCTTCTACGGTAAATTCTTTCGTAACACTTTTAATTTTATTTTGAGCCGTACCTGTAATAGAAAAAGTTACAGTAACCACATCCCCATTTGAAAGACCCTCGGAAGGTTTGAAAGTATAGGAGATTCCTTCTGCATACATATCATATTTATCGGACCATTCTATTAACCCTTCAAAAGAGTCAGGCTCTTCTCCTATAATATCGCAAATCAGCGAATCTTCATCAAAATCAACAATTACAGTACCATTAGAGCTATATCCTTCAAAGGAAACATCGGTATACAAAAAAGGATCAATTTTTACTGAAGCCGTACCGATAGCGATTATCACAACAGTGATTATGGCTATTAATATTATGCCGATACTGCCAAAAAGAACTTTTTTCTTTGTTTCCGACTTTTCTTTTCGGTTTGCTACAGCACCTTCACAGGTGCATTTTTCATTATCCGCCAATTCTTTGCGGCAAAATTCACAATATTTCATCTCTTCATTTCTCCTGATATCTGTCAAACTTAAATTTAAAAGGCTCACAGCCGGGTAAACCTACAATAGCCTCGCCTATATTCAACCTCGTTACATCCCAATCTTCCACCACGTAGGCTTCGCGCTGGGCCTCTACAAGCCCGTTTCTCTGAATCTTGGGCAGATATGACTCCAGCTTCTGATTCTTGCCGTAAAGGCCTTGTATATACTCTCTGGACTTGGCATCGTTCACGCGAAAGGCTATGTTTGTAAGAAAACCGGACATTATGCTGCGGGCTCTTTCTTCACCATAATTCTCGTAGATCTGTTCCACATTCTGAACGCCAATCATAAACTTAATGCCGAGGCTTCGGCCAAAGTTTACCGCATCATCAATATGAGTCAAATGGGGCAACAGCTTAAATTCATCGGTTATGAAATATGCGTTTCCTTCGCTTCTGTTGCGTCCTAATGCTTCTTTAATGGCAAGGTCGAACACAAGGCTGTAAATCGGAGAAAGCATTCTTCCAATGCCTAAATCATACTCTATAAAGATTTTACGGCCACCTTTGTTTCTGATAAGAGAACGAAGGCCCAAGTTACCGTGTTTTGCAAAGTTTCCGATAAACACCTCGCGGATAACCTGCTGAAGCTCGGATAAAACGCCCTGCGTTTGTGGCGAATCATCTACAGAAATATAGCTCGTCATTGCTCTGAATTCATTATGGCTATTTAAGATGGCGCGCAAGTCCTGTATCGTTGTACCATTTATAAGAGATACCAAATTTTTATTAGTACACTTGTCTTTCGGTAAGCTTCTGACCATGTGTACCATTAAAGCCAAAAAGATATCACGTGCGGCATTTGGGAAAAAGATCTGATTTGTTTTCTCGCATGCATCGGCAAAGATGGACTTTGCTATTTCAATCACATTTTCCAACAAATGCTCATCTTGCGTGAGCTCTTTGAAAATATTCCAATAATCAACGCCGTTGCTCCCCGTCGCCGTCTCATCGTTGCTGATAACAATATCTCCAGCCGAATAGAATTCTCTATAAAAATCTCCTTTAGTATCAAAAATCACCATAATATCAGAAGAAGACATTTTAGAATTGATTTGAGAGATCAACTGATAGAAGGTATTGGTTTTACCGGTACCGATTCCGCCAAGAAGTAAAACATGCTTTGAAAGAATAGATTCATCAAGAGGTATTTGAGATTGAAGATTATTTGAAGTACCCTGCAAATAACAAATCGAATTATTTGTTGGGGGGATAACGGGAGTATCGTGCAATTTATCTCCAAAAAGCACGGTAAAATCCTGTTTGCGGTTTGTATCCATACTCATATTCCTTATTTATAAAGCATTTTTATTTCGGGCACACACAGTATGAGTGAATTTAATAAATCATTGTGTTCTTCCGTCAAACGCTCGTAACGTTTTTCTAACACGTCCAATTTTTCAATGACGATCCCTTCTTTTTCTGCATCTTTTTTACTAAAAGATTTTAGGTTGTATTCCTTTGATTTAGGGACAGCATAAGGATCCGGCGGATCGTATCTTGGTGGAAAATAAAAGCCGTCTCGAGGAGTTATCCATGCAATAACAATTGCAATCACTACTACCACACACAGAAAAACAATCAAAAGATATAACGCTATCAGACATAAAACAATTGAAACAGCTAATCCTGCCACACCTAACGCTGCACGAATCCAAATCCATTCACGTGTCATTTGTTCTGCAAGTTTTGAAATTCGAAGGTCGCCTTTTATTTTCGTCAGTTCCAGTAAGTTCTCTTTATACTTTCGTAACAGTGTTTTATATTTGATCTTATTTTTATTTGCCAAATACATTTCCTTAGTAACCTTCGGTGCCTCTTCCGGCGCATTTTGATCAACAAGTAAGTTTTCAAGTACCCACAACTCGTTTTCTTTTTCAACAATCTTACTATGATTTTTAAGTGCTAAAGATCGCAGAAACCACAATATAGGCTTAAATAAGAAAAATATTATCCCGGATACAAGCGTTGATCCGGCGATAGCTATAATAATGTTAAGAATAACCATATACCATATTTTATGTAAGACAATCCCATATATAATTGCAGAAATGCCGGAAACAATAAGCAATATATTTGCACTCTTGCCGAGGATATCGCTTAACTTGAGAAACTTTTTCCAATTTGGAATCATATCTTGAATTTCTTGATTGAGTGTATGATATTTGTTGGCTATTACCGTATTTGCTTCGGGCGGATATTCCGAAAGATTTGTCATAGTATTCATGTAATCCCTCACTCATTCAAACATATTGCCTATTTCAGCAGAACAATCATCACAAATATTAACTTCTTCATCATATAGGATGGTTGTTTTGCACGATTTTTCTTTTCCGCAGAAATCACACTCACTCTTGGGGTTACAACTCGAAAATGCAACCAATATTGCTAATACAGTAAAAATAAATCTTGTTTTCCTCATAATGTTTTCTCCTTTTCTTTATTAAGCTATACCGCCTGATACAGCTGTACTGACAGACGATGTAGATTCTACTGCGGATGTCGCAGTTCCTTGAAGTCCTAAATCTTTGTTTAAATCTATATCACGTTCATTAGGTGCATTGGCTCCACCACCACCTACATAAGCAACATTTTGGGAGTTAACAGATGAAACATTGTTATTAAAAACTCTTTTGACTGGCGTGGCATGTCCTGTATCACAATCAAGGTTTAGAACACTATCTTTTGAATATCCATTATTACGCGCTTCTGGCGAAGGATGTGGAGTGTTGTTTTTCACGCAATCCGATGAACGCGTATTAACATCGCGCATCATATCTTTATAATCGACTTGGCTTACACAACCATTTTCAGCGGACCGCCCTGTTTGATAATATGATTCAATAGTTTTGTTCGGATGGTTTAAAGTTTCTTTGTTTAATATACTATGGTCGGTAAAACTTTTATTAGGATTATATTTTAACGAACTATTATCAATCATTTCATTGATATGTGGATTAAATCCTTGATTTCCCCCGCCTGAACCAAATTGATTATTTGCCTCGCATTTTGCAATTGCGGCATTAAAATCCCTTGTTCCATAATTGGCTTGCAACGCATTTCTGTCTATATCAAAACAATCAATATATGGTTTGTATGTAGCCCCATCAGAAATTGGGTTTCCATCACTATTTCTTTCCTGATAAGGAGCCGTTTGTAAAGCTTCATTATATTTTCCGTTGTCAAGAACACCTTTTTCGTTTGTACAAGCATTTACAGTTGCCTCATCCGAAAAATATCCACTTAATTTATAATCTGGCGACTTTTTAGTATCGACTATTTGTTTATGCTGATCGATTGTAGTGCTGATATAAATCTGATTATCTTGAATGCTTCCCATTCTATAAGAATCTTCACATGAGAACAAGGTGTTCGCACGCTCACTATCTATTTTATCTTCCGGGGTATCAGGATGTGTGTTCTTAAATTCATCATGAGACTGAACAGACTGCCATTTTTTTGCATCTTCACAATAATCTTGTGAACCAGTATATTTATAAACTCCCATTTGCTTTACCTAATGCAAAAAGTGGCTTTCAAAGCATTAAAACGCACACCATAATCGCGATCATCAAAAATTGAAGCATAATACTCTACAATGTCGAATTTATAATATATACAACGTTCATTATTAGCTGTAGGAACTACATCAACGGCAATTCCATTCAACCACATCTTACTACACGTTAAAGCATTTCTTGCACCATCTTGTTGGTCTTTGTAGGGCATATCAACAGGAATTACAGGATTAAATATAAGACTGTCAAGAGTTCCATCTTCTTTAAAATAAGGTTCTATATACATAGAAATGCCACCAGCAACAATGGGCGTTAAGAGTGTAAAATACTTGTTTCCACGTTTGGAAATATCAATTTTAACCTTATCATTAGGCAAAGCCTCAATATCTGCCTGGGTAGTTTTTGGTGTAATAACAAAACCATCAATTTCAATAATCCCTTTTGCTAAATCAGTCATAATCAGTTCTCCTTCCATTTTTCTATGGCTAAGTCGCCCATTGTTTGTATATCGTCTATAATTGTGCCTATTTCTTGTATTGCCTTATCCGTGTCCTTCCAAGGAAGCACCTCTGCAAAATCGGTATACTCAGTAGGGTTATAGACCCAACCGAATATTTTTCTACGGATCTGTATGGCATCGCTACCCGATTTTGTTTTAATACCAAATCTTAACTCGGGTACCAGGCATACTAAAACCATATTGAATAACCATATAAACAGAATAACAGTCGAAATTGTATCGGTTATATCAAACAAGCTTCTGCCAAGCATATAATCAACCACTTTGGAGGTTAAATCAGACAGCCCGGCTGAAACACCGAGCGCAGCCGAAACCGAACACAGCTTTAACCAAAACCTCTTTTTTAACAGAAAAAATGGGGCTGTCAACACAGCGATCAGCAAATAACCAAATATTGTTGCTACCAAAGTTGAGGCTCTGTTGAATGAATTGAACATCGAATAAAAGGGATTGGCAATTATAAGAGTGAGGATAATTCCGAGGATAATATTCAAAAAGCTGCCCCTGGTGGTTTTCTTTATTTCCACTCCAGCAATCTCTTCAACTGCAAACTCGTGATGTAAAGTAATCTTTCCGGAAGGAGATGTGCCTGCCGCACGGAAAATCACTCGTTTGTTAGTAATTTGCAAACGTCCTTCGGCATACTTGCACATAATCCGTGAACGAAGTTTTGCAATCTCATATTGCTTGATTGGGGTTTCAGCATCATTTTGCGCTATCATATCCGGCACAATCTTTTTGTTTCTCTCAAAAACGTTTAGCGCTTCTTGCTCCGAATCGCTGCCTATTCCCATACGCCCAAATTGTTTGGAAATAAAACGCCGTATTTTCGTCAATACTCCTGTTGCACAGCTTTTGCTTGAGGCACAGTCACATGTGCCGTCATTCTTTAGTGGTTTTCCGCATTTTGAACAATACTTTGGTTTCATATGAATCTCCTTATAAAATCTTTATTTTTTTCGCAGAAGAAAATAGAAAAGTAAAAAGCGGAGAAAACAATGTTCCTCCGCCTGTTTTGTGAAAGTTTTTATTACCACTTTCTACAAGATTTGTGATAGTTTTTCAATATTATTTAATTTGTATTCAAAGGATGAATGGACATAACGGTTCAGCGTTATGTTAACCCCGGTATGACCCAATATCTCAGATAAAGATTTTACTTCCACACCACACTCTACGCACCGTGTCGCAAAGGTATGTCTCAAAGAATGAAAGTTAGCTTTTTCGATTCCCGCAGCCAATAGATATTTTTTAAATTTATACTGCATTACGCGCGGTTCAGTCACTTCGTCCTCTCGTGTGCTAATGACATATTTACAGTGTCCAGAAACAGACATGAAACGCTTGACTATATCCACTAAAAACGAGGGAAGGGGAATCTCTCGTATAGAACTGGTTGTTTTGGGTGTTCCGATATATAACACGGTCCCGTTTCCGTCAGGGTTTTTGAGGCGTTGTACGGTTCGTCTGATTTTGATTCGGTTATCTTCGATATCTTCCCATTGTAAGCCGCATAATTCTCCAATCCGTAAGCCGGTATAGAGCGCTAACAGGACTCCAAACTTATATATATCCATTTCCTTGCTTAAATAGCTCGCTAATTTTTTCTGTTCAGCTAGTGATAAAACTCTCATTTCTTTTTTATTTGGAGTTAAATAAACGATATCCGGTATCGGCAGGTTGTATTGCCGATGTCCATATCCCAGACACGCATGGAGAAAAATTAAAATGGCATTTACTGATTGTGGTTGTAGGCCTGTTTCCAATCTGTTCAGCGTAAAGTCATGTATGGTAATGGTTTTCAAAAAAATAATCGGCTGTCTCCCGATTACATTTTCTATATGATTTTCTAAAAAACCTATATAACGTTGATAAGTAGAGGCCTTGAGCCGGTTTCTGTTTAGATAAAGCCACTCGTTGATCAGCTGAGAGACTGTCATATTTCTTGTGGCAACAGGGCGGTTATATAACCGTATATTGTCTTCTATTTCTTGTCTTTTTTCCTTGACCTCCCGACAGCTGTGAGCATAAACAGAGCCGTATTTCTTTTTTCCGTTCACGTCGATCTCTTTTACATATCGAGCTTCCCATAAACCATCCTTTCGATGGTATACACGTTCGCCTTTTTTGGGCATATTATTTCACCTTCCTTTTTACTACCCGCCATACAAGAAATGATTCCAATCTTTTATATTTTTTGAATAAAAATGCACTTTTTGGCTCTAAATTATTGAATTTCTACCCAAAATGTTATATACTGTATGCGGTATAATATCTATTGTAATGTATTTTTTAAGAAATAGTTTATTTTCTTCTGCGAACGTTGCACCATACCGCACCTTAAAACCGGTGCGTTTTTTAGTTCAAGATTATTAACTTATTGTTTGTAACTACAAACTAAAAAATTTAAAAACTTCACTCAACGACACCGGGAAGAAATAATTAGCATCCACACCTACATCATAGCGTAGGATATCTAGATTCCGTTGCTGAACATTGTATTCCGGCGAGTTATGCTGATGTCCGTGCAGATGGATACTGCCGTGCCGTGATTTCGGCCACTCAACCATCGGATAGTGCATCAATGAGATGGAATGTCCGGCACAGTTAATTTCCAAAAAATCATAAACAGCCTCAAACAGGCTTAAATCATAGTTCTTATCATGGTTGCCTTTGATAAGAATCTTTTTTCCTTTTATACGAGAGATCAGCCTATTCGCTTCCTCGACCGGTATACGAAAACAAATGTCTCCCAGGAGATATAAAGTATCATCCTTGTGTACACGTCCGTTAAAATTCATAATAATGGTGCGGTTCATCTCTTCTATGTTTTCAAAGGGGCGCTTATTCATTGAAATGACCGCATTATGCCCCAAATGCAAATCACTTGAAAAATATATCATTTCTATAGCTCCTTTTTGTTTAATTCGTGTTTGTATTTAATAGTTTGATCGCACGTTGGACGTGCTTTTCGGTCATTCCTCCGCCTAATGAGGTTTGAACCAAATACCGTGCATGAGGGCGTAGCTCGGTCCCCCGCATATCATCTAAAATGACATAGGCTTCAATAGGTTCTCCCTGCCACGCCTTCAGCCACGCGTCAATCTCTTGCCCACGTGGACCAAAATCACCGGTATAATCCAATAGTTCTATATTAAATTCGTGAAGTTTTTCACATAAAGCATCAAACATGCGGATATCTTGTCTGTCGCTTTCGTTTGGTTGTTCAATGTGCTCTTTACAATACCAACCACGGCGCCAGGTAGACGAAAGAACAACCTTCGCGCCTGTTTGAACAATAATCTCTTTTAATAGCTCTATTTTATCATCGGAAACAAAGATATAACCCTCAATCGTTTCTTTTGTGTCAAGAGAGTTCAGAACGCCGTCTACATCTAAAAATATAACTTTCATATTAACTCCTTAGTGGTGTTCACTTACACCAAACGAAGGCAACTTTTTTCCTTCCTCCTGAAGCGCCTGTAACATTTCATGAAATGCGGCACAAGATGCTTCGTATGGATTATCTGCATCAGCATAAACCAAAATCTTTTTCGGTTTGTCACCTTCATATAAATTCATTTCTATATTAATTTGTGTGGTTCTCATTATCTTTCTCCTCTATTCGTTTACGGGCAGCATGAAGGCGTTGATAAAAATCAGAAGCTTCTTTTTTACGCCATTCGCCCGTGTCGCTACGGCTCCAACCGGCATCTTCTAATGCTCCCTCAGCAATGTGGTGCTCCAGCTCTTGTTTTATATCCAGTAGTTCTTCATACAAAAAAGCACCTAATAGACGATTGCTAACGTGCGCATACGTGGCAAGGTGATCGCCCTCATATTCTTTGATCAATTAATGGGTCAATTGACGAATTTGGTTCTTGTTCATACGCTTTACTCCTCCTCTGTTGAAGCCGATTCGGCTACTTCAAAGAGTTTTTCAAGGTCTTCCTCTCTTCCAAGTGCTCTCCATATAACAGGGTCAGGATCAAACCCGATTTTGCCACATGAACACACGGTCATTGGTCCTCCATGTTGATTGGGGCTCGAATATTCTTTTCCCAAAACGTCGCCACAATGCTTGCAGCGCACCTTACAAACACGTAAAAATTTCATCTCTTACTCCTTGCCCTTCCGGAGCAAAGCTTTCTCCAAGTATTCCGCTTTTGCCTCCTTCAATGAATAATCACAATAAGCAAGCCAGGTATTGCCGTAGTCTCCCCCCCTGAAGCTTAGCGCCGTCCGTAAATTCAAAGCTGTTGATATCCATAAACGAATAAATTGAATCAAATATCTTCCATTCTCAGATAAGTTATTTTCTTTTTGGGTTAAAACATATACGCGGGCGCCTTCGAATAGATTAGAGAAAATATCGTGCTCGGATAATAGTCCTTCTGGGATCTTTTTGGCTAAATTGAGAATGGTCTTATTACGAAGATCAGTTTTGAAAACGTTCATTTAATCTTCCTTTGAATATAGCAAAACTCCATTATTTCGCACGGTTTGGTGAATCAGTGCTGGAGAATAACGCCATTTCTCCCCAAATACTATTTTTAAATCTACATATGGTTCTCTCCAATCACTAGGCAATACCTCTGCTTTCAATAGACATACATCCATCATTAAGTTTTTCATTAAATATTCAGACGGAACTAGCTCCATAAACAAATTTATGTCACTGTTTTCAGTTTTATTTTGATTTGCAAAAGTGTCATATAGGTACACCGACGATACATACGGAAACACAAAAGAGTCTTTTATAACCCCCAGCACATATTCTAAAACTCGTTGATGTTGTTCGGATTGAATCATACAAACCTCCTTTGAACCAATAAAAAAAGACGCACTTTTACCCTTCTAAAAAGAAGGTAAAGTACGTCTGTATTTCTTATGTACTTAACAGAAAAGCTGGATAGACTTTTCTGCATCCGCCTTTTATGATTGTTGTTATTCCTACTTTCAATCGCCCCGTCTCGAATCGGCAGTGTTCTGATCTAAGTCAGCTTGGCTTCGGAACAACTATCCCGCACAATCAGCAGTTTCCACTTATAACCTTTATAACGCATCCCCGATTCCCGGTGCCACATTCGCACTACTTCATATCGGCGGGTAATACTTGGTTTTTACGCCACTATTATATTATACCGCACTCGATTTGTCAATAGTTATTTTATTTCTTTAGCGTTAGTTTGTATGTTTGTAGATTTACACTCTCTTGTTTTTCTTTCTGGATATGGAGCATTTTTAGGTATAAGCCATCCCGTGCTGTGCTTTATTGCACCTTCAATTCTGCCTTTTTGACAAAGGGTTTTAACCATAGGCTTACTCTTGCCGTGCATATCTGCGTATTCCTGTGCTGATATGTATTCTGTTTCTGATTTTAAACCTGCAAATAACTTGTGGTCTTTAATGGTCAACTGTTCTCTTTCAACAAAAGCGAGGGTTTCTCCGGGATACTTTTCCATCTCTGAATACATATTGTTCCACGTTCCGTATTTTCCTTTAAATGACTTTGGGTTAACAAAGTCCGTTAGCAGCCGTGCGAGAATATTGGAATCGACCTTTGCAATAGATCCGTTGGGGCAAAGAAGTAAAATTTCTTTTTTGGATTTAATAACTCTTAAACTAAACATACAATACATCCTTTCGTGAGGTTATTTATTATGAAACAAAACATCTTGGTCTCTTTGGAGAATGAAACAAAAAATGCACTTCAAATATTGAAAAACAATGTTGAAAAAATTAATATGGAAGCTCAGCGCGAGGCGATAGATGAAGACAGTCCATATTCTGAGCGAATTACAAGCGCTATAAGCCATTATGACGAGTTATGTCTATATAACAATCTAAAGCTAAAAGAAGCGTTTGTAAACCGTCCTGCGTTAATTAAAGACATAGACTGGGAACTGTTTGTAACTTCCGAGAATATGACAAATAGAGAGTTAATTAAAAAAGGTGTCTCTCCTTATGCGTATGACGATAAAGATGGAAAAGTCGAACTTCATCACATTGGACAAGCTTATGATGCACCGCTTGTTGAATTGACCGCAAAAGAACACATGAAGAAAGGAAACAGCCGCATTCTTCATAAGGATTCTCAAGACAGCTGGAGAAATGAACCCGGACTTGAGCAAACGTTTGAAAACGAAAAGGACAGATATTGGAGATTGAGAGCTGCAGGCAATTATACGATAAAAGAGATAGAATTCGAAGAATTAAATCCTTTTGGGCTTCAGACTCCAAAATCGTTATCTGCAGATATAAGAGACACTATAGAGTTTTTATTTACCGAATGCTCCATTGACGATCTTAATTACTTAAAAGATTCCGCAGAAAGTTGCGCCCTAGTTAAAGAAGTAGGCATAGAATCTATTAATGACTTTTTGAATAACGGTGGATATAAAAAAGAAGATGCTCCTCCATTGTTTTGCCCGTCATGCAATTCAAATGATTATCGTCATCACGGTACATATACTTCGGGAAATGAAGTTATTAATAGATATCAATGCAGAAAGTGTGGCACAACGTTTACGCGGGTTAATAACTCAATTTATTCAAGCAGTAATATGAGTCTAACCGATTGGATGAAATTTATTAACTGTATGTATAATGGATATACAGTAGAAGAAACTGCAAGGGTATGCAATTTAAGCTCATCAACTGTCCACTTAAACAAACATCGATTGTTCTATGCATTAAAGTTGCTTGATGATCAGGTAAAATTAAACGGAAATATTGTCATTGACGAAACATATCGCCCATTAAGTTTTAAGGGCTCGTTTGGTTGGAGAAAAGGAGAGGAAATGCCTCGCGCTCCGCGTAAGCGAGGTAAACAAGGAACGAAAAAAGGCACTTCAAGTGAACAAGTATGTATTGTTTGTGCATTAGATGAAACCGGAAACTCCGTTGCTCACGTTTCCGGTTGTGCAAATCCAAAAGCCGAAGAAATAGAAAACGCAATTATCTCTTCAATAGACGTAGAAAATACAGACTATATATTTGGAGATGGCGAAAAAGCAATGACAAAATTTGCTCGGGAAAACAACTTGAAGATAAAACAAGATATGTTGGCATATAAAAAGAAAAAGAAAAATATACCGATCACCAAAGAAAGCTATAGAATAAACTATTACTTAGAAAAAATGAATTCCTACCACTCGAGGATAAATAGATATTTGGATAAACTACAAAATCCTGCAAGTAGATTATTGCAGGGGTATCTATATTTATTTGCTTGGAAAGAACGCAATAAAAACCGAGACACAAAAGAAGTATATCAAGAACTACTACGCATTATACTTCAACCTTGTACGATTAGCTCGAATCAAATTGTAAAAGGAGTATTTTTGCCTGACCCATACGAATTAGAGAACTTTAATAAGTTGCCACGGTTTAGAGATCCAACTAAGGCCTTGAGAATATGTAAAGCTTATTCTAATGGGCATTCAATTACAGAAATAGCACACCGCGAAAAATGTAGTGTACAAAATATCAGAAAGACAATAAAAAAAGGAATGCGCCTTGGATATGTGGAAAAAAGCGAAAAAGAAAAATATGAAGAAGAATTAGATAAAGCTATATATGGTGTAGAACTCTTGATTAATGCCCTCGAAGAACAAGGCAAGCTAATTTCCCCGGCAATGCGAAGGAAAAACGAAATATACGAAGCAAAAAAGAATTGGAAAGGAACTCCGGCTGAATTTGATAGTGCAATAATGAAAAAATATAATATTGCCAAACGACAAACGGTAAAAAACATTATTACTGAAATGAAAATGATAGAAAGCTTAAAATCGGAATTCTATATATCCGATGAATATAACTTTTTGAGTCTAAAGGATAAATATAATAGTATATATGAGCGATATCAATTTCTGAAAAAATGCAATCCAGAATTAACTAAGGGAGAAATCATAGATATTTTATCAGAAGAATACAGCTATTCTGCCATAAGCATAAATAAAATAATAAAAATAATGACTACTCCAAATGACGATTTCTGGTCAAAACAACATAGATTATCCCCATCGGAAACTCTAAATAGAAACCGTGCTTTATTTATTGATTTATTAAAATGGGAAGGAACTTACGCTGAATTCTATGCATGGGCATCAAAAAAGTATAATAAATCTGTAGATACGCTTAAAAAAATTATACATCTCTGTTTAATTGCTGATCCCAAACGTAGAAATCAAATATAAATATTAGGCAACTTGAGGTATCGGCGACATTAAAGAAAATATGCTACCGCTTATACGAGTGTTAGGTTGCACAATTTGTTCAAATACATCATTAACAAATGTGTTATTCTCAAAACATTTATGATTTTCAAGCCAAATGAACAATGAGAGGTAATGGTTTAAATATTTTGTTGCAACGCCATTATACACACGTAAAAATGCTCTGAAGCGAGAGTGAAGATTGTTGACTGTCTGAATATGCATAGCACCGCGAATCTCTGGTGGTCCCGATTTGCCTTTTACGGTCATATGTGATTCTAATTGAATTAATTCAATGGTTGTGTAATTATTAAAATAGTTTCTGATACTAATAGATTTGTCGGAAAGAACAATAGAATCAGCTAAAATGCGGTTGTTAAAAGCGTGAGAAAGCATAGCTATAGTTGGCTGTCCTTTACCCAAAACTTCAGCATACGTCTGACCGTTTCTCTCAACAGCACACATTACACAAGACTTGGATCCAATTTGCGCTTTATTATCGGAACCACGTTTGTATGACTCACGAGGCATTACAAAGTGTGAACTTTTACTGTGGTTGCCTTTATAGCTAATAGGAATATATAGTTCATCTGTTTCAATAATACCACCTAAAACTCGATTGTCTTGATCGTTTTGCAAAACTCTGAGTATTTTATGTCTCCAGAAAAAAGCTGTTTGGAGGGACATGCCGCACTCTTTTGCAGATTTTCTCAGAGAAGTTCTCTTAAGCAGCAACTCAATATATTTCAACCAAGTTTCCTTGCCAAAAGTGCTATTTGAAACCACAGAAAAAGAGGTATTAGTGAAAGTTGTTTTACATCCTTTGCATCTATAACGGCGTTTACCCTTAGCATCTTTTCCGTGTGTGGTTATATCATCGCAACCACATTTAGGGCATTTTTTAGGAGTAGATGTTTGTTCTTCTGAAGAGTCTTCTTCATAGTTATGAAGCATACGAAGTATTCTTTCTGATATTTCTCTTAATTCAGAAGCGCTAAGTGATTCAAGTTCGTTGATAAACAAGTCTGTATTTTTCATTTTTTATCCTCTTAATTACAAGCATTCCTCTATTTATATTATATCCGATTGGATATAATTTGTCAAGTGTTGAATGCATAAAAATGCAGAAAACAAGCCACTTTTTTTAACAAAAGTGGCATTTTTACAGACCGTCATAACACAGCCCCAGTGGGAGAAGGTGGCGGCGAAGCCGACGGATGAGGTGTCCTTTTCTTTATTTTAAATCAAAAACTGTCAACTCAAGTTTTTTCAAAATATCCTTTTCAACTAAAGTAAAATTATTTCGAATATTATCATTTGAATATCGCAAAACCGTAATCCCCCACGAAGCCAAAGCTATATCCCTTTGCCTATCTGCTTCCTTATGTTCAGGCAATAAATGCTGTCTTCCTTCCACTTCAATAACAATTTTCTTTTCTGCAATATAAAAATCAACAATGTAATTTTCTATATTATGCTGACGTCTTACGTTAAATGGAAGTTTTTTCAAAAAATTATACCATAAATGCTTTTCTTCAGGAGTCATATTTTTTCTTAATGCTCTTGCATTTGAAACATATTTTTTATTATACGGTATCATTTAAACTCCTCATCCACCGCTATCGCGCGCCCCCCCAAAACTTACTTCGTGCGTTTCGGGGAACCCCGCTGCGGTCCCCCTTCTCCCACAGGAGAAGGCTTCTTTAACCAACCCTTTCGAACATCGTTATTGGTTCATCTAATTATATCATTAAGTACAAAAATAATTAATCTGATTTTTTAGCAATTCCCCCCAAAAAACAAGACACCATAGTCGTCTTTCATCTTTTCTTTTTGTTTTTTCTTCTGCGCTTTTTACCCGATGGAACACCAAGATAGCCGCCAACAGCCGAGACAACGGTTATCAGCAGAAACAAAAGCCATGTTACAAAACCCACACTCTCTTTGCCGCTTCTCAAAATAAACGACAGCATTATAACAACAAGCATAAATACACCGCCTGTCGCAAGCCCTGAAAGCAGTCCGTTTTGTCTGTTAAATCTCGATGCAATAAACCCACCGATAAAGGCGCTTAAATAGAGAGCAACCATGCCGAGAATACTTATCATCATAGACGGATCTTCTCTGGTATAGCATATCCAAGTGAACACAAAAAGTAATATAACACTTGCCAAAAGCGATGCCAAAAGTCCTTTTATACAATTTTTAAAAAAATCTGTCTGCAAAAAAATACACCCTTTCATAAACTTCTTTTGTTTAATGTTTATGAAAGGGTTTGTACTTTTATTCTTAAAAAATATTATTCGCAATCTTCTGCTTTTACGTCTACGCATTTTACTGCGCTTTTCAGAATTCTGATCTTTGTCTTGTCTCCACTGGACTCTATAAGGCAGGTCTCTTCCTTAATGCTTATGATCTTACCGATAATACCGCCTATTGTTGTGATCTCATCACCAACCTGAAGATTGTTTCTCATTGACTGGATCTCTTTTTCCTGCTTCTTCTGGGGTCTGATCATAAAGAAATACATAACAACAAGCAATACGCCCATTATTATAAGACTTCCCCATGAACCCATACCGCCTGCAGCATTTCCGGTATTTGATTCTGCCAATAATCTAATTATCATTGTTTTATACCTCCGAAACTATTGTCAATATTTTTTTGATGTATTAATTATATACCTAAAAAAACATTCTTGCAAGTATATAATGTAAATTTTTGTATTAATAAAAATAATTTTACGAGTTTTGCATTTTTAGAAACAACTTTTTCATATATTCTCTTGCTCCGTTATTTTCAGGAAGAAGCAATTCGCTATCATTGGAGAGCACATTCTCCGCTTCTTCAAATGCTTTTTTCAAAAGCTCCATATCGCAAAGTGAAGCAAATCTGAACTTCATTCCGCCGCTCTGTCTTGCATCACCTTTGGCATTCGGGAAAAAGTCTCCGGGGCCTCTCTGCTCAAGGTCTGCTTCGGATATTTTATAACCGTTGTTTGTCGAACACATAACCCTGAGTCTCTGCTTTGCCCTTTCTCCTTCGCTTGACGAAACAAGTATACAGTAAGATTTATCAGCCCCTCTGCCTACTCGTCCGCGAAGCTGATGAAGCTGAGACAGTCCAAAGCGTTCTGCGTTCTCGATAACCATCAAAACAGCATTGGGCACATTTACGCCAACTTCAATAACAGTTGTCGACACAAGTATTTTTATTTTATTTTGTTCAAAATCCCGCATAACTTTGTTTTTGTCCGCGCTTTTCATTTTACCGTGAATAAGTCCTACAGGTATATCGGGAAACACCTCATTCTGCAGTTTTTCAGCAAGGGATACCGCCGACTGAAGCTTAGTTTTTTCTTTTCTTTCAACATCCTCCACCGTAAAATCAAACGGTAAAAGAGCCGCATCTTCCTCTTCGCCTTCTTCAACTAATGGACATACTATATAAACCTGATTACTCAATGCGTGCTTGCGGATAAAACCGTTTAATCTCTCTCTGTAGCTTTCATCTACAAGAAATGTATCGACCGTTTTTCTTCCCGGGGGAAGCTCATCAAGCACAGACAGATCAAGATCTCCGTACAGTATCAGCGCCAAGGTTCGCGGTATCGGAGTTGCCGACATAACAAGAACATGAGGATCATATCCCATACTTTTTGTTTTCTCGGCTAAGGCAGAGCGCTGTCTTACGCCAAATCTGTGCTGTTCATCGGTTATAACAAGTCCAAGCCTTTCAAACAACAACTTTTCGTTTAACAATGCGTGAGTACCTATAACTATTTTTGTATCTCCGTTAGATACGCTGTCGAATATCCTCCGTTTTTCTGCGGCAGTAGTTGAACCGGTCAGTAAGGCTGTCTTTATGCCTAATTTTTCAAAAATTACGGAAAGCTCGTTATAGTGCTGGTTTGCAAGTATTTCGGTAGGTGCCATAAACGCGCCTTGAGTGCCGTTGTTTACCGCAATATATAAAGCCAAAGCGGCACATACAGTCTTACCGCTTCCAACATCTCCCGAAAGCAGTCTGCTCATTGGTATGCTGTTTTCGTTTGACATATCAAGAATGATTTCATTCACCGACCGCCTTTGCGCCCCCGTCAAAGTGTAGGGCAAGCATGCCAAAAAGCTTTTTATGTCGGTATTTTTCATTACAATTGCATTACCGTCCTTAATATGCCGCTTTGACATAGAAAGCCCCAAGGCAAAGGCATACAACTCCTCAAAAACAAATCTATCCCTTGCTTTTTTTACCAATTCGGTATCGGTCGGAAAATGTATTTGAAGCAATGCTTCTTTTAGACTCATAAGACCTAATTTTTCTATAGTATCTTTTTTAAATATCTCGGGAAAATCATATTTTTCACTTATAAGAGTCATAAGGGCGTTTTCTGTTACGCTTTTTAAAAACTTTTGTGTCAGACCGTCTGTAAGCGGATAAACGGGAACAAGATCAGGCAGTCTCTTTCCCGGAACTACAGGCTCATATATGGGCGAGGACAACTCCCGTGCGCCGTATTTAACCGAAAGCTTACCGTAAAATCTAAATTCATCACCTACATGGAATATATCCTTAACAAAAGGTTGGTTAAAAAATATCAACGTACATTTTCCCGTATCATCAAATGCGACAAGCTTAGTTATCTGCTTACGGTTTTTTAAAACAAACGTCTGCGGCTTTGTAGCGACAGTCAGCATAAACGCTCCGACAGTTCCGTCAGGGGTCATAGCAAGAGACAAAATGTCTCCTCTGTTTTGATATGCTCTCGGGAAATGGTACAGCAACTCTTCGACGTTTCTAATACCTAAATTGTAAAAACATTCGCATCTCTTTTTACCTACTCCGGACAACAAGCCTATCGGTGTCGAAAAATCCATATTTCTGTCCTCCCTTCCGCTTAATCAATAAGGCGGAGAAAACTCTCCGCCGAAAAAAATATCAGTTTTGTTCGTCCGTTTCCTCAATGTCATCATCTGCGGTAAACAGATCTTCCTTTGCCTTTGGCTTGTGTGTTTCCTTCTTTTTCTCCCCACCACTGCAAAGAACAGCAAAGCCAATACATCTTGATAAAACATAGAGCGAAACAACACTTCCGTATAGATAATAAGTTGTCTGTAACGAAAACTCTGCCGTTCCGTTTACCAGAGAAATAACCTCGGGAATAAATGCGGTTGACAAGAACAACACAGACAAATTTGCAAAAATAAAATACAAAATAGGTTTTGAGATTCCCAGCAGAGTCCTTGACTCAAAAAGCTGATAAAGCATCAGAACTATTAAAGCCAATTGCTGAATTACTCTTACAGGACTGTTTATCAAAACCGAGTGATCAAAATAAACACTCATAATAAAGAGAAGAGTCCATACTATCGGAAAGAAAGACAATACCGAAGTAAAGTTCGTCTTGTTCTTTCCCGAAAATGCAACGGCAAAGTAATATATTCCTGTCGGAAAAGCAATAACAGAACATGCATATCTCAGTTTATATACAGTAATTGCCGCTGCGCCGTATGCAATACCGATACTATCCGACATAAAGAATGATACTGCCGAAAAAATCATCACTGCTGCCGCCGCAAACGAAGTAAGAGTTGTAAACCAAAACCCGTGCTTTATATCCTTAGGAAGCGCATCACGCCTTACAATAAGCACACTCGAAATTACCAAAAAAACAGCTACTGTAAGATAAACATAAAATGCTTCGGGAGTCAAAACCTCTGATTTGTACAATCCAAGCTCAGCCTCAAGATAAAACTTATCAAGAATAAATTGGAAAAGTACTGCCACTCCCGATATTATCATTGTCAATACAACATATAGCCATGCAACTTTTTTGTTCTCGTTCATATCTCTTTTCCTTGTTTTTTGTTATTTAAAACAATTATACACCATTTTTTTATATTTTTCAATATGTTACATAAATTGTAAATAATTAAATTCGAATATAATTATATTTCCTGATACTTTCGGAGTTTTCCAAAAGACCAGCCTCTCTTGTCTGACTTGTTAAAATAATTGCCTGTGAAGAGTTTTCAGAATATCTCCGCACAACTTCAAAGCAATTTACAAGTCTGACATTATCAAGACGGGCAAAGGCTTCGTCAAACACAACAGGCATTTTTTCACCTGAACGGCTAAAAAGCTCAGCCAATGCAAGTCTCAGTGAAATATATGCAACATCCTTTGTACCCGAGCTTACGCTGTCAATAGTTTTTGTATAAACAGTTCCCTCATCTTCAAAGGTATATGTCATTTCAAGAGTATCTGAAACGCCTATCTCTTTATATTTACCGTCGGTCAGTCCTCCCATAAGCCTTCCTGCCGCCGCCGACAGTCCCGGCGCAAGCTTTCTTCTCAAGGTATTTCCCGCAGACATAAGCTTTTCATATGCCAAAACATAAGCCTCATGCTTATAAGCCAGCTCTTCTATTCTGTCATTTATTATTTTCAGTCTGCTTTCAAGCTCAGACGGTCTGTCGGTCCTTGCCTTTAACTCGGCAAGAGTTTTTTCAAGCTCTGTAAGCTTTGCGGTCAGCGCATCCTTAGCCTTAACGGTAAAATCATATCTCTTTTTGATCTCTCCTATATTTTCGGGATCAATCTCAATATCTATAGAGTCAAATTCCTCGCGTAAAGTATCCTCGTCATACTCTGATATCTGAGCCTCGATAATTGAAGCAACAGCCTCATTTTTCTCAATTTCTTTATCGTACAAAGCTATATTGCTTGTTATTTCAGATATATCGGAAAGCACATCATCAACAGCCTTTACTGTTGCACTATAGCTTTTTTCCTCAAGTTCAATTCCCCACTTTGCTAAAACAGCCTGCGCCCTATCAAGCCCCTCATTAAGCTTACTTTGCGCCTCAACCCTCTGATATTCACGGTAAGACAGCATTTCATTTCTGTGAAGCTCGTATTTTTCGCTTTCCTCAATACTCGTTATAACAGCCGTAAGCGATTCCTCATCATCCGCATCAAACATATTGAATATATCGGTTATCTTTCCCTTTGCCGAAAAAGCAAAAATCAGCATAGCTATACAAGAAGAAGCAAGCAGACCTCCTGCTATCAATAAAAAAGCCGCACCTGAACCTATCTTTTCTCCCATAAATATACCGAGAATAGCCGCCGCAACAGCCAATACCCCAAGTATTACCGATACTGTAATAAAACGCTTTTTCTTTGTATCTAAACTGTATATTTTGTCGAGCAAGGCATCCTTGCCGCCCTCTTGTTTTATGAGCTCTGCAAGCTCTTTTGAATACTCCGCCTCCTCACCGATATTATCATTACCGTTAAAAGAGTCGACATTTCCTTTTAAGAAATCAAGTTGGTTTTTTAACTTTTCAAGCTCATTTATATATTTTTCATCAGGAAAAAAACCGTTAAACGTGGTTGCGCTTATTATCTCGCTCTTTCCCTTTTTGTAGTTTTCAGCGGCATCTCTGTATTTTTTCAATTCGCCAAACTTAGAAAGCAAAGCAAAGATTTCTGTTTTTCGCATTTGACTTGACATTTTTTCACAGTCTTTTTTATTTTTTTCAATAGAAATAACCGTGTTGCGCAAAGAGGCTTCGCTTTGCAAAATAAGCTCGTTTGCCCGTCTTGCCTCGTCAAGCTTAAAATTCAGTTCATCTCTTTCCCTCTCAAGCTCATCAAGCATACCTCTGCCCGTATTTTTTTTATGTTTTATCTGGACTCTCGCCTCGTCAAGCTTTTTCAAAGCCTTTTCGGTGTTGACACTTTCGTCGGCAGAGTAAAAAATATTTTCAACCGCTTGGCTGATATTCTCTCCTTTGAAATATGCCCCCTCCGACTGTCTGATATATACAGTGCCGATAAATACATCTTCAGGTATTCCGAAAAAATACTCACCCGGATTTTTTATTCCGCTAACAACAGAATTATTTGAAAGATCAACTACCGTTATGTTATCTTTATAACCCGTTCCGTGAGCAACCATAGAACGCTCTATACGGTAACGGTTGTCGCTCGTATTTAAAATAATACTTCCCGAAGCATCGTTTGTCTTCCAGCTTATATGTCTTTTCCTTTCGCTCATCTCTCCGTCTGTTCCCTTGTTTGAAAGACCGTAGAAAACAAACTTAATAAATTCACACAGAGTGCTTTTGCCCGACTCATTCCTGCCCTCAATAAGATTTATCCCCTCGGTCAAGTTATATTCGCGCATAGACAGCTTACCAAAGCTTCCTATCTTAATGTTTTCAATATACATAAGTTACCTCAAAAATCAATAACATTGTTTCCGCCCAACGCCGAAAGACCGTATTTCAATGCCGAATAAGCAATCTGCTTTTCTCTTTCATTATCGCTTTCAAGCAACGGCTTCAACTCCTCGTAAAATGCGCCTCTTATAGTGGGATCGTTCCCCAAGCTTTCAATATCGTAAAAAGGTCTCGTTTTGTTTACTATTTCAAGGTAAAACAGTTGTTCTTCTACCGAGGTAAAAGCGCCCTTTGAAATAACAAGCTCAGGAGATACATCTCCCTCCAACACAACCCTTACAAGAGCATCTCTGTTATAATTTTTTTCATTGAGTACATCTTTCACTCTGGGCAAAATATCGGATATGTTCTGCGCTCCCGATATATTTACCCTTTCTATCTCATAATGCCTTTTGCCAAAACGTAATTTTTTAAAGTTTGCCTTAAGCTCGCATCTATCTTTTTCAAACTCGCAAAGAATAGCACCCTTGTATCCGCATTCTCCGAAATCTCTTCCCTCAAGACAGCCCGAATATGCATAATAAGTATCATCTACCTTTTCAATATCCGAGCCGGCATGAATATGACCCAAAGCAACATAATCAAAACCTGTATCCCTTATCTCTTCAATCGAGATAGGGCATTTCCCGTGTCCTGATGATGTCAGCTCGCCGTGAGCGCAAAGTATATTTATTCTCGAATTCAAATTGGGTTTTACACCCTTAAATGGATTGTAATCAAGCGTAGGAGTTACAAAAGCGTAACCGTAAACATCAACATTTAAATCATCAAAAGAAAAACACGATACGCTTGTGTTTTTGAATATATACACATTTGACGGAAATTTGACCTTGCCGTAAACACCGTCTGAAATATACGGGTCGTGGTTTCCTGGAGAAATAACAAAACGGCACATAGGATTGTCGGCAAACTCCCGTTGGAGCATCGCCACTGTATCTCTTGTTACATTTTCGCTTTCAAAAAGGTCTCCGCTTATTACAACAATATCTATACCGTTCAACTTAACAAAATTCATCATAGATAAAAAAGAAGACAACAGCTCGCTTCTTCTCAGTTCCGATTTTCTGATATCTCCGCACACAAAGGGCGCATCAAGATGCAGATCGGCGCAATGCAACACTTTTACCATAACTTCTATCCCTCCGTAAGACTATTATACACCGACTTTAAGATTTTTTCAACTTTATTATTGAATTATTTGTATATAATGTGTTATAATGTATCAGAGTATTAAGAAAGAAGGAAAAATTTATGGCAGGATACAGACGCGGAAGGATAAACGAAGAGGTTGTAAGAGAACTGTCTTCTATTATTCGCGAGGTTAAAGACCCAAGAGTTTCAAATGCGCTTATAAGTATTACAGCGGCAGATGTTACCGCTGATATGAAATATGCAAAAATATATTTTTCGTGTATAGGCAATACAGACAAAACCGAAGTAAAAAAAGGCCTTGAAAGCGCCTCCGGTTTTATAAGAAAGCAGATTGCGGTAAGACTCAATCTCCGTCAGACACCTGAGCTTAAATTCTTGCCCGATGACTCCATAGAATACGGCGCAAATATTAACCGTTTGCTTAAACAGGTTGAGGATGACCTGCATGATTGACAACAACATTAATCTTCAGGAAATTGCCAAAAAAATAAAGCAAAAAGAAAAAATAATAATCATCAGCCATGTAAGACCTGACGGAGATACATTGGCGTGCGCATTTGCGTTAAAATCTATTCTTGAAGAAATGGGAAAAACAGTAATATGCGCTTCAAGCGACCGAGTTGCAGACAGACTTGCTTTCCTTTGCGACAGCAAAGTATATTTACCCGACGAAGTCCCGATTGACTTTTCTCCCGACCTTATAGTATCGGTAGACGTTGCAAGTACTTCTATGCTTGGTAACTGCGCAAAGCTTATTAAGCTTGCGGAATCAATTAAGATCGATCACCACGAATCTCCGGAAGCATTTGCTGATTACAACTATACAAAACCCGAAAGCGCATCATGTTCTGAATTAATATTTGAACTGATAAACCTGCTTACACCTGTTATGAGCGACAGAGTTTGCGAGCTTCTATATGCAGGAATAAGCTTCGACACCGGTTGCTTCAAACATTCAAACGTTACATCATCCACACACGAAAAAGCGGCATATCTTGTATCAAGAGGTGTCGATACATCTTCGATAAATCAAAAACTTTTCGGAAACAAAACAAAAAAAGAAATAGAAGCCTTGAAAATGGCATACAACAGCCTTGAGTTTTTTGCAGACGGTAAGATAGCTATAACCTGCATTACAAACAAAATGCGTGAAGAAAAGGAACTGACCGAAGACGATATTGCCGACCTCGCCCAAATCCCAATAGAGATTGACGAAGTATTGATTGGCGCAATTCTAAAAGAAAAAGGCGACTCACCAAACCACTACAAAGTATCAATGAGAAGCCGTCCCGGAATAAACGCGGCAAATGCCTGCAAAAGAATAGGCGGAGGCGGACACTTCTGCGCCGCAGGCGGTCTTGTTGTCGCAAAAACCAAAGAGGATGCTGTCAAAGCAGTGCTTGATGCGTCTCTTTGTGAAATTCAGTGAAAAAGGAATAAAACACAAATGTCAGATAATACCCCTATGGGCGTGATTTGTATCAACAAGCACAAAGGCATAACATCACACACCATTGTCAATATGGTAAGAAGACTGTACAATACCAAGCAAGTGGGGCATACAGGCACACTTGATCCTATGGCTACAGGCGTTTTACCCGTTATGGTGGGGCGCGCCGTCAAAGCTTCAGAGTATTTGACTACTGAAGACAAAAAATATGTTGCAGAAATGAAACTTGGAACAGTTACCGATTCTGGTGATATTACAGGCAATATTATATCTCAAAATAACAGTATTCCAGGCTATGATGAAGTAAAAAAAGCAGTTTCTTTATTTATTGGAAACATAAAGCAAACTCCCCCTATGTACAGCGCTTTAAAGGTCAACGGTCAAAAACTTATTGATTTAGCCAGAAAAGGTATTGAAGTGGAGCGTTGCGCACGTGATATATACATAAATTCTATAGAATTACAAGAAATCAACCAAGAAAACGGCAACTACAGACTAAATGTGGAGTGTTCAAAAGGAACATATATTCGCACTCTTTGTACGGATATTGGTGATAATCTGGGGTGCGGTGCAGTTATGACAAGCCTTTGCCGAACCCAAAGCGGCATCTTTTGTATTGAAAAGAGTTATACTATAGATGAACTTGAAAAAATGAGCTATGAAGAGAGACTATCTCTTCTTCGTCCTATAGACAACCTCTTTTTTGACTTAGAAACAATTACGCTTCCGCCTTTTTTTGAAAAGCTGGCAAAAAGCGGTCTTGAAATATATGTAAAAAAAATTGGTATTTCCACTGACACAGCAAAAATCGGAAAAAAATTCAAGCTTTACGGAGAAAAAGGCTTTTTTGCCCTGGGCGAAGCAAGAGACTATCCTGACGGACGGGCCATTAAGCCCATAAAACAGTTTGTTCTGTAGAAATATTAAAAAGCAGTTTACACTGAAAAAACGTAAACTGCTTTTTTGTATAAATTATTTTATAACTTCCTTACCGCCCATGTACATACGAAGAGGTTCGGGAATTAGAATACTGCCGTCTGCCTGCAGGTTATTTTCAAGGAATGCAATAAGCATTCTGGGAGGAGCGACAACGGTATTATTAAGCGTATGTGGAAAGTAGTTGTCTTTTTCTTTTCTTCTGATTCTGATGCCGAGACGTCTTGCCTGTGCATCACCAAGGTTTGAACAGCTACCGACTTCAAAATACTTCTGCTGACGGGGAGACCAGGCTTCAACGTCAATACTCTTGACCTTAAGATCTGCAAGGTCGCCTGAACAACACTCAAGTGTGCGCACAGGAATATCAAGGCTTCTGAAAAATTCAACAGTATATGTGTACATCTTCTTAAACCAATCCATACTCTCTTCAGGTTTACAGATAACGACCATTTCCTGTTTTTCAAACTGATGGATTCTATATACGCCTCTTTCTTCAATACCGTGAGCGCCAACCTCTTTTCTGAAACAGGGAGAATAACTTGTCATAGTCTTTGGCAGTTCAGCCTCGTCTGTAATAGTGTTTATAAATTTACCGACCATAGAATGTTCACTTGTACCAATAAGATACAGGTCTTCGCCCTCTATCTTGTACATCATATTTTCCATTTCCGCAAAGCTCATAACACCCGTAACAACATCACTTCTAATCATAAACGGAGGAATATAGTAAGTAAAGCCCTTATCAATCATAAAATCACGCGCATAAGAGATAATTGCAGAATGAAGTCTTGCAATATCGCCACAGAGATAATAAAAGCCATTACCGCTGGTTCTTCTTGCGCTGTCAAGATCAATACCGTTAAGTCTTTCCATAATATCAACATGATAAGGAATTTCATATTCGGGAACTACGGGCTCTCCAAAGCGCTCAACCTCAACGTTTTCGCTGTCGTCCCTGCCTATCGGAACCGACTCATCAATGATGTTTGGAATAACCATCATACGACTCTTAACATCATTTTCGAGCTGCTCAATTTTTTCTTCAAGCGCAGCAAGCTCTCCTGCTGCATCGCTTACCTGCTTCTTTGCAGCTTCAGCTTCTTCTTTTCTGCCCTGCGCCATAAGCTTGCCAATTTCCTTGCTTACAGTGTTTCTCATTGCGCGGATAGAGTCTCTCTTTGCCTTTGCTTCTCTGTTTTGTACATCGAGTTCAATCACCTCGTCAACCAAAACAAGCTTGTCATCTTGAAATTTTTTCTTGATATTTTCCTTTACGATTTCAGGATTTTCACGTAAAAATTTGATGTCTAACATAATATCTTTCTCCTAATTTTTATTACACAAATTAAAAAATAAAAAGCCTTTCCTTTGTCCCGCATCAAAAAGCAAAAAGGGCAATAAAACCCATAAGCTCAAAATTTGGGACGGAAATGCTCCGCGGTACCACCCATATTGCGCGTCTTGCCGACACACCTCTCTTTAGGGTAAATATATTTTTTACTATCTACCCCTGTGCTGTAAAGGGCACACCCTCCCATAACTCATCGCCAGGGCAAAGCTCTGAAAACGGAAAACAGCCATATCATCCTCACCGGTTTTCACCAACCACCAGCTCTCTGTACGGTACATGACAGTATTTTTTTCATCAAATGCTTAAATAATGTATTTTAATAAATTCTTCAGTCAAAATTTATTTTTTGCATATTTGGGGTTAACGATCTGTCTCCAATCAAGGTCGCCTCTGTCAAGCGCACGAACCAAAACTTCTGCAGTTGCAATATTTGTTGCCAAAGGAACATTGTGAATATCGCACAATCTTACAAGGTTATTGTCATTCTCAAAATTATAGTCAGAATCCCTGAAAAACAAAAGCAAGTCTATCTCATCATAAGAAATACGTGAAGCCAACTGTTCTGCGCCCCCCTGCTGTCCGGAGAGAAGACACTCAATATTAAGACCTGTAGCATCGGAAATATATTTTCCTGTTGTCCCTGTGGCAAAAAGGTCGTGCTTACTCAATATTCCGCAATATGCAATGCAAAACTGAGTCATCAATTCTTTTTTCTTTTCTCCTGCAATAATTGCTATCTGCATTTTTTCCTCCTTATAAGTGGATTAATGGATTTATACGTATATAAATTTTAATTATTTAAAAGCTTTCTTCTGTTTACACCCTTAAAGCAGGTAAACAGGGGAACATTTTTTCCCTCTGCCCTCTTACATATATTAGAAAATGCCTTGGCTATATTAGTATCGGCGGCCACATCGATAAGCTGTCCTTGATCCTGCATCAAAACAAGCCTCGAATCGTAAGGCACTATTCCGGCAAGTCTTAAATATGTCTTATCTATTATATGCACAACAGACGGTTTTTTATTACTGTCTTTTCCAGACATATCAAACATATTTATTATAAGTTTTCTGTCCTGAACCCCCAAAGACTCAAGCTCTCTGCCCGTACATTCTGCTGCTCTGATAGATGGAAATGAATGTGTCGCCACAATATAAGCCTCATCACTACAGGCTGCCGCTGCAGAAAACTCTTCTCCCGAGCTTCCGGGAGTATCAAGAATAATATAGCTCAACAAATATTTTTTCTTTACCTCTTCAAGCATATCTGAAAAAGCTTTGCTGTCAATACCCCCACGGTAATTGAAAGGAGCAGGTAAAAAGTACAAATTTTCATTTCGTCTGTCCCGAATAATTGCCTTGTCAATGGGTACATTAGACATCAAGACATCACCTGCATCGTGAACTATCTCATTTTCAAGTCCTAGAAGTATGTCAAGACTTCTCATACGAAAATCACAGTCAACAAGCAAAGTTCGTTTTCCAAAAGCCGAAAAAGAAAATGCTAAATTAGCCGCAATGGTAGACTTACCGACGCCGCCCTTAAAAGATGTTACCGTAATAACTCTGCACGACACTCAGTCCACCTCCGTTTTGTTTCTAAAATTAAACTATATCAAATTAATTATAGCACATAAAATCATCTTTTGTCAATATAAAAAACTTTGCTTAGAGTAAGTTTTTATTAAAAAAATAAAGCCGTAAGCAAACGCTTACAGCTTCGTTATGGTGGGCCATCAGGGACTCGAACCCCGGACCAACCGGTTATGAGCCGGTAGCTCTAACCAACTGAGCTAATGGCCCGATTGCTTTTTCAATCGGCTTTTTGCATTATACCATAATATCTTTTTTATGTCAATACAACACCAAAATAAATATGTAAATAAAATGTGAACAAGATGTTTTTTAGGGGGGGTAAATTAAAAAAGCATTTCATGTCTTCCGGCAACATATATTCTTTTCTTTTTATACCTACATAGTATATTTAACAATATATTAACATTGTTTAATATCTTTTATAAAAAAACAATAAAAATTTTGTTTTTACTGGACAAAACAACTATAATATTGTATAATAATCCCTAGAGGTGATATAATGCTGTATTACAAAGTAATTCCTAAATCTCTTCCTAAAATTAAGTTTGCTCACTATTTTGCCAAAAAAGATTACCAGCAAGAATATTTTATATCATATCCCCAAATTGAAATAGTATATGTAAAAAACGGTTATTTTGATGTTGATATATGCGGAAGACAGGAAAGAGTTCCACAAGAAAGTGTTTTAATATTTTGCAGAAAAGTAGGTCCTGCACTCTTCAAGGCAGAACAAAGTGTCATCCACATGCACTATACCTGCGATATCCAAATTGACTACGATCTAAGTTTAACAGGCGATGCGACAGATACTTTTAACTCTATGGAAAATGCCCTTCTCCTGCCACTGTATCTTCCCCCTTCAGATGAGACCAAGCGAATTTCAAAAAAAATTATACAAATAGTAAGCGATTACAATGCCACAGAAAGTAATTCACTCGCTTGTTCCATAACTGCTTTAGGTCTGTTGGGAGAAATATCACAGATATGCAAAACTACGATCTACGAAAAGAACGATATTTCATCTTCCATACTTTGTTACAAAATAAAAAAATTTATTTCCTCTAATATTACTAAAAATTTGATGCTTGCCGATATAGCCAAAGAAATTGGAAAATCTCCAAACTATCTTAACTCGGTCTTTAGCAAGACCGAAGGAACCTCTATCGGTCAATATATTGCTAGAGAAAAAATACATATGCTCATTGAGCTAAAAAAAACAAGAGACATTTCTTTTGACGATGCTTGCAGATGTATAGGGATCACTGATATATCCTATGGATATCGAATGTTTAAAAAACACATTGGCATGACTCCAAAGGTTTATTTTGAAAACCTAATTACAAAATGATATTTAAAACAGTCGATTAAAGCTTGTAATTTGTTGCTTTCATAAAAAACAATTAAAATTAACCTAAAAAGCATAAGGGATTATTGATCTCTTATGCTTTTTTATAATCTTTATTTTTTTACTGTTACAATAAAGCCATCCATATTGTTTCCTGAGACCGTATATTCCTTATCAACCGGCACAGGAACATTTACAGTTTCTCCTTCCCCCTCGCTTCTGACATAGTATATCTCATATGAATTTCCAGTTTCATCAGTAAACTCATAGTGCGCAGTTCCAAAAGCATAATCCTTAATCATTATCATATATTCTTCAAGACAAAGATTATTCTTTTTCATAAGCTCTGCATGAGGAACACCTACATAACGAAGATACAATGATGAAGTATATTCAAATCCCGTAATATCTTTTTTGTCATCGGGATAACGCTCAACAAAACCGTATTTGTAACAGTTTTCTTCTACCCATGAATAACCCTCAATTTCCGATATCTTATAGGTCATACCGTCTGCACCGTATACTCTGAGCGCTATACCGAGAGCCGTGTGATGATCACTCTCTCCCGGCTTTGCTACTACAGATTTAGCCGCCTCTTCTCCGTGAGTTGCAACATAATCGTTGTAAACCTGAGTTTGTCTTGCTTCGTCTCTGTAGCTTGTCCATATAATAACATCCGACTTGCCTGATGCTTTTACAAAATCATTCATCATATTGTTGATATTACCAAGTATGTCCTTGTGGATTTTCATAGTACCACTACTCAACTGATATGATGCAGCTTTATTACCGTAAAAGGCAATAAGTTCATCATTATCCGGATATACTACTTTATAGTTACTGCTAACATATATAAGACTGCCTTTGTTTATTTTATTTTTTGAAAATTCAAGCTCTGTATATGAGCTATTATCTATTACAGGGACTTCAGGAGAATCAGGCCCTTCTGTTTCGCCAACAGTTTCCTGAGGCTCAGTTTCATCCTCCGATGGATTTGAAGGCTGAGTTTCGGGAGTAAGCGTATTAACAAAAGAAGTATCAATAGGTTCATCTCCGGCATTTTCGCTGTTTTTGTGGAGATAGACAAAATAAACGGCAGATACTATCAAGGCAGCAACCAATAAAAAAACTATCGCATATTGAACAATCAAAAGCATAGAATTACTGCGTTTTCTGGGCGGCCCTTCATATATCGGTTTGTAATCTTCATAGTTTTTTGACATCTTATTCTTCCTCCCTGCAATACTACAAATATAAAAATATTTTTAATAAAAAAGAAATATTAAACTAAGCTCTTTTATTCCCAAGTTATTACAAAATTAATTTTAAAAAACAATTAAATATATTATTCATTGTTTTTTATGGTTTATATACAATATAAA
>JAZRIJ010000082.1:0-27169 GCA_045645205.1 Eubacteriales bacterium
GTTATTTTCTCTATTCTGTGAGCTGACCAGCCTGCAATTCTTGCTGTTGCAAAAATCGGTGCAATAAGCTCATCCGGTATACCAAGGGTTTTATATACTAGTCCGGAATAAAGGTCAACATTTGCGCATATTTTCTTTTTGCTGCCTTTTTCTTTTGCAAATATTTCGGGCGTAAGTTTTTCTACGAGTTCAGCGAGGTCAAGCAGATCTCCGCAGCCGTTTTCGTAAGCGAGTTTTTTTGCGCATTTTTTTAACAATACTGCTCTGGGGTCGCTTAATGTATATACTGCATGCCCCATACCGTAGATAAGTCCCGAGCCATCGCCTGCTTCTCTTTTTATCAGCTTTGTAAGGTAGTCGGCAACCTGACCTTCGTCATGTACGTTTTGTACATGTGCTTTTATATCCTCAAGCATGGCTGCTGATTTAATTGTGGCACCGCCGTGACGGGGTCCTTTAAGACAGCCTACAGCGGCGGAAATTGCTGAATAGGTATCCGTGCCTGTAGAGGCGGCAGAACGGCAGGTAAAGGTAGAATTGTTACCGCCTCCGTGTTCGGCGTGAACAGTAAGACAAAGGTCAAGCAATTTCGCTTCCTCCTTTGTATATTTTTTATCTTTTCTCAAGGTACGGAGAATACTTTCGGCGGTAGATTGATTATCTTTCGGGAAGTGCAGATAAAGACTTTCTTTGTCAAAAAAATGCTTTTTTGCCTGATATGCATATGTCAAAAGCATAGGAAATCGGGCGATAAGCTCGATACATTGTTTTACAAGGTTTTCAAGGGAGGTATCGTCAGGATTGTCGTCGTATGCATAGAGCGCAAGAGTTGAACGAGCCATAACATTCATAATGTTTTTGCTTGGAGACTTCAAAATCATATCTTCGGTAAAATGATCGGGCAGAAATCTTAAAAGAGACAGCGTTTTTGTATAGTTGCTGAGCTGTTCCTTTGTCGGAAGCTGACCGAAAATTAAAAGATATGATATTTCCTCGAATCCGTATCTGTCTTCTTCTTGAAAACCGTCAACAAGATCGTAAAGGTCGTAGCCTCTGAAATACAGTCTTCCGTCTATAGGCGTGTATCTGCCGTTGTGAAGAGAGTAGCCTACTACATCACCTACAAGAGTCAATCCTGTAAGAACACCCGTTCCGTCAGCATTACGGAGACCTCTTTTTACATTTTGAGTTTCATATAGGTCGATATTGATTATGTTGTTCTTTTTGTAGTCATCGCAAAGTTGTTGCAAAAAGTTCTTGGTTTGATTCATATTTATTCGCCTCTTTTTGAAATATGTCAATGATAATAGTATGAAAAAAGGTCTTTTTTTGTTAATATAGTGTGAGCAAGTGTGATTATATATTGTTGCAAAAATGTGTAAATATTCGAGCTTGCAGTGAATGATATGATTTAACTCATTACAACCAAAAAAGTTTATGTAAAAGGACAATAAAAATTCCACCGTTAGTATTTTACGGCGGAATTTTTAAATTTATTCGTTTGTTTGTTCTTCATAGGGGTTGATAGTTTTAAAAACTCCATTACGGTAAACTGTGTAAAAGATATAGTTGTTTTCATCAATGTGCTGAATAATTTTTTCCATATCTTTTATACTGTTAATACTTTTTCCGGAAATTTCCACTATAATATCATTAACTTTCAATCCGTTATAAAGAGGTGATGGTTCGTCTATCTCAACAATTTTTACTCCTGTCGGTACATTAAAAAGACCGGATATTTCTTTTGAAACATTCTCTACTTTAAATATTTCGTTGTTTTCGTAATTACTTCTTATTGTATTGAGATATTCATTGTCAGGCTCTGTTTTAATTTTTGGGGAAGAGTATGCTGTCTTTATTGTATAGGCAAATATTAAAGCCGAGGCAATAAGGAGAGTAATTATGAAAAAATATAAAGTCAATACTCGCAAGTTGAATTTTTTCTTTGGATTACGCAGGAGGGTATATGTTTGGAAGCTTCTGCTTGTAAGAGCTCCTTTTATATTTTCTGAGGAAACCTGACTGTTTTCGCTTTTGTTGTAATCCTTATACAATTTATATACCTCCTTTTTGTTTATTTAATATAAAATATCTAACAATTTGATAATAACAGCAAAGTTTTAATAAATAATGACTTATTTATTGAAATACCGTTATATCTTTGTAAATATCAAAATAAATTAAGCTTTTTCAAGAGTGAAAACAAATTCACAGTATTCACCATATGCGCTCTTTGCCCAAATTTCCTGTCCGTGTGCTTCTATAATGGTTTTGGAAATATAGAGTCCAAGACCAACACCTGTTTTGTCAAGTCCGCGGCTTTTGTCGCTCTTATAGAACCTGTCAAAGATAAATGGAAGATCTTCCGGGGAAATCCCCTGTCCTTCGTTGTAAACAGAGACAAATACCTGGTTGTTTTTTTGTTTAACGGATATAACATATTTACCGTGTTCTTTTGAAAATTTAATTCCGTTATCGCAGATGTTATACAGAATTTGATGGATAGAGTCTTTATCGGCTTTAACCATAAGATTAAATTCATCACAGTCAACGTCTACATCCAAGGATTTTTCGTCTATCCTTTTTTCAAAAGAAATAACAATTTGACGGGCCATCTCACAAATATCAAATTCTGTTATATTAAGTTTTTTCTCACCTGCTTCGATTCGGGATATTTCAAGCAGGGAAGAGACAAGTCGGGAAAGTCTTTTAACTTCTGTTGCAACTATTTTTAAATAATGTTTGTATTTTTCAGGCGGAATAGCTCCCTCTAACATTCCATCTATAAAACCGGAAATAGAGGTCATAGGTGTCCTAAGGTCGTGAGAAATGTTTGCAATAAAAGAGCTTCTTGTTTTTTCATGATTTTCCAATTCCTCTGCCATGTTGTTAAAAGACTCGGAAAGCTGAGCGATTTCGTCATTACCTTTTACGGGAACTCTTACCTTGAAATCACCTTTTGCAAAGTCTTTTGCGGCTTTGCTGATTCTTTTTAAAGGAGCGGTAATTCTTTCACTTATAAAGTATACAGTTAACAGCGCGGCAAGCATAACCCACAGCATTGCGGTAATAATTGTACGAATCATTACCTCGGAAAGATCTGTAAGGGATGACTCTGTTGAAACAGCAAAAATAACCCCGCAATTTGATGCAGTTTTATTAATAATAGGTAAAGCGCAGTAGATTTGTTTTTCTTCAAAAAGACCGCCCATGTCGGACAAATCATTTGTGTTTTTTTGTTCCAATGCTTTTGTTACTATGTCTTTTGGTATCTTGGCGTCAACATATTCGGAATCTGCAAGTCTGTCAGTTATAAGAACTTGTCCTTCAAGGTCGGTTAACAAAAGCATAAGATCTTTTTCGTATGAGGTAAACAGGGTGAGGGTTTGTCTCAAGTTTGCGTGATTGTAGTAGACAAAATGCTGTATATCAATTGTACCCGACTGCCATAACTCTCTTTCAAAAGATTCTTTTATTGTAAGCGCAGTTTCGGAGGTGATAGATTTTCTTTCGTCTACCGAGTGTGAAGTTATCATTGAACCTACAATGACCGCAAGAACGGCAAAGCTGACAATAATAATAGTCATAAATGCTGCAATATATTTTATAAAAATGCTTTTAAACACTTATATGTACCTCGTAAAATTAAATATCCGCCCTTGTATAAATTAACATAGGCGGATATATTTTTTCAAAAATCGTTATGTTGTTTTTTATTGGAGGATTTCGAATTTATATCCTACACCCCATACGGTTTTTAGTATCCATTTATCAGAAACGCCCTCAAGCTTTTCACGAAGACGTTTTACATGTACATCAACTGTTCTCGAGTCACCCAAGTAATCAAATCCCCAAACCTTGTCGAGAAGCTGATCTCTTGTAAATACTCTGTTGTAGTTCTGAGCAAGGAAGTAGAATAGCTCCAGCTCTTTAGGTGGAATATCTACCGATTTACCCTTGATCTTAAGCTCATATTTCTGTAAGCTTACTTCAATGTTGTCAAATTTAATAACCTCTTCTTCATCCTTTGTGTCTTTTGCGGAATATCTTCTGAGCACTGCCTTTATACGAGCTGAAAGTTCTTTCATATCAAAGGGCTTAACTACAAAATCATCAGCGCCAAGTTCAAGACCGAGAACTTTGTCAAAAACATCTCCCTTTGCAGTTATCATAATAACCGGTTTTGAAGACATTTCACGAATTTCACGGCATACCTGCCAACCGTCTTTTTTAGGAAGCATTATGTCAAGAAGAACGAGATCGGGCTCATAAATCTTGAAGTGACTTATGCCATCGGCACCGTCGTTTGCGGTTTTTACTTCGTAGCCTTCATTTTCAAGATATACACGAAGCATTTCGCATATATTGATATCGTCATCAATTACAAGAATCGTAGTGCTCATTGGGGTTACTCCTTTTTTGTTATATTGTCCTGAGTGTTAAGTTTGACATTTTTTTAACTATATTCATACTACCACACGTTGAAAAAAATGTCAATAGCTTTAATGTGTTTTTTAATAAATATGTACAATTTGCTTAAAAAAGATTGTTTAAAAAAAATATAGAAAAATAATGGCAGTAGACTAATAATATTTTAACTATTTTTGTTTAAACTCTTGATATAAAATAAAAAAAGATATATAATATTGAGGAATTATTTAGAAGAAAACGGAGAAATATAATGAAACTAGGAATAGTAGGACTTCCAAATGTAGGAAAAAGTACGCTTTTTAATGCAATAACCAATGCAGGCGCTGATTCCGCAAACTATCCATTCTGTACCATTGAGCCTAATGTGGGTGTTGTAGCAGTACCGGACAGCAGACTTGATGTTTTGGCTGAAATGTATAATCCCGAAAAGTATACACCTGCTGTTGTTGAATTTGTTGATATCGCAGGACTTGTAAAGGGAGCATCAAAGGGAGAAGGATTGGGAAATAAGTTCCTTTCACATATCAGAGAAGTTGATGCTATCTGCCATGTTGTAAGAATATTTGAAGATACAAATATTATTCATGTTGAGGGAAATGTTGATCCTTTGCGTGATATAGAGACTATAGAATATGAGCTTATTCTTTCCGATATGGAAGCTGTTGAAAGAAGACTTGATAGAGCCAAAAAGATGCTCAAGGGAGATAAGAAATACGAGAAGGAAATTGAATTTCTCGAAAGAATACTTAATGCCTTTAGCGAGGGACAACCTGCGAGAAAACTGGAATATACAGAGGACGAGCTTGAAATACTGAGAGATTTGCCTTTGCTTACAAAAAAGCCTGTTATTTATGTTGCAAACATAAGCGAAGACGATATTACATCAGATATAAATGAAAACGCACATTTTGCAAAGGTAAAGGAATATGCCGATGCAGAGGGCGCGGCTGTTCTTCCTATTTGCACAAAGCTTGAGGCTGAGATAGCAGAGCTTGACGGTGAGGAAAAGCAGGACTTCCTGATAGAAATGGGACTTGAGGAAAGCGGGCTTGACAAACTTATTAAAGCAGGTTATTCTTTGCTCGGTCTTATAAGCTTTTTGACTGCAGGACCGAAAGAGGTAAGAGCGTGGACGATTACCAAAGGCTCAAAAGCGCCACAGGCGGCAGGAAAGATTCATACTGACTTTGAAAGAGGTTTTATCAGAGCTGAGGTTATAGGATATGATGAGCTTATAGATTGCGGAAGTATGACTGTTGCTAAGGAAAGAGGTCTTGTACGAAGCGAAGGAAAAGAGTATGTAATGAAAGACGGAGATGTCGTTCTCTTTAGATTTAACGTATAATAAACCAGAATAATAGTAAGTGAAACTTCATTTGATTACTAAAACAGTAAGTAAAAAATCCCCACCGAGTCATCTTCAGCTAAACCGAAGAATATTGGTGGGGAAATCTTAAGTTAACAATTGTTTTGCTTTTTTAGATGCGAAATGTTAATATAAACGGGGATAGTAATGAAATATATAGTACTTGATATGGAGTGGAATCAGCCGCGAAATGCTTTAGCAGCCATAAAGACACCGCTTTATCTTAAGGGGGAAATAATACAGATAGGCGCAGTAAAACTTGATGAAAAGTTCAGAAATATAGATACCTTTAATATAATGGTTTGTCCAAAATACTATACAAAAATGCATTCAAAGATCTCCGCGTTGACCTTGATAACCAACCAAGACTTAAAAAACGGAGTTTCGTTAGATGAGGCGATTGAAATGTTTAGGGAATGGTGCGGAGATGACTTTTGTTTGCTTACTTGGGGATGGGATGATATTCCTATGCTTGAGGACAATCTTACGATTCGTAATATAGACAAAAATTGGATACCTAATACATACAATGTTCAACCTATATTTGATGAACAAATTACAAAGGTTGGACATCAGTGCGCGCTTTCTACGGCAATGGAAATTATAGAAGAACCTCCTTTTGAAGCTCATAACGCTTTGAACGATGCTTTGAGTACTGCATGTGTATGCCGTCATTTGAATATGGAACAGGGAATTAGAAATTATGTTCAATGCAAGAGAGACCGTGCCCCATATTATTATAATTCTCCTGAACAATACAGGTTTTGCAAGGACGTAAAACAGGACAAAGTTATGAATACTTTTAAGTGTCATGACTGCGGAGAAGCTATAGAAATACACGAATGGTTGGGGCAGAAGCCCGATAGGTATCTTGCAACCGCAAAATGTGAATGTGGTCAAGAATATTTTATAAAAATCAGATTACGCAGAAACGAAGATAGGACATATCGCGCAAACAGAACGGTTTATATAATGAATGAGGAGCACAGAGCGTATTATAACCAAAAGATTACAGAAAAAGCAAAAAGCAGAAAAAAACGTCTCGAAAAAGCGGTTAGATAAAAAAGCCCGAAAAAATCGGGCTTTTTTGTATGTGCATACTCAAAAGTTGTTTTTATAAAAAATTATTAGTTTATATTTCTTCTGTTGCAAGAAAGTGAGGGCGGATTGAACTCATTTACGGGGAAGGACATTTTAGCAAAAGCTTGACAAGGATCATCCGGCTGTGTCATAACACATTCCTTGTCGGGAACGCTGAATTCTGTCGCCGAAACGATATACTGTCCGGGACGTTCTATTCTTATAACTGAGAAGAAACCTAATGAAACATAAAGATTTTTGCCGTTTTCGTCTTGCTCAAATCCTCCGCCAAACATATCCAAAAGCGGTTCTGGCACTTCATCTGCAGAACAACAGCAACAACAGCAACAGTTTTTTTCTTCTGCAATTTTAGTGTTTAAAATTACAGGGTCGATAACTTCGACTGCAACAGTAGGCAGATTTGTGCTCATTGTTGTGTTGCATCCGCATGAAATTGAGTTACCAAGTCCCATTTCGCTTTTGAAGATGCTTACGTTACCCTCACTGCCGTAAAGGATAACATTTTTTTCACATACGGCAAGTCCTTCAAATTCACGGCTTCTGCCCATTCCTATGCAAGCTTCGAATATAATCTTTACAAAGTATCTGATGTATATTTGATAGAAGCCTCTGTTAAATTGAACAGGCTCTATGGTGATATTTGCCGCAAGTATTTTTGAGCATTTTGCTCTGACACTGGTGGCATTGTCTATAACCTCTCTGCCAAAAGCGTTAAGAAAGACTTTGACATCTTCAAAGCAGTCTTTGTCTCGGCAGGAGTCAAGTATACGGCTGACATCTATACAGACGTTTTCTTTTGAGCCGAAATTATTCAGACAGCTTGATTTGTTATCTGTCATAGTGATTATTCCTCCGTTTATGTTTAAATATGATAAGGCATATTTTATATCCTAAAATACCTTTGTAATATAATATGCATATATAAAAAATATGTTCTGTTTCGTTAAAAAATCAGAAAAAATTATAATTCGATATTCCAATTTTTAAATGAATATGTTATAATATATATATACTTTTTGTTTTGAACAAAAAGAGAAGACACAATTGTACGCATAAACACTTTTTATGGGATTAGAGACTCAAGGGGGACCATATGCAAAGACATAAAACGACATTGGAAGAACGATTTACAGAGGCAAAAAAAAATCTATTTGACATTCTTTACGGACATTTAAATCCAATGCAGCGTGAGGCAGTATTTACAATAAATAATCCTTTGCTTATTTTAGCGGGGGCAGGAAGCGGAAAGACTACTGTTCTTGTAAACAGGATTGCTTATATTGTCAAGTACGGTAATTCCTATTTTTCGGAGAAAATACCAATAGACCTTGATATATCAGATATTGAAAGACTTGAAAATGCAACCAATTTACCTAAGGAAGAAATAGCCGAATTGCTTAAGGAATATGCCGACGAGCCATGTCCGCCTTGGGCGTTACTTGCCATAACATTTACAAATAAGGCGGCAAAAGAGATTGCCGAAAGACTTGAAAAAGACTTGAAGGATGAAGTAAATGATATATGGTCGGGAACGTTTCATTCGGTGTGCTTAAGAATGCTCCGCAAGTTTGGGGACAGGATCGGACTTCAGAAAAACAGCCTTACTATCTACGATACCGACGATACAAAGAAGCTTATAACAGCTTGTATGAAAGAGCTTAATATTGACGAAAAGTTTATTAACCCGAAGGTTGTAAGAAATGAGATAAGCAGATGCAAGGACAAGCTGATAACACCTGAAATGCTTGCAAAAGAGTGTGCAGGGGAAAACGGTACGGCAAATTTCAGATTATTGAAAATTGCATCTATATATAAATTGTATCAGCAGAGAATGGCAGAGGCAAACGCTGTTGACTTTGATGATATAATAATGAAGACAGTAGAGCTTTTGCAGTCAGACGAAGAGACAAGAAGTTATTATCAAAGAAAATTCAAGTATGTATGCATAGATGAGTATCAAGATACAAACCATGCGCAGTTTGTGCTGGCGTCCTTACTTGCAGGCGGGTACAATAATATAATGGCTGTAGGAGATGATGACCAGAGTATATACAAATTCAGAGGCGCAACCATTGAAAATATTTTGAACTTTGACAAGACCTTTGAAAATGTATCTGTTATAAAGCTTGAACAAAATTACCGTTCAACAAAATATATCCTTGACGCTGCAAACTCTGTTATAAGAAACAATGTCGGAAGAAAGGGCAAGGAGCTTTGGACAGACAGGGAGGGCGGAGAGAAAATCGGTCTGCGCCGTTGCGATAATCAGGTTGACGAAGCAAAGTATATTATAAATAAAATAGTAGAGCTTGTTATAAAGGAGAAGAGGAGCTATTCCGATTTTGCCATACTTTGCAGAATGAATGCGCAGTCCAGCACTATTGAAAATGTATTTGTAAAGAGCGGAGTTCCTTTCAGAATGTTGTGCGGTCAGAGATTTTATGAACGCAAAGAAGTAAAGGACATTCTTTCATATCTTTGTCTTATAAATAATCCCAATGACAATCTGAGACTGAAGAGAATAGTGAATGAACCGAAACGTAAGCTTGGCGATACAACAATGAACGCAGTAGAAAAAATTGCGGCAGCAGAAGATTGCAGTATGTTTGAAGTAATGAAAAACAGCTCCAAATATAAGGCGTTGTCCCAAGCGCAGAACAAGCTTAAGGATTTTGTCGTGCTTATAGAGTGCTTGCGTAATATGGCAGAAAAAGTGCCGTTGAATGAGCTTGTTGAAAAGACAATAAGGCTTACAGGTTACGAAAATATGCTTATTCTTGGCGGTGATGAGGAGAAAGAAAGACTTGACAACGTTCTGCAAATGATTTCTAATGCAGAAGAATATATTACAAATAACCCTGAAGGAAATCTTGCATCATATCTGGAAGAGGTTTCTCTTGTCGCTGATATTGACAACTATGACAAGGAAGCAGATGCCGTTACAATTATGACGATACACAGCGCAAAGGGACTTGAATTTCCCGTTGTATTTGTTCCGGGCTTTGAAGAGGGAATATTCCCCGGTTCACAGTCGGCAGTATTTAACGAGGAGATTGAAGAGGAGAGGCGTCTTGCATATGTTGCAATAACAAGAGCAAAAGAAAGACTTGTTTGTACACATGTAAGAGAAAGAATGCTGTTTGGTCAAACTCAATATAACAAAATTTCAAGATTTATAGATGAGATTCCCGAGGATTTTGTCAACAGAGAGCTTTCGGAAGCTGAAAAAATAGCAAATGAACAAAGGAATAATTTTAAACCCAGAAGAAGAATAGAGATATCAAAAGAGCTTTTGAAGAAGCCTGAAGAGCCGGGAAGAGTAATGCCTACCCGTGATACTGTGTTTCTTGCAACCGGAGACAGAGTTCAGCATATAACCTTCGGTCAGGGAACGGTTCTTTCCGCAAAGCCGATGGGAGCAGATATACTGTATGAGATTGCATTTGATAATGCAGGTACAAAGAAGCTTATGGGTACATATGCAAAGCTGAAAAAAATATAAAAAATGTAAAAGGGACTAAGAAAACAGTCCTTTTTCTATTGAATTTTGTAATTTAATGTGTTACAATACCGTTGTGCTTTTTTCAGGGAAACAGGTGTAAGTCCTGTACGAGCCCGTCGCCGTGTTATGCGTTAAATAATATTCTTCTGATCCGAAGCCGCATTCGGAGAAAATGTCATTGGGTTTTATTGACTTGAGAAGACCGAAGAATATGCATTAAGTCGAAATGCCCGAATTAAGCATAAATCGTTTCTTAAAAAACTCTGCGAGTGCCGGAGAAAAAGAAATGTAAATTTAATATAAAATACAAAAGGAGAAAAACAAAAATGATTATGACACAGTTTAAAAGATTGTTGTCTGTGATCCTTTGTATTGTGCTTATTGCGGCAACAGCACTTTTCACAACAGGTTGCAGTAACAACGAACATAATGACGTTGAAACTCCGAGTACGGAGAACGTCGAACAAACAGACCGAGAGCCCGGCGATACCGAAGAGACGGGGGCAGTTGGCGATGTCAAAGTGCTTGGCGAGGGTGCAAAGCAGTTTGACTTTACCGTAGTTGATCTTGAAGGCAATGAAACAAAATTTGTCATTAAGACCGATAAAAAAACTGTCGGAGAGGCGTTGAGCGAGGTAGAGCTTATTTCGGGTGATGAAGGTCCATACGGACTTTACGTAAAAACGGTAAACGGAATTACAGCCGATTATGACAAAGACAAAACGTATTGGGGATTTTACATTGACGGTGAGTATGCAATGACCGGTGTTGAAAAAACCAATATTGAGCAAGGAAAGACATATTCATTCAAGGTGTCTAAATAAATGAAACTCAATATAAAAGAAATAGCCGTTTTCGGTATGCTTGGTTCGCTGATCTTTGCATCCAAGATCGTAATGGAAGTTTTACCGAATGTACATTTGATCGGCGTTTTTATAGTGGCGATCACAGTTGTATACAGAGCGAAAGCTCTCTATCCTATATATATATTTGTTATAATATTAGGGGTGTACAACGGCTTTTCTGTATGGTGGATACCGTATTTGTACATATGGACACTGCTCTGGGCAATTGTAATGCTTTTGCCGAAGAATATGTCTCCAAAAATTGCTTCTGTTGTATATATGTCGGTTTGCGCGTTACACGGCTTTCTTTACGGAATTCTTTATGCGCCGGCGCAGGCTTTGATGTTCGGTTACGACCTTGAGAAAACTATAGCCTGGATAATAACCGGACTTTCATGGGATGCAATACACGGAGTGAGCAATTTTGTATGCGGTATTCTGATTATGCCGCTGATAAAGGCAATTCAAGTTGCGCAAAAACACACCAATTGATTGCAACAGGCATTCTCGTTTACGGGAATGCCTGTATATTTTTTGAAAATAACCCTTGACAAAAACAAGGGGTGGTGATATAATCCAAATAGAATAATATATAAACCGTTGAAGCGGAGATAAAAATGATTATGCTTCCACAGAGAGTCGGGGAAGGCTGAGAGCCCGATGAAATACAGATCATTAAATGGACCGCGGAGGGCGCAGTCAAAGGCTTAAATTTTTTGCTGAGTATTCTGCGACGGTAAAGGCTCTCGTTAGAAGTCGGAGATATGACTGTATCTTGCAAAGGTGCATAGGAGTTCCTATGAAACAAGGTGGCAACGCGGATAATGTTTATTCGTCCTTGACAGAAGATTTGATTTTCTGTCGGGGATTTTTTGTTTTCTTATACGGAGGAAAAGATGAAGCTCTTTACAAAACGATGGCGGTGCATATAAAATAAGCACAAGCAAATAAATATCTGAAAATTAATAACTTTATATATTTTGGAGGAAAAACATAATGAAATTTAACGGAATTGATTTTGATACTTATTTTAAGAATTATCCCGACGAAAACGGTTATTTTGGCAAATACGGCGGTTGCTATATCAACGATGATTTGAAGAATGCAATGCAGGAGATAACAGAAGCATATTTCACTATCTGCAAATCAAGTAAGTTTATAAGCGAGTTGCGCAGGATTCGTAAGGAGTTTCAGGGCAGACCTACTCCCGTATCATACCTTGAAAGACTTTCGGGAAAATTGGGTGATGTTCAGCTTTATGTAAAGAGAGAAGACCTTAACCACACAGGCGCACATAAACTTAATCACTGTATGGGGGAAGCCTTGCTTGCAAAATATATGGGCAAGAAGAAGGTAATCGCAGAAACAGGTGCGGGACAGCATGGTGTTGCACTTGCGACAGCGGCGGCATACTTTGGACTTGAGTGCGACATTCATATGGGCTCTGTTGATATAAAGAAACAGGCGCCCAATGTTGCGAGAATGAAGATACTTGGTGCAAATGTGGTTGAGGTAACACACGGTCTTGCGACTCTTAAAGAAGCTGTTGATTCGGCGTTTGATGCATATGCAAAGGACTACAAGAACAGTATATACTGCATAGGCTCTGTTGTAGGCCCTCATCCTTTTCCTATGATGGTTCGTGATTTTCAGAGCGTTGTTGGCATTGAAGCAAGGGAACAGTTTCTCGATATGACTGGCGAACTTCCGGATGCTGTTGTAGCATGTGTCGGCGGAGGTTCAAATGCGGCAGGCTTTTTCTCGGGCTTTTTGAATGACCATGTCGATATATACGGAGTTGAGCCTCTTGGCAGAGGGCCCAAACTTGGCGATCACGCGGCAAGTTTGCAATACGGTACAGAGGGAGTTATGCACGGATTTAACAGCATTATGCTTAAGGATGAAAACGGTGAACCTGCTCCGGTATATTCTGTAGCAAGCGGTCTTGACTATCCATCGTCAGGCCCCGAACACGCATTTTTGCACGAGCTTGGCAGAGTTAAGTATGATGTTGTAGATGATGAGGAGACAATCGACGCATTCTTTACACTTTCAAGACTTGAAGGTATTATTCCGGCTATTGAAAGTGCGCACGCTGTTGCATACGGTATGAAGCTTGCAAAGAAAATGGGTAAAGGTTCTATTCTCATCAACCTTTCCGGCAGAGGCGACAAGGATATGGACTATATTATAGAAAACTACGGTATAAGATAAGATTGCATATATATTATATCTCCCGACAAAATACAAAATGTCGGGGGATATTTTTTTGAGAAGGTCTTGAATTGTTTATATATTTATGGTACAATATTAAAGTAAATTGAATATGCCTGCATAGTTAAATGGATATAACAAACCCCTCCTAAGAAGTAGGTCGTTCGATTCTATGGGGGGCTGGATAGAGCAAAAAACTTAATATTTATTAGCAAATGTCCCAGTAGCTCAGCTGGATAGAGCACCACCCTCCTAAGGTGGGTGTCGGGGGTTCGAATCCCTTCTGGGACGCCAAAAAATCCGCTGTAAGCCTTGATTTATCGAGGTTTACAGCGTTTTTTTGCTTTATCGGCATTTCCCGACAGTTGCAATGCTCTGTCGGGATTTTCCGTTTACTGTACCTCAATTTATCTTGCTAATTGGAATCGAACGATTTTTCCGAGTTTGCTAAGAATTTTCGCTTCCTTGCTAATTTTCCATTAGCAAGCCTTTTGAGCGATGATCGAAGCCAAAGTATTAGCAAGCTCCGGAGAGTTCTGTAATTGTTCAATAAGAGCGTTTAAATCAATCGTAGGTGCCGGTGTTTCTTCCTGCGGAGGTTTCACATTTCTCAAATCCGGATTCGCATAAAATGCACTTTCAAACTTTTGTGCATTTATCTTTCTGTCTTCATCAAGAATATGTGCATACACCTTTGTAATCATATCGATCTCCGCATGACCGGTATCGCCTTGTGTAGCTTTCAAATCGCCGTGGTTCAATTTCAATTTGTAAGTGGTGCTGGAGTGTCGTAGTGAATGGAACACTACGTTGGGAAGTCCGGCTTTCTCTTTCAGGTTCAAAAACTCTTTTTCGATAATCCTGTTCTCGCAAGGTCTTCCGTTCGGTAAGGCAACCACAAGATTAAAGTCTTGATATTCACTGCCGAGAAATTCTCTAAGCTCGTCCTGAGCACGCTTCCATTCCCTTAATATGTAGGCAACCGTTTTAGGTAGCCATACCTTTCGAATACTGGAATCGGTCTTGGGCTTTTTCAGAATAATGCGGGTGCTTGTATTCGGCATAAGCGGAGTGAAAATATGATAGATGTCCCTTTCACCCAACATTTCGATTGCTTCTTTAGTTGCTCGGGCTAATTCTTTATCAATAAAGACGTGTGCATTATCATTTGCAATATCTTCATCGCTGATAAACACTCTGTCCCAAGTCAGACCAAGGATCTCACCGATACGTAAAGAACAGGCAAAAGCCAAGTTCATCGCAATATACAGTTTACTATCCTCGCATTCATCAAGAGCCTTGCGGATCGTATCGGCATCCCAAATGTCTCTCTTTTTGTATTCGACCTTCGGGAGCACAACATTGTCAAAGGGATTTTTACCGATAAGTTCCCAGCGAACCGCCTGCTTGAAAGCACAGCGAAGAACCTTAATAATTTTAATAATGGTCTTATCCGTTACATATTCGGTCCTTGCTTTGCGGGTGCCTCTTGATACTGCCGGTGTCTTTTTCAGTGTTTGCACATACTGATCGACAACACGGGTGGTAATCGCCTGCACTTCCAAATCGCCGATGATAGGGTTAATGTAATTCGCAATAATGGCTGTGTTACTGTCATACATAGAAACGCCCCATTTGTTCACACCATAGGTGCGGACAAAATCCTCCAGAAAACTTGATACCGTTGTTTTGCTTGGAGGAAGAAAAGTTCCGTTAAACATTTGATTTTCAATTTCTGCTTTTCTTTTAAGTGCTTCTTTATGTGAATGACAGGTTTCCCATTTTTGCTTTGTTTCACCCCTTTCATCTACATAATTGTAAACCACGGAATATGCTTTTTTTCGTTTTATAATAGATGCCATAACTGTATCTCCTTCTAATGATTATTGCTGTCAAGCCATGCATCAAAGGAAGGTTTCGATACTCTCACGTATTTTCCCACTTTTACAGTCTTAAACGGAGCATCCTTGCACAAAGCATAAGCCATACTTTTGCTTATCTGCAAAATGTCAGCAATTTCTTGCACCGAATAAGTCCTTTTATCTGCAGTGGCGTGATCAGATTTGTTGAAATCTACTGCCATCAGTAACTCCTTTCTGGGCAGTCCTTGGGTCTACAGTTCGAATCTATCACGACATATATATTTTACTACAAATAACCCCTGTATTTCAACTGCCCGATGTAATATAAAAATTTTCTAATATTAAAGTAAAAGCACCCAACACACCGAGCCATTTCCTACGCTTATTCAACCGTGTATTTGCAGGCTGTGCTATGCAGCATTTCATTTGTGGGCGCGCTCGGCGAAGGCGTTATGGCACACTATCCGCAAAACCTGTATAACTCCCGATGGTGGGCTATTCAGTTGTCAAGGTGCAAACAAGGATATTTGTCCTTTCACTTATAAACATACAGAAACCGCCTCATTTTCCTCAAAAAAAATTAAAAATGCTTCCCCGGGGAAACATTGCAACACGATATGTAGATATATAATCTTGACAAACACTATATATTGTGGTAAAATACCCTTGTAATTGATTTTTGTGCGCCGCCCGCAAGGGTACCGTGGTTTTACCACATTGCACACGTTGTTATTTTTCTAAGTTGTCAGTAGTATTGCTATGCCTTTTGGCAGGTATATTACTGGCTTTTTTGTTTTTATGGGAGAAATCCCCCTATAGCGAGAATGACATTTGTTTGCTTGATTGCAGACGCCAGACCTGTGTTTCAGGCGGTATGTTATTCTCGCTTTTTTATTGCCCAAAACGCCGCAAGGTGTTTGGAATAAATTATAGAAAGGCGGAAAACCAGAATGAAGCGAAAGACCTATGTTCGTTACAAAAGACGAACGCCCAAGCCTGCTGTGAGAAAGCAGCAGATTTTAAGAAAGGAGGCACAGAAACGTGCAAAATACCCCGTCCGTATGGCATCGTACCGACACTCACAAATCCATTATAAAAGGAGTGCGTAAAGATGCCGAGAGAAGCGTATAGTCCTTGCGTATTGGTGGATACCGCTGACCTTCCCGAAGAGGAATGGTTGGAATGGCGCCGTAAAGGTATCGGTGGCAGTGATGCCGCAGCCATATTCGGTATATCCCCCTTTGCAACAGCCCGTGATCTTTACTATGACAAGGTTGGTATCTTGCCGTGTGAAGAAACCGACGAAAACTGGGTACAGAAACAAGTCGGACATTTACTTGAAGATTTAGTCGCTCAAATATTTGCGAAGAAAACCGGCTTTAAGATCTATCAGGTAAAAAAGATGTTTCATCATCCCAAGCATACCTTTATGCTGGCAGATGTAGACTACTTTGTGGAACTACCCGATGGCACAACCGCCATTTTAGAGATTAAAACCACAAACTACAATGCCCGCGATCATTGGTGGCGAGACGGTCAAGAGGTCGTTCCCGTCAACTATGAAACACAAGGTCGGCACTATATGTGCGTTATGAATGTGGACCAGGTATTCTACTGCTGTCTGTACGGCAACAGTTTTGAAGAGGTCATTATCCGAAGTCTGAAACGCGACTATGATTACGAAGACGAACTGATTATGGTCGAAGAAGATTTTTGGGTTAATAACGTGCTTAAAAAAGTAGAGCCGCCCTATACCGAGGATGGCGAACTGATACTCGAAAGTATCCGGCGACATTTCGGTGCCGTTGATACTGATGCACCAACCGTAACCTTGAGTCTGCCTTTGGCGAGCTGTGTTCTGCGATTTACAGAATTACAGGCACAAAAGAAGGCTGCCGATGCAGAATCAACCCGTCTTAAAAAAGAGATGGAACGATTGCAAGGTATGGTTCTTGCTGAAATGGGTAAAAGCAGTTCTGCCGAATGCACCATCGGCGCGGAAAAGTTTACCGTAACCTATAAACCGTCTTCTCGCCCTGCCATTGGCAAAGAGGGCTTGTTGCGATTGCAGGTACGGCACCCCGATATTTATAAAGAATATGTAACGCCTGTGGTTAGCCATCGGTTCAATGTCAAAAAGTCGCTTGAAGAGGCGGCTTAATTTTTTTGAAGAAAGGATGATGATTGGATATGAGTTATGTGGCGGTCTATGACCGGACGATATTCTACAATCCGAGCAATAAATACTGCATTATCAGTGTGAAAAGCACGGATCAAAATATCCCTCAGCAAGCCCGCAGTGCTTATCGGCATAGGGATAATATGATCCGCTTTGTTGCCGTTGGTTATGAGCTGCCCCGTACTGATAAAGTAAGTATGCTTCTGGACGGCGAATGGCAAAACGGAAAACACGGCTATCAGTTGCAGGTAGAACACTGTGAAGAAATCGTACCGCAAACCAAGGAAGGCGTACAAGGATATCTCTCCTCTCGCTTGCTGAAAGGTATCGGTCCGAAGATTGCAGAACAGATTGTGGAACGCTTCGGTGCAGACGCATTGAACATTCTTGAAAATCAACCTGAGCTACTGCTTGAAATACGAGGTATCACTCCAACAAAGTTGGATGAAATCAAACTCTCGTATGACGAAAGCCGGTGTTTGCGTGACCTTATGATTTTGTTATCTCCGTATCAGGTTACGCCTGCGACAGCGACCAAAATCTACGAACACTTTGGCGCAAAGAGTGTGGAAATACTGCAAAGTAATCCATTTGAGCTGTGTCAAATTTCGGGTTTTGGCTTTAAGCGAGTTGACGCCATTGCTCTTAAAAACGGTATGGCATTTAATTCTCCCCAGCGTATTCACGGTGCCATATTTGCTTCTTTGGATAATCAGCGTTCGGACAAAGGAGATTTATTCCTTACCGAAACGGGGTTGAAGCAAACGGCAGTAAAATTGCTGAATGCCAATCAACCCGTACCTCAGCTTGGCGTTAAAGCAGCTGAGGTTGAGGCAGTTATCGAGGATATGATTCTCCACGGCGAGATAGTTTCCAGCGAGGGCAATATCTATCAAATGAGTAGTTTTGCTCAAGAAGATGAAACAGCAAACCGTATCGCACAGATATTAGCCGTACCATCGGACAAGACGGATATTACCTTTGCATTAGAGCACATTCGCAAGAATTTGGGATTATCACTTTCCCAAAGGCAAAGTGAAGCAGTCTATGTTGCCTTCCGTAACAACTTGTCGATTATCACAGGTTCGCCCGGTACCGGTAAAACGACTGTTCTCCGTGCCATTATTGAGGTGTTCAGAAGCATTAAGCCGGATGGAAAAATAATGCTTGCCGCACCTACGGGCAAAGCGAGCAGAAGAATGGCTGAAAGCACAGGATTTAAGGACGCGAAAACCTTACACAGCTTATTGGGGCTTTTAGGCGAAGACGGTTACACCCGTGATAAAAAGCAAGAGCCGCTGGATGCAGACCTTATAATCGTGGACGAAAGTTCCATGATTGATATGTGGCTTGCCCGACAGTTCTTCTATCGCATTCGCCCTGGAACGAAGGTTGTGCTTGTTGGCGACGTAGATCAGTTGCAGAGTGTCGGTGCGGGAGACGTTTTCCGAGAGCTGATACGATGCGATTTGATACCCGTAACCGTGCTTAACGAGATCTTCCGTCAAAGTAAGGATAGCCGAATCGCTCACAACGCTAAAAAAATCAATGAGGCGGATACGAGCCTTCTTTACGGTGATGATTTCCAATTTGTAAAATGCCAGACCCAAGAGGAAGCGGCAGATCTTATTTGCCGATTGTTCTGCAACGAGGTTGAGAAAAACGGTGTCGAAAAGGTGCAGATATTGTCGCCTTACCGCAGTGACGGTTTAGCGTCCGTTGATAAACTCAACGCAGCAATTCGTGAGATGGTAAATCCTATTCAAGGTGATTTGCCGGATTACAAAATCGGCAGCCGATTCTTCCGTGTCGGAGATAAGGTCATGCAGACAAAAAACAATGCCAAAGCCTCAAACGGTGATATCGGCTTCATTCGCAAAATGGAGCGTGATGCTAATAACGAATTAAAGGTTACTATTGAGTTTTCTGATAACCGCACCGCCGAATATGGTATGGAGGATATGGGACATATTGAATTGTCCTATGCCACTACCATCCATAAGGCGATGGGTTCCGAGTACGATATAGTGGTAATTCCCGTCATTCGAAGTCATGCCATTATGCTGAACAGAAACCTTATCTACACGGCAATAACCCGTGCAAAGAAAAAGGTTATACTGGTTGGTCAAAAAGGTATGGTTATTATGGCAATCCATAAGAATGAGACCGGTAAGAGAAATACTCTACTTGGAGAGCGTATTGGCAAGTACTTGAAAGCCTATATGCTTAAAAATGAAAAAAAAGCGAGTTAAAGTGAGGAAATTCGCTTAGTAAATGTATGTTTATATGTGAAAGGAGTTTACCTATATGAAATCTGCTGATAGTGCAATGATGTATAACATTCCCGTAGTGGCCGAATTAAACCGAGTGCCGAGCTTTGATCCTTTGAAGTATCTGAAAAGGACTGCTGACGGTATGGAGTTGCCGCTGAAATACAAAAAGCTGTGGTTCCGCCTTAAATACCCACAAGGCAGAGTCCGTATTACCAATCTGCGTATTACGGATCAACTGGCGATGATCGAGGCGAGGGTTTTTCTTGACCGCAGAGATACTGAAGCTGTTTCCAGCTATACCATTACCTGCGATGCCGGTGGAGATATGGACGAAGACGACCACGACAGTAAAATTTCCTGTACCGAGCTGAAGATCATAAAAGAACTCAGCCGTGAGGAGTTTTTTCTGCACAGCCTTGCTTATATGGCGGACCACCCCAAAAGGCGGTCTAACCACAAGGTTAAAGAGGATAAAGGCACTGCGGACGATGGTTATGCCATCGTTCGCGGGCCCGATCCAATTGCCTGCGGAAAAGAAGTCGGAGACATTTTGGCTTTTGCAAAAGAAAATAAGCGAGGAACCAAGATCGTGCAGGTAGCGCTTGTAAAGGTTGATGGCATATCCGTGAAACCAAATGTTTGGTACGGTATTGACCTACGAGAAAGGAAGGCGTTTTAATGCGTAAAAAAGAATTAACGGCGATGCCGATATTAAAGGTAACGCCATATATGAAACGATTAGCTATGGAGGACGTTCCGAAAACTGAAAAACGGTACGGACGAACTTATAAGGAATATAAGCGTGGAGGTTACACCCGTTGCTGTATTAAAGACGGCATTTTGAAGGTGGCTATTTTCTATACGGAACCGATGCGTATGGGTGCTACGATGCCTAAATACGAATTGTATTTTGATAAGAAAAAGCAGGATTATCCTCCTTTTTCATTTACAATACCATAATAGCAAATAAAAAAGAAGAAATGTTGGTTTTTGTCTGTTCGGTCGTTTTTAGTGTCTCATCGGTAATGAGTATCACCTTGTAGCTATCAATAGTTATTTCCGTGCGACCAAGAGAAAACGATGGGTTTTGCCTTCTATATAGCCCTCATTCTCCAAGATATGCTGTGCTTTCATAAGGTTTTGAATGTGTGTGTCTACCGAGAAACCGATGAACTCCCAAGGCAGAACCCGGGCAAACCAGGTAAGCGCACCAACGTCGTAAAATCGGATAGGAGAGAAGCATTCCTCCTGGCGCAGAATAGAAAAGCCTGCTTTTTGGAAAGCATTTGCCACCTTGTCCGCATATTGTTCAGGTAACGGTAGCGGCAATTCTCCGCAAAGTAACTCCACCAATTCACGATCATTTTCTGCACCCACCTGCTGGGAAACGAATATGCCGCCCGATTTCAGTACCCGATAGATCTCCCATGGATTAAAATCTCCGTGCCGATTGATAACAACATCAAAACTATTATCATAAAAAGGCAATTTCCCATTGCCGTCAGCCTGCCGAAAGTCAATGCCTAACGGGAGAAGTATTTCTTTGCAAAGCTGTACATTTGGCGGATAATTCTCCGTAGCCGCTGTTTTTTTATAAGGGTGTCCCAGAGAAAGCAGAAATTCACCACCGCCGGTGTCGATGTCCAATAACTTCATATCAGAATTTAAATATTCGCCAATCACCTGACGGTAATTCCACGGAAAGTTTGTATCTTCCATATACCGACCGTCAATATGCGAAAAGTCCCAACCGTGAATATGGGCAATTTCTTCTTCCGCTTTCCAATCCTTAATCAATTCATTTTCTTTCATAATATACACCAATTATTTCTTTATCACAAAGTAATACAACATAACAAGTCCTGCGCTGAGCAGTGCACCACCCACAATATCCGTGAACCAGTGAACGCCCGACACAAGTCTGCCTATCACCATAAATGCGGTGAAGGCTACGATTGCAATGACAGCGCACCATCTAAGAACGGGATTTTTGACACGCGCGTTCAACTGTATTGCCGCCGTCGGCATTACGCACATCACAAGCAAGGTTGTTGAAGATGGAACAAGCTCTCTGTAATCCAGAACATGCTGTTTGCGAAATTCATAATTATCATTGATATTAGCTCCGCTATAAACATAAATGGCAATTTTTTCGTCTTGTTCTACTAATTTGCAAACGCCCTCATATCCTAAGCTCATACAAAATTTTCTCCATTCAAGAACGCATCGGCTTGTTCTCTGCTCTTGAAAATAACAACCGTTTTTCCGTCCTTATATTTGTCGATCAATGCATATATCGTGGGCAGATTTTTACTCGGAAATTCCTCGATCTCTCTTTTCAGGTTCGGATCGAGTTTGGTATCGATCCACGGCATATCGTAGCGTTCCTTGCCAAGACGAGACACCGCACCGTCAAGGCAAACCTCCACGGGCAGGTCAAACAGAAAGACCGTGTCGCACGCCGCAAGCCGACGTTCTACAGTTCGGCTGTAATTCCCATCGATGATCCAGGAATCCAGCGCAAGGATCTCTGTGAGGCGCACGTCGTATTCTTCTCTTGAAATATGCGTTCTATCGGGCTTGTGCCAGATGGCATCAAGGTAAAATAATGGCAGCCCGATTTTATCTTTCAGCTTCTCCGCAAAGGTCGTTTTTCCTGAACCGGGACAGCCGATTACAATAATTTTCTTCATTTCTGATTTCCTTCGGTTATCTGCTTTTTAGCCCATGCAAACAAAACTTCTGACATTGTGCCAAACTTAACCGTCCCGCCATTCTTCAACTTCAAGAATGTTTCAACTATCTTTCGTTCATCGGCAGAAACCACGTCGAGCAGTTCATTCTGATGTTTGATGTATTTCCCAGTCTGCATGAAGACAATTGCCTGAACAACAAAAGATGCGGATTTATACAGTCCCCGCAAAATTTCTTCGCTCTTTTCGTGCAGCATATTATGAACACAGCCGTGATAGATATTGCAAGCACCGATCTTGATTACTCTGTTCACAGCATCTTCGTCAATAACTGCCATTACCTCATCAAGACTTCCCTTGATTGGTGTGGTGTCGTAGCAAAACTGGAACAGGTCAGATGGCTCCCAATTAAGAAGCTCGTCCTTTCCCGAAAGAAACCCACAAATCAGTTCTCTATGTGGCAAGGTGTCCAACATATTATTATAGGCCTTAATATCTGCAGCAGACAATTCATCCAAAATAACAACAACATCAATATCGCTTGTGTCACGAGCTTCACCACGACCATAACTGCCTTGCAAACCAACAAACCAAACACGGTCTCCAAAAGCTTCATTTGTGGCTTTCAAAAAGCCGTGCATCCAAGTAGTTATTTCTATCATTTAGTTCACCTCCAAATTTAAATTATCGTTTTACTCCTTGATCCCAAAATATATCCAACGTCCGTCTATGTCCTCGACCACAAATTCTTGATTATGATAGTCGGTTTTATGAAGACGTTGAACTATTTTTACACCTTTTGCTTCGTATTCATCCTGCAATGCCTGTTGGTCTTTTACAATGACATAAGCATCGCCGCCGTATCCGTACAATTCACGGTTTGGGAATACTCTCTGACCATTTGATTGTGTAAGTATAAATTCTACACCGTCGCGGTATAAACATATGTGCTTTTCCTTGGCGTTGAGATAATCAGCTCTTCTAAAGCCAAGTTTATCGTGATAATATTCGGCTGTTTTACAAATATCCGGCGTTGGAAACACACAATGAGATGCAAATAATTCCATTTTACAACCTCCGTTAGCTCGGAATTTATTTATTATTTTTATCTTGTTCGATAACCAAAATGATTGAACCGACAAGCAAAACAACACCAAGCGTGAAAAACACACATCCTATAATGGTATTTAATTGATTGGCGAAAAAGCCAATCATACCGGCACCGGTAGCGCAGCAAATTACTTGAAATACCTTTTTCATAAATCACCCTCCAATAATTGTCTAATTAAATCAGTCCATTGATCTTTTGAAATTGCAAACACCTTCGTAATTTCATTTTCGTCATCTTTATATTCATCAACTTGTTTGCAACCATAAGAAATCGCAGTTTTTACTGATGGTTCATTGGTGTACTTCATGTAGGAATAGACTATCTGAAACGGTGTGTTGTTAAACGTCCAATCTCTGACCGCAATTGCCACTTCTTTGGCATATCCGTTTCTTTGTTTGTCGGCTCTTATATGGTATCCGATTTCAGGCTTAATCTGACCATCTATGAGCTGCAGGGTTATACCGCAATCACCTATCATTTCACCTGTTTCTTTCAAACATACTGCCCACAGTTCAAAGTCAAATATCCGATATCGTTCTATATTTCTTTGTATCCAGTTTATTACTCTATTTTCGTCAAAAGCATATGGATAGTGTTGCATAATATCTGAATCGGCTAATACTTTATAAAGTGCATCGAAATCGCTTTCCTTCATTTCCCTTAGGAATAGACGTTCTGTTTCAATAATCATCACTTTTCTCCCACAGATTCTGTCAGTTTTGCCATCGCATCAATAAGGATTTCCATTTCATCATCCGATACTACGCTAAAAATTTCTTTTACACTTTCCGATGATCCCACCTTATTGTCGGCAAGAAAGGATTTGGCTTTATCGGTTAGAAAAAGTCTTTGCTTACGCCGATCATTCTCGTCCTGCTGCGAAATAATATAACCGTCCTGCAAGAGTTTTGCGTATAGTTTATTGGCATTCTGATGTGTGCAACCCAAAAAATCAGCCATATCTTTTATGGAGGGAGCCTCATTAAAAAGTGTAACACCATTCAAAAAAAACATCTGCTGCCAGCTCAATTCCTTAAAAAAAGCGTTTGCCGCCGACTGATAGCGATTGACAAAACGGCTCATTAAGGCAATCAGGACGAACGGGGGTTCAAAATTTTCATAACAGACTTTTTCTCCAAAAAGATTATTTTTCATAGTAGCGCCTCCGATATACAACTTGTTGTACATTTATATTATACAACAAGTTGCGTATTTCGTCAATGGTATGCTTGAGTTATCTTTACTTCTGTGCTATAATAACTTTACAAGCCTTGGCTTGAATATTTTTATCGGAGTGTGCTGTTTGAAAAACACCAACCTTTTGGAGATTGTATTGTAAACGAGAGGTTTGCAAATACATTCTCGGCAATCCTCTCGTATCTTGGGCGTCAACAATTTATGAAAGGATCAAACAATGGAAAATTTGACGATACGTTTAGAAACAGAAAAAGACTACAGAGCAGTAGAAGAACTCACCCGTGAGGCATTTTGGAATGTCTACAAACCAGGTGCAGACGAGCATTATTATGTGCATCAGATGAGAAACCACCCTGATTTCATTCCCGAACTCGCATCCGTGCTGGAACTTGACGAAAAGATCATCGGCAACATTATGTACACAAAGGCTCGGCTCGAAGATGAGAATGGCGAGCGCAAGGAGATACTCTCCTTTGGGCCGCTTTGCGTTGCACCCGAATACCAAAGACAGAAGCTCGGCAAAATACTGATCGAGCATTCCTTTGAGGTTGCACGTAAGATGGGATATGATGTGAACATCAATTTCGGCAATCCTGGCAATTACGTCAGCCGTGGGTTTGTAAGCTGCAAAAAGAAGAATGTAAGTTTTGTTCGGAAAGGCAACTTCCCGACAGCGCTTCTTGTCTGTGAGCTTGTACCCGGCGTGCTTGACGGCAGAGAGTGGATGTATATCCCGTCTACCGCTGCCGATTGCTGCGAGGACACTGCTGCAGTGGAATCCTTCGATACTACATTTCCACCCAAGGAAAAGAAATGGATGCCGAGCCAGGAGGAATTCTATATCTATAGTCATTCTTCGGTAGTCCGATAAACGTAAAAACGCCGCTGAGGAGTTTCGAGTTTCGAGACCTCAGCGGCACTTTTATTTCAAATTTCTGATTATATAGCATCATTTAAGTAAAAAATGGCGACTGAGAAGTACTAATTTTCCTACCGCTGTTGCTTTTTTATAAGAAAAGACAGTATAGCATTTGCTATACTGTCAATTTCTTTTGTCCTACTCGGTTTGCGTATTTCTCCGTTAAGGACAACACGCTTTCGGTAGTCCTTTGTTTTTATCCAATCCGAAGGATTGGTATGTAATCGCCGCAAGGCGTATGTAATCCGTTCGCATTGCGAACGGTATGTCATCAAGTCGCGAGACTTGTATGTTTCTCTCTTCGGATTGATTACATACCACCTGCGGTGGATTCCATCCAACACTTCGTGTTGATTACATTCCGCAACAAGTTGCGGATTACATACAATGCTCCGCATTGATTTATTATTGCTTTTATGCTATAATAAATCCAAGGCGGTAATTTTATGAAAAACAAAACCTCTCATCCAGAACGATATTTTTATGTTTCGTTAATATGTTTAATTTTGCTTTTTTTGAATTTTTATAGAACAGACAGTTGGACAGGAGATAAACCGTTTTCAGAGTTTCTTGCACGTGATTGGCATTTGTTTTCAATTTTTATGTTTGAAGAAATCATAATTATTTGTGTAATGTTAGTATTTTGGATATTGGGTCAAAAGAACGTCAAGAAACAAAAGGAATTATTCGTTAAAAAATGGGAAAAGTATAAATATTTAGGTATCAAATCTGGCGATTACGATTATGTTTGGTTTGATTTTTCAAATACTGAACGAGCTTTAATTTTGAAGCAAGGCGACCAATTTAAATTGTATGTTCAAGAATATGATGAGCATGCAGGTGATTGGGGATGTTTCAATGGTGTCAGCATTTATGACAATTTAGAAGAAATTAAAATGACTTTGTTCTATGAGTATGATTTTTATTGTGAAGAAAACGCCGAATTAGATGAACACGGGGATGAAATATTTGTTGAAGAAATAGAAGTTTCTATTTCTTCTGTCCAAGGTATTTCACAGTATGAAATTTCATACTTGAATAAACAAGACTGCGTATCAGAAATTCTATTTACGGATGCATATAGAAAATGGTGTAAAAAATATCGAGTTAACAAACCCGACCTACGTTATGTTTGTGATAGAACAAATATTGATGGTGAACGAAAAATAATTTTTTACGGTAATCCACGTATTATTGTAGTAGCGAATAAAGAACAAGAAGATTTGTGGTTTGAAATGATTGAAAAAATGAAATCATTTGGATATTTTGCTTTTGACAGAGATTAATTAAGAAAATCCTTGGTTTTCACCCAGTTCTTTTTCGTACACGAGAGACAAAAGAGGCTGAGTCAAAAGCGATAAAAAACGCTTAAGGCTCAGCCTTTTGCTATGAATAAGCGAAAGCATAATCAATACTAAAGAATAAAAAGCTCCAAAACGAGTAAAAAAGAGCATACGAAAAAAGAGGTATGTGAAA
>JAZRIJ010000083.1:0-70420 GCA_045645205.1 Eubacteriales bacterium
AATTGTCGAGATTAGTTTGTCTTCTACACTTTTCGTTCTGTTTCCATCACTTTTGTGCTTTGTACTTACTCTCGTTGTTCAATTTTCAAGGACCGTCTTCGCTACCGCTCTCCCGCGACAGCTTGACTATTATATCATCACCCATATAAAATGTCAAGGGTTTTTTTAAAAAAATTTTTATTTTTTTTTGATTTGTAAAAAGTAGTCAATGCTGTCTTTTTTATTGTGTCCCTTTGTGGCAAATTTATACAACTTATTTTAAACTTTTTACAGTTTTTGCTTTTTTGTTTATATTTATTGTATTTTAGGAGCTTGCCTTTTTTCAGAGGTAATAAGTATTTTTTATTTCTGCTCCACCTTAATGCTTTTACATTCTTTGTTTTCAAACAAACCAAACTTAATCTTTATTATGTATTTTTGATTATTATGAAAATAAAAGAAAACTATTGTAAAATTCTACTCCTTTGTGTTATAATATATTAATATATCATCTTCTTTTTAAGTATAAAGGAGAACACTATGTTAAAGCTGTTTAAAAGACTTACCAAACCGAGAAACGAAAACAGTCTTCGCTTTAAGCAGGAGATGGCTGAACGCATGAACGGTCGTCATATTAAATATGTAACCGAAAGAGAAAATGACTCTGATACGGTTATTGGACACGATGGATGTCTTGCCGTTCGTAACGGCGAGCTTATAGTTCTTTCCGACGGAGTAGTAAAATTTAGAGTCAAGGTTGCCGAAATGACAGCATCCGAGCTTATGAGCCTTGAGGGTATTATTCTCTCCGGTCCCGATATTGAGCATAACGGCATTTACAGAACTGTAATTGCCTACTACAAATACTACAGATAATATTACATTATAAAAAACGGAGAATTATTATGAAACGTGTAACCAAAGACAACTATTATCTCGACATAGCTCAGACAGTAGCCGAAAGAGGCACTTGTCTTCGCCGTCTTTTCGGAGCTATTATTGTAAAAAACGACACCATAGTTTCAACAGGCTACGCTGGTGCTCCACGAGGCAGAAAAAATTGTTGCGATCTTAAATTCTGTTACAGAGAGAAATTAAATATTCCCAGAGGTGAAAGATACGAACTTTGCCGCTCGGTTCACGCCGAGGCTAATGCTATTATTGCAGCAAGCCGCGAGGAGACATTAGGTTCAACGCTCTATCTTGCCTGCATATCCCCCGATACACACGAGCTTCTTTCAGGCACAACATGTTGCAGTATGTGCAAACGTATGGTCATTAATGCAGGAATTGAAAAAGTTGTAGTCAGAGACACAAAAGATGAATACCGTACAATTAACGTATCCGAATGGATAGAGAATGATGACAGTTTGTCCGGTAGTTTTGGATACTAATACATATATGATTGCGAAAATTTCTTCCTTATTATATATAGTGCCGCTTAACTCTATATAAGAAAACATTTTTGCACGATATTATAACTCAATAAATATTTTACAGGTATTATTAAATGACACAAACACAAGAATTTGTTAAACCTACAGAAAAAATAAAGGAACAGCCCTTGAAAGTATGCTTTGTCTGCACAGGTAACACCTGCCGCAGTCCAATGGCTATGGCCGCACTTAATGCTTACGGTAAAGGAAAATATATTGCAGAATCAGCAGGGATTATGGCAGACAATGGCGCTCCCATTAACACCAAAGCAAAGGAAGCTTTGGCTAAAGCAGGAATTGAATCCACCTACGAAAACAACTACGATGCTCACATTGCCCGACAGTTAAACATGGGCATTATGGAATCAGCGAACAAAATAGTTGCCGTCGGAACAGGCCACGCCATGATGATCATTCAGGCTTTCCCGCTTTGTGCCTCTAAGGTCACGTCCTTTAAACAAAGCATAACCGACCCCTTTGGTCAATCCCAAGAAGTATACGACAAGTGTTTGTCTGAAATAATTGATCAAATAAAGGCTATGTTTGCATTGCCCGACGGTGATCAAAATGGATAAGCTTATCATTTTACCTACTGAACAATCGCACCTTGACAAAATTTTCGAAATTGAAGCTATATGTTTTTCTTCTCCATGGTCCAAAAAAAGCTTTGCTGACGGCATGGCAAATAAGGATATACAGAGCTATTTTACGGCATTGTATAACGGAGAGGTCGTCGGATATATATGTTTATTTCATTTATTTGAGGAAAGCGAGTTGCTTAATATTGCAGTCAGTCCCAACTACCGAAAGCTTAGAATAGGACAAAGCTTAATAGACTTTATGTTTAATTACTTAAAAACAAAAAATATAAGCCGAGTTACACTTGAAGTAAGGGAGTCAAACGTACCGGCAAAAAATCTTTATATAAAAAACGGCTTTACCCCAATCAGAATACGAAAAAATTACTATACATCCCCAATTGAAAATGGGATAGTTATGGAAAAACATCTTTAAACCAGACTTGAAAGGATAACTTAAATGCTGATTTTAGCCATAGAAAGCTCATGTGATGAAACAGCAGCTTCAGTTGCATACATCGACCAAGCAACCCAAAATATTGAAATAAAATCCTCAATAATTGCAAGTCAAATAAACATACACGCCCTTTACGGAGGAGTCGTTCCTGAAATTGCAAGCAGAGCGCACGCAGAAGCTCTGTCGAAAATAACCTATGAAGCACTTGACAAATCAAATACTACGTTAAAAGATATTGACGCCGTTGCTGTCAGCTATGCCCCCGGACTTATTGGCGCCCTTCTTACGGGAGTTAACTTTGCAAAAGGACTTGCTTTTGCAAACAACAAGCCTCTGATTCCCGTAAATCATATTAAGGGACATATTGCCGCATCATATATTGAAAACAATATAAAACCTCCATTCTTGGCGCTTGCCGCATCTGGAGGACATACATCAATTATAAATGTAAAAAGCTACACCGATTACGAAACAATCGGCAGAACAAGAGATGATGCTGTCGGTGAATGTTTTGATAAAATTGCGCGAGTCATGGGCATACCCTACCCAGGCGGCGCAGAAATGGACAGACTCGCATCTGTCGGAAATAAAGAAGCAATAAAATTCCCTTCAGCAGCAGTTTCTGGCGAAAACCTTGATTATTCGTTCAGCGGCTTGAAGACAGCAGCAATAAACTATTTACACAATGCCGAACAAAAAAATGAAAAAATATGTAAAGAAGATGTTGCAGCCTCGCTGACCAAAACAATAGTTGACTCTATCATAATAAAGATAGGCGCGGCTATTGAACACTATGGTTATTCTACGGTTGTATTAGCAGGCGGAGTTGCAGCAAACTCACACTTAAGAGAAGGTCTAAAAAAGTTTGCCGAAAATAAAAATTTAACCATTGCCATACCCTCACTGAAGTATTGCGGAGATAACGCCGCTATGATTGCTGTTCAAGCATATTATGAATTTCTTGAAGGGAATATTGCCAAAACGGACCTTAATGCAGTTGCGCGTCCGTAAGTTTTTTATCAACATTAAGGTTTTCCACACCTGTGGAAAACTTTGTTAGTAAACTTTTTGTGAACCCATTTTTTCCTTTATAATCGCTAAAACTTAGGGAGAAATGTGGAAAAACCTGTTAGTTTTGTGGAAAAGTTACACTCAGTCCATGTGGAAAACTTAAATTTTTTTATTAGACGGTGATTGTTTGTGAACAATGAAAAAGGTAAGAGACCAACAAAAAAGAATATGGAATACATCTGTATCTCAAAATCTACTATTTTAAGACTCCCCTACTACTTGCGCACCCTGCGCGGTCTTCTTGAGTCTAACGTATTTAGAATTTCTTCAACCAGACTGGCTAAAATGATGAACCTTACAGCCTCGCAGATCAGACAGGACTTGTCAGCCTTCGGCGCATTTGGACTTAAAGGCTATGGCTATGATGTCAAAACCCTTTATACTTCAATTCTTGATATTGCGGGGGTAAGAGACGAATATTCGGCTGTTATTCTCGGTACAAAAGAAATGATAACAATGCTGACATCACGTCCTGTGTTTACGAGACAGGGAGTTGCGCTCAAAAAAATATTTGAAGTAACAAATATAGATGCGCTTGAAAAATTTAGAGATTATTGCAAAACACATTCCGTTGATATTATTGTGTTGGCAACAGAAAGCTGCATTACAAAAAAAGCTGTGGAGACTATAAAAGAGCTTAATATTAAGGGAGTTTGGAATTTTTCCGATGTAAATCTTGACCTTAATATACCGGTTAAAAATATTTGGATAGATGATTCTCTTATGACACTCTGCTTTGAAATAAGCAGAAAAAATCAAGAATAAAATAAGGATAGATTTATGAAGTTTAAATTTGTAAACACAAACGGACTAATAACCCTTCCTAAAGTGCCCTTGCTGAACAAAATCGAAAATGCTTCGGAAACCGAAATAAAGGTTTTGATATATGCATCGGCAACAGCAGAAAACGGGACGTTTGATGAAAAGTCAATACAAAAGCTGTCCGGACTTGACTTGACAGAAATTATAATTGCTCTCCAATTCTGGCGCGGAGCTGAGGTTTTGGAATTGGTTGATGAAAACAAAAATGTAAATGCCTCGTCTAAAACTGATCGAAAACCTTCTAAGGCTTTGCAAAAAAATGACATTCCGACTTATTCGGGCGAAGAAATTGAAAGAATTTTTGAAAACAATGCCGAAATAACATTGCTTATTGATGAATGTCAAGAATTGGCAGGGAAAATATTTAATCCTCTTGAAATAAATAAAATTGTTTCCTTGTACGATTACTTGGGATTGTCAAGCGAATATATTCTTTCAATCTACGACTATTGCAAAAAGAATAACAAAACTACCGTTCATTATATAGAAAAAACAGCCTTCAACCTCTACAACGAAGGAATTGATACCGATGAAAAGCTTCGCGAATATTTAAAAGATAAAGAAATAATACACAGCTTTGAGGGAAAAATTCGACGTATTTTCGGGTTAGGAAGCAGAGCACTGTCTAAAAAAGAAGCAGATATTGTTAAAAAATGGATAAAGGAGTTTAATTTCCCCCTTGAAGTTATTGAGTATGCATACGAGCTGACAGTCAATGCTACCAGCCGCCCGTCACTTCCTTACGCAAATAAAATAATGTTAAAATGGTTCAACGCAGGCTATACCACCTTAGAAGAAGTGAAAAATGACAAGTTTGATTTTAAAAAGAAAAAAGAAGGAAATCCTCCCGCAGAATCAAGCTTTGATAATGATGAATTCTTTGAAGCTGCTCTGAAGCGAAGCTACGATAATATAGGTAAGAAGAGCACCAATTAATAATAAAACTTCTAACAAAAAAACAATAGTAAAGAGGTATAAAAATGGCATATAACCGTGAAAATTTTGTCAGACTAAAAAACGAATATGAGACAAAAAAGCGTAATGCTGTTTCTGATGCAGAAACGAGAACTGCAGTAATACACGCAAAATATCCCGAAATAAAAGAAATTGATAATGAGCTTCGGGCAACAGGCATAAATATTATGCGCGAAGCTATGAATGGCAAAGACGGCCTTGAAAAAAGACTTAAAGCTATTGAAGAAAGAAATGCCGAGCTTCAGAAAAAAAGAATATATATCCTTGAAAAATACGGACTTCCTGCCGACTGCACCGATATTAAGTACGAATGTACAAAATGTATGGATACGGGGTATATTGGAATTGAAATGTGCAGTTGCTTTAAAGCGGCGTTAGCAAAAAGCGCATTTGAAAGCTCAGGGCTAGGATCACTTCTCAAAGAGCAATCGTTTGAAAGCTTTGATCTGTCTTTTTATCTTGAAAACAAACAGAATTACGAAAAAATGCAAAAGTCTCTCGAAATATGCAAGAGGTACGCAAACCTCTTTGACAAAAATTCGGGAAGTCTTATACTTATGGGCGCAACAGGACTTGGAAAAACGCATATCTCAACATCAATAGCAAAAGTAGTTATAGAAAAAGGTTATGATGTTGTATACGACTCCGCCCCCAACATTTTTAATGACTTCAACAAAGAACAATTTAAAGACCAATCGGGACTTACTAATAAATATTTTGACTGCGACCTGCTTATTCTTGATGACCTTGGAACCGAAATGCATACCGCGTTTACCGTTTCATGTCTCTATAACCTTGTAAATACGCGACTCAATTCAGGTAAAAGTACCATAATCAATACTAATCTTAACTTTGATGAGTTACGCAAGACTTACACGGACAGAATAACATCACGTATGTTCGGTTGCTTTGAACTTCTTATGTTTAGCGGTAAGGATATCAGACTGCAAAAACTGCAAAGAAATATGTAGTTTTACTTTCTTTGTAAAACATATTGTATTTTAAGAATAATACTGTATAATAGATGTGGTAATTATAACTGTAAAAAATAAATTATTTATATACGAAGAGGATATTATTTATGAAGTATTCTGAACTTTCAAAAATTGAATTGCTTAACCTTAAAGAACAGCTTACAGCCGAATATGAAGGACTGAGAGCCTTGGGACTTAAGCTTGATATGTCAAGAGGAAAGCCTGCACCTTCGCAGGTCGATATTTCCGATGGTATTCTTACCGCAATCACCGACACCAAGGACACAAAAAGTGAAAGCGGCGTTGACTATCGTAATTATGGAATTCTTGAAGGTATTCCCGAAATAAGAGAAATGTTCGGTAAAGTTTTCGGAGTACCCGCAGAAAACGTTATTGCCTGCGGCAACTCCAGCCTTAACCTTATGTACGATGCATTTGCCAGAGCATACATATTTGGTCTCCCCGGCGCTAAACTTCCTTGGGGTAAGCAGGAAAAATTAAAGTGGCTCTGCCCTGTTCCCGGGTATGACAGACACTTTGCTATATGCGAACGCTTCGGCATAGAAATGATAAATATTGAAATGACACCTACAGGTCCCGATATGGATAAAATAGAAGAACTTGTCGCAAATGATGAAACCATCAAGGGTATCTGGTGCGTTCCGAAATACAGTAATCCTCAGGGTATTACTTATTCTGATGAAACAGTACGCCGCCTTGCCGCTCTAAAACCCAAGGCTGACGACTTCCGTATTTTCTGGGACAATGCTTACTATGTACACCCGATTTCAAAAGATGAAAAGCTTCTCAACATCTACGAAGAGGCTCACAAAGCAAGTAATGAGGATATATTCTTTGAATTTTCATCTACCTCGAAAATTACATATCCCGGCGGCGGTGTATCGTTCATTTTTGCAAGCAAGAACAACATAGACTATATTAAGAAGCAAATGACTGTTCAAACTATCAGCTTTGACAAAATAAATCAGCTTCGTCATGTTAAATTCTTTAAAACACCCGAAAATGTTATTGAACACATGGAAAAGCACGGTGCTTGTCTTAAGCCTAAATTTGACGCTGTTTGTGAAACCTTTGAAAAAGAATTTGCAGGTCTCGGTATTGCTGAATGGGTCAACCCCAACGGCGGTTACTTTATTAGTCTTGATATTATGGACGGTTGCGCAAAACGCGCCCATGCACTTGCAAAGGATGCCGGTGTAACACTTACAAATGCAGGTGCAACATATCCATACGGTAATGACCCCAGAGACAGAAACCTCCGTATCGCCCCATCCTATCCTACCCCCGAAGAGCTTAAAAAAGCTATCGGAGTTCTCTGTGTCTGCGTTAAACTTGCAGCAGTAGAAAAATTGCTCGAAAAATAATAGACACAGTAACTTTTAATTATATTTGCTTAATACAGTAAGAATATATTTATAAAAAACTACACGCATTTAAAGTTAGTAAAGACCTTAAATGCGTGTAAATTTTTTATAATATTATTGAATATTTAATTTTATAAAAAGTTCTTAGACTCTCTTAATATTTAAATATATTAACTTATTAAACACTTTTTGTTACTTTAAGATGTTTTTTAATTCTGATTTTATTTACTAACATCCATACAGCTCCTACAAGAACTACTATTGCTGCTACATAAAATATGTAATAAGCCGCCCCCCAGTTATACGAACTGCTTGGAATAATACCACGCTCTGTATAATCACAATTTTGAATATAAAAAACACAAAAGGCTAAAATATCAAATACGATAATAGCTATGGGCTTTTTAAAAAATGAAAACAGCATAGAAATCAAAGAAAAACCACCAATTAAAGCAACTAAAGTAACATAGAAAATACCGTAAGATGTATTACCCCAAATTTGCTCACTTAGTTTACTGTATAAATTTGTATATTCAATCATTGATATGTTTTTCATTTGTTTTGCAGTTATATTTAACTCTTTATAAACTAATTCATTTGGGTATTCGTTTATTTTTTCTGCTTGCTCCACTGTTGCAGTCGCGTATGGCATAAATATCGTTGATACCATTAAAATAGTTCCTACCAAAACTATAATAAAAGGAATTAATAATTTATCTTTTTTAAATTTTTTCATTTTTCTACCTCCGACACAAACCTATTAATAAGCTACTTCTGCAAGTTTTTCGGCAATTTTTAAAAGCTCTTTTGAATATTCAATTGCATCATTTGTGTTTTCTAACTCGTAAGTAATGTCATCTGATTTTTCTGACCATTCTACCATTTCAGAAACCATATCCATATAATCGGATAAAATGGACATATCTGTTGGATTATTCTTATATTTTTCAACAATTACTATGTACTTATCTACCCATTCCTCATATTCTTTTAAAAACTGTCTCCAATCTGTATTAGATATTGAGACATCTGTGGACTGAACATTATCTGCATCGCTATCATCCTCATTATTTTCCGGTGTGTCGCTGTCATTTAGATTTGGAATTTCCTGATTATTTGACACTCTATTTAAGTATATTTTATCGCCATAGTAATCAACACAAATTTTACCATTAATAATAGAACATCTTTCATTATCTATCATAATAATATTGTCCGATTTTAGCCAATTAACTAAGTCTCCATATTCATCATCGTAGATATAAGCTTTTCCACCATTTTTTAAAATAATATAGAAATCACTTAAATCATCACCCTCTATATTATTCCATTCATTAACGGAAAATTTTGATCCTTCATATTCGATGTATTCTACTTTCCATGTTCCGCTAAAGTCATCTACTGTTTCTTGTGTCCCGCTATTCTCTTTGTCATTTACGTTTTTTTCTTGTGTATTACATGCTCCCAAAAATAAGCACATAATTAACGTCAAAACAATTAGTATTTTTTTCATTTCTTTTCCTCCGGCAATTTAAAGATTATATTTCCTTGTTTACACCATTATATATCCTATATTTCCATTTGTCAAGTAAAATATATCTTTTTTTTCCGTATTTTTGGGTTATAGTGGATTTATACTATATATAATAATGGAGGTATGTGGTATGGATTATATTGAATGGTTTTACAAACGATTGACAGAGCTTCGTATTCAAAAAGGCGTATCTGCTAGAGATATGAGTTTATCGTTAGGTCAAAGTGAAAGTTATATAAATAAAATTGAAAACAAACGAACATTACCATCTCTCACGGGTTTTATATATATTTGTGAGTATTTTAACATTACACCGCAAGAGTTTTTTAATGTAAATGCTGTTGCTCCTCAAAAAACAAAAGCACTTTTACAAGAATTTGAAAAATTACCTCCCACACAAGCTGACCATATTCTTCAAATTATAAAAGACTTAAACGATAAATAAATAATTCATCAAAGTATGCTACAAACAAGCATGAAAATACCCCGACAGACTTTTTAAACTCTGTCGGGGCTTTGTTTTGTTTAATAAATTCATTGTTTATTTTTTTCTTTACAAACTTATTATTTTTGTTTCTTATCTAAAATTTTGTATTTATATTACAGAAGCACAGAATCAGCCTATTCCCTTATGCCTCTGTATATAATTCGTCGTAGTACCAGCGCATTGGGTTTTCGTATATATATTTCGCAATCTCATCATAATCCGCTTGACTACGAATAATGTGCTCATGAAATGAAGTCTGAAATACTTTATCTAAAATTCCGTTCTTTTTACATTCTTTGGTTGTTAGCGATTTATACGCGCATACAATATCCATAATTGTAGGGCGGGGGCTTGCTCCCGCCGCTTTATTCTCCATAATAAAAACAATATGAATATGGTTTGGCATTATCACATATCGATCAATTTTCAGATAAGTGTATCTTTCCTCTAACAGCAACAATTGTTTTTCTGCAATCTTTCCGTATTTTGTATGTACAACACCATTTATTTCGGCGGGAGCAAGCCCCCGCCCTACAATGTACGATAATATGCATCGTCTGTTTTGTGTACAAATCTCAAGCCTATGATGCTTCCTTTTCGGTAATTCTTTTTTCATTTTCCCCATCCTATTATATTATAAAATGGTCATCTCTGCCGAAATTTATAAACCTCCTTATGAGAAGCTATCAAATGGGTTCTTTTTTTAAATATGACAATTCTCTTTTTTGGTCAATACCAATAACTATACAAGTGTTAATTATAAACCAGTGTGTTCGTTTATTTTTTATAATGCAACGCCCATAGCACCGTAAATATGGCCGCCCGAAAGCAAATGTTTCTTTATAGCCGAAGCAAAACTGCTTTTTTCAGGAAGTTCTTCGAGAGGTGTATCGGGAGAACAGACAAAAACATACTCGAAAACATCATGTCCGTTGCTCTTCAACGGAAATTTTTCAAATCTGTCCGCAAACTTTGTAAGGTTTGTTTCCTTGCCTATAATGGACTTTATTTGCGGATCGATAAGCCATGTCAAGCAGAAAAACGCCTTGAAGCCTCCAAAACACTGATTTACAATATCTCTGCCCCTTTCGGTATCATTTTCGCAGGACTCGGAATCAAGCTTTCCTCCGGTAGGAATATGGTAGTTTATTATTCTATCACCCTTCGTAAGAACCTTTTTCCATTCACTCTTTTCAAGTCTTCTCTTAACATTCTTTGCAAGACCATTTTCAATAAGATAACCCTCGTAATATGTATCGGTCTCAATTATATCTGCAAAAAAACTTCCATCTGTATCCTCACAGTCAATACTGCCGAGAACCTGTCCGCTTCTGTGGAAGGTTACTCCATTAGGCAAAACAGCAAGCTTACCATTGTTTTCAAAAACATCAAAGTCCTTATTATATTTGCAAATTTCAAAATTAAATCTACCCACGCGGATAATTTCACATCTGATAAATTTCAACATCCATGTAACATAACATGATATTCCATAACGGTGAAAAAGATCAACATAATCCTGTGTCTGATTTTCAAACATATTCAGCGTTGCATCAATAACATCTTCAGGCACTCCTTTTTCTCTCAAATCTTCAACCATCTTAGGAACACAGTGAAGTAGAGAAAACATAGGAAGAAAATCATATTTTTCATCCTCAAGCTTTTTATTGGGAGAGCAAAGTGCGTTTATTGCGGGCATATCCTTTGCTTTCATTGCTTCATAAAGAAAATAACAATAAATAATGTTATCAGAATCTTTAACTACCTCGTCGCGTATTCTTGCAACATCATCTTTCATATAAGTAAAAATTGAGTATTTCTCAAAATTCATTATATCATTTTTATTTTGCTCATACTGTAATTTTGCCCTGTCATAATATTCGGCAAACTTTTCTAAACGAGCTTCTATGTCATATTTTTTCAAAAAATTTTCCATAAAAAACACCTCACAATATAATTATTATACATATTTATAATTATATTTTCAAGATATATACCAAAAAATATATTTTTATTGCAAACTTTTACTTGTTGTGTAACACTTATTGACTTTAACATCAATATTTGATATACTTATAACATGTAAAATTAACAAGAATATAACAAGAGGATAAGTAATATGAAATGGCTTATAGCATCTGACATTCACGGCTCTGCATACTACTGTGAAAAACTTCTTAAAGCATTCAGTGAAGAAAAAGCAGACAAGCTTTTGATACTTGGTGATGTGCTTTATCACGGACCGAGAAATGACCTTCCAAAAGAATACGCACCAAAAAAAGTTATTGAGCTTTTAAATAATTTGAAAAATAAAATAATGTGTGTCAGAGGAAACTGTGATACAGAAGTAGATCAGATGGTGCTGTCATTTCCTGTTCTTGCCGACTATGCAATACTGACAGTAGGCAAAAAAATGATTTATGCAACACACGGACATAAATACAATCCCAATAATCTTCCCCCACTTCAAAAAGGTGATGCACTTCTCTTTGGACATATTCATGTTCCGAAATGCTATGAGGAAAACGGTATTCTTATTCTAAATCCGGGATCGGTTTCTATTCCGAAAGAAAACTCAGATCATTCCTATATAGTGCTTGAGGACAACAAGCTGTGTTGGAAAAACCTTAACGGAAAAGAGTATAATAGTTTTATTTTATAATAATTTACCGAAAGGAACTATAGGTTTATGAACATTCTTCACATGAAATATGCGGTGGAAGTTGCAAAAACAGGTTCAATAAATAAGGCATCAGATACACTTTTTGTTGCTCAGCCTAACCTTAGCCGAGCGGTAAAAGAGCTTGAAGCCGACCTGGGCATAACCATATTTGACCGTTCCGCCAAGGGAATGGTACTGACTATCGAAGGCAGAGAGTTCATAAACTATGCAAAACAAATATTGCATCAAATCGACGAAGTTGAACATATTTATAAGTATGGTAAGATTGAAAAACAAAAGTTTTCGGTATCTGTTCCCCGCTCCGGATACATTTCCGAAGCATTTTCACGTTTTTCCAAGTATATTGATACCACAGATGCTGAAATATTTTACAAAGAAACAAACTCATGGCGCGCTATAAACAACATTTTAGCCTCCGACTATAATTTGGGTATTGTACGTTACGCAAAAGAGTACGATAAATATTACAAGGTTATGCTTGAAGAAAAGGGGTTAATCGTTGAAGACATAACCGAGTACAGTTACAAGCTTGTTGTTAACAAAGAAAGCCCCCTTGCAAATAAAGAAACAGTCATGCTCTCCGAGCTTTCTTCATTTATAGAAATAACCCACGCCGATTCCTCCATTCCTTCACTCCCATTTGCAAATACAAAAAAGAACGGGCTGAATGCGAGCGATGACAGACGCATATTTGTTTTTGAAAGAGCAAGCCAATTTGATCTCTTGTCGGAAAATAACCAAACTTTTATGTGGGTCTCACCAGTACCCGAAAAACTGCTTAAATGTTATGGGTTAGTACAGAAAAAATGCGATGAAAGTAAGACTGTTTACAAAGATGTGCTTATATATAAAAAAGATTATAAACTATCAAAATTGGATATGCTTTTTATTGAAGAACTTCAGAAGACAAAACCCATTCAATAAAAAATAAGTATTAAGTACCTTTATATATAATACATAATAAATAACAGATATATCAATAAGTATAATACAGATATACCTCTTTTGTTATTCCCAAAAAATAAGATATGTGTTATAATAATTTTAATGAAAAAACTTTTATATGTTAATGTTATAATGCTTACATTGACTTTTGATAAAGGATAATAAATAATACCATTTTGTAGGAAATCATGTTTAAATAACAGAATTTTTGTATTTTGCGCAGTATAAAAGCGAGGTAATTATTATGAGAAAAACTGTATCACGCGCTACATTAGGGAGAGTTCCTGTTTATTTAAAATATTTGAAATCTTTGCCTGAAAACGAAAAGTTTATATCAGCAACAAAAATTGCAACAAATCTTAAGCTGGGCGACGTATTGGTAAGAAAAGAGCTCCAAATGATAAGTGGTGACGGTAAGCCCAAAGTCGGATATGAAAAAAATGATCTTATGGAGAAACTCGGTAAATATCTTGAAAATATAGACAAAAGAAACCACGCTGTTATTGTAGGCGCCGGTAAGCTTGGCTGCGCACTGCTGGGTTATCCCGGTTTCCGTGATTTTGGTGTAGATATTGTCGCGGCATTTGATAATGATAAAACAAAAATCGGAACAATTGTAGGTGAAAAGCAGATATATCCGATAAACGATTTCAAGAAGTTTTGTCTTGAAAACAATGTCAATATTGGTATAATTACCGTACCCGGAGCTTCTGCTCAATGTGTGTGCGATGAGATGGTTGAATGTGGTATAAAGGCAATTTGGAACTTTGGTCCGGCATGTCTCGATGTTCCGGAAAACATTATAGTTCAGCAAGAAAACCTCGCTCTTTCTCTTGCATATCTGAACGTTTTAATAAAAGACTAAACACAAAAACTAAATGGACTCGTATGGTCCATTTTTTACTTTGTTTAAAAGACTTGTAATTATTTTTTGTTTGATGTAGAATACAGATAAGAAATCTTTTCAATGGAGATAATATGAAAAATAAAAACCCTTTTGAAAATTCTGATACAAACAAACGCTATTATACCTATGATTGTTACTTAAAACGCCGCTTTGGTAAAAAGTGTGTAAAAATTGCGCTTGACGGAGGCTTTACATGTCCTAATATTGACGGTACAATATCCTACGGCGGTTGTATTTACTGTTCAGAAAAAGGTAGCGGCGACCACACTCCTCCCTGCAATATTCCATTAACCGAGCAGTTTGAAATAGGTAAAAAAATTGTAGGCAATAAATGGTCTGACGTTTTCTATATCCCCTATTTTCAAGCACACACAAATACCTATGCTCCTCTTAAAATACTTAAATCAAAGTTTGAAAAAGCTCTATTATTGCCTGATACAGTGGGACTAAGTATATCTACTCGACCGGACTGTTTGGATGATAATGTTGTTAGCTACCTTCAAGAGCTGTCAACACGAACATATCTAACTGTTGAGCTTGGGCTGCAGTCAGCCAATGATAAGACTCTTAAGCTTATTAACCGAGGTCATACCTACCGTCAGTTTGTAAATGGCTACAACAAACTTAAAGAAAAAGGCATCAACACATGCATACATATAATAAACGGACTTCCCGGCGAGGATTATAATGATATGATGCATACAGCAAAGTGTGTTGCAGACCTTAATCCCCATGCATTGAAAATACATTTACTTTATATATTGAAAAATACCCCCTTGTCAGATATGTACGAAAGGGGAGAATTTAATGCGCTTGAACGCGATGAATATATAAAAATAGTGTGCGATCAGTTAGAGATTATGCCTAAAAATATTGTTATTGAAAGGGTAACGGGAGACGGAGTTAAGAATGATCTTATAGCTCCCTTGTGGAGTACAAAAAAAACCATAGTAACAAATGAAATTGACAAAGAATTTGTAAAACGAGGTACTTTTCAGGGTTTTTTGTGCTAACTACCTAAAATTTCCATTCATATTTTTACATAATCGTGCCCATGAACTTTTGTAATACTACTTGCATATGAGAGATTTTTGGTGTATAATAAATAAAAGACAGCAATCTTTTTGAATTTATTTGTATATTTTTCATAACCGCTTTATTGTTTTTAAAGGGGAAAATGAATAGAAGGAGATACTCATTATGGGAAAAGTTCTTACACAAGACATTAGAAACATTGTATTACTGGGGCACGGCGGATGCGGTAAAACATCAATTGCCGAGGCTGCATTGTATTTGACAAAGGCGACCGACAGATTGGGTAATCCATCTGCTGGAAATACTGTCTGCGACTATGACCCTGAAGAAATAAAAAGAGGATTTTCACTTTCCGCTTCTTTGGCGCCTGTTATGTGGAATGACACAAAGATAAATTTTATTGATACCCCCGGATACCTCGATTTTGAGGGTGAAGTTGTTCAGGCTATCCGCGTTGCTGACAGTGCGCTTATTTCCGTTGATGCAAAAGCAGGTATTGAAGTTGGTACAAAGCTTGCTTGGGATAACGCGACAGATGCGGGTATTCCAAAAGCATTTTTTATAAACAAGTTTGATGACAAGGAAGCAAGCTTCGACAAGGTTTTTGAACAGCTCAAAGAAGCTTTCGGTACATCTGTTTGTCCTCTTATAATTCCTTGTGAAACAAATTCAAACAGATTTGTTCACTTGGCTACAATGAAAGAGCTTATCTATGAAGCTGACGGAAGCTTTACGGAATTTGATATATCTGCCGAGGACCGTGCTGTTGCCGAAAAGTACCACGAAGCTCTTATGGAATCAGTTGCCGAAACAAGCGACGAGCTTATGGAAAAATATTTTGCAGGCGAACACATTTCAAAGGCAGAGGTTTTGGAAGCTTTGAAGAGCGGCCTTCTTAACGGTACTATTGCGCCTATTCTCTGCGGAAGTGCTGTTAAGCTTTGGGGTATTGCATCACTTCTCAACGTTTCTGTTGCATCCTTCCCCGCATTTACAAACCATGAAACAGAGAGCGTTGTTGAAAACGGAGAAATTACAGAAAAAGAAATTGAAGTTGACGGCACGACAAGTATATTTGTATTCAAGACAGTATCCGACCCATTCGTAGGCAAGATGTCTTTCTTCAAGGTTATGAACGGTGAACTGCGCCGTGATATGACTCTTAAAAATATGAGAAATGAAAACAGCGAAAAATTTGCGCACTTCTATATAATGAGAGGAAAGAAGCAGACTGAGGTCGACACACTTTGCTGCGGCGATATAGGTATGATACCCAAGCTTTCGGGCACTGATACAAACGACACTCTTTCTACAGAAAATGTATTGCCCTACGCTCCCACAGTATATCCCGAATCTGTATTTACAATGGCAGTTTCTCCAAAGGCTAAGGGCGATGAAGATAAGATTTCCCAGGGAATAAGCAGACTCCTTGAGGAAGATAACACTCTTAAATATGAAAATAACACCGAAGTTAAGCAGATACTTATATCAGGTCTCGGAGATATTCACCTTGATGTTGTTATTTCAAAGCTTAAGTCCAGATACAACACCGCAGTTGAAATGTCAAAGCCGAAGATTGCTTACAGAGAAACAATCAAGAAAAAGGTTCAAGTTGAAGGTAAGCATAAGAAGCAGTCAGGCGGAAGCGGCCAGTACGGACACGTTAAGATTACATTTGCTCCCGGAGAGGATTTGGGTCTTACATTTACACAGAGCGTTGTGGGCGGAAGCGTTCCCAAGAACTACTATTCCGCAGTTGAAAAAGGTTTGCTTGAGGCTATGCAAAAAGGCGTCCTTGCAGGCTTCCCCGTAGTAAATCTTGCGGCTGACCTGTTTGACGGCTCTTATCACCCCGTTGACTCAAACGAAATTTCCTTTAAACTTGCGGCTATCCTTGCTTACAAGGCAGGTCTTGCTCAGGCAGCTCCGGTTATTCTCGAACCCGTAGGTCTTCTTAAGGTAAGAATACCCACAGATATGATGGGTGATGTTATCGGTGATATAAACAAGAGACGAGGCAGAATCCTCGGTATGAATGCCGACGAGCACAAGAAAGGATATTCCATTATTGAAGCGGAAGTTCCGAAATCAGAAATGCTCGACTACGCTATTATCATGCGCGCTATCTCCGGCGGTCTCGGAAGATACACATTTGAATTTGTACGCTACGAAGAAGTTCCCGGAATGGTTTCCCAGAAGATAATCGAAGCGGCTCAAAAAGCAGAATAAAATATAACCCCTTGAAAAAGAAATGTAAAAATCTTTTTCAAGGGGGTTTTAAATTCTATATTATAACGGGAGGGGAAAATCCCCTCCCGAAATTATTTTTATTTTACAATAGCCTTATGGAAGATCTTCTTACCTTTACGTATCTTTGCGCCTGCTTTAAGTGCATCTTCTGATACAATAACATCCATAGTAGCAACCTTTTCTCCGTCAACAGATACGCCGCCCTGCTGAATAAGGCGTTTTGCTTCGCCTCGGCTTGCGGCAAGACCGCATACCATCATAAGATCAACTATATTCATTCCGTTTTCTGCTTCAGATGCATTGATTTCAGTGGTAGGCATATTGGAATCATCTCCGCCGTTGCCCGAGAACAATGAACGTGAAGCTTCTCTTGCCTTTTCTGCTTCTTCGTTACCGTGAACAAGTGCTGTAAGCTCAAATGCAAGAACATCTTTTTTCTCGTTTATGCGGCTGTCTTCCCATTTTTCCATTTCTTCAATTTCTTCAAGGGAAAGGAAAGTGAGCATTTTTATGCATTTCATAACGTCGGCATCACCGACATTTCTCCAGTACTGATAAAATTCAAAGGGAGATGTCTTGTTGGGATCAAGCCAAACAGCGTTGCCTGCCGTCTTACCCATCTTTTTGCCCTGTGAGTCGGTAAGGAGAGTTATAGTCATAGCGTTTGCATCCTTGCCAAGCTTACGTCTGATAAGCTCCGTACCGCCAAGCATATTTGACCACTGATCGTCGCCGCCGAACTGGAGGTTACAGTCAAAGTTCTTGTAGAGATAGTAGAAGTCATACGACTGCATGATCATATAGTTAAATTCAAGGAAAGAAAGTCCTTTTTCCATTCTTTGCTTGTAACATTCTGCTCTAAGCATATTGTTTACGGAAAAGCAAGCGCCTACCTCGCGAAGCATTTCAACATAGTTCAGCTTGAGAAGCCAATCGGCGTTGTTTATCATCATTGCCTTGCCTTCGCCAAACTCAATAAATCTCTCCATCTGTCTCTTAAAGCACTCTGCATTGTGGTCTATATCCTCTTTTGTGAGCATCTTTCTCATATCGGTACGTCCGGAAGGGTCTCCTATCATTGTTGTACCGCCGCCTATAAGCGCAATAGGCGTATTACCTGCCATCTGCAAGCGCTTCATAAGAGTAAGAGCCATAAAATGCCCTGCAGTAAGACTGTCTGCCGTACAGTCAAAGCCAATGTAAAACTTAGCTTTTCCATTATTCACAAGCTCGCGAATCTGCGGCTCATCGGTTACCTGCGCAATAAGCCCTCTCGCTTGCAATTCTTCATAAATTCCCATGTCTGTCTTCCTCCAAAATAATAAGACTAAATATTCAAATGTAAATTCTCAATAAGTCGGACTGTTCAAATACCATTTTCCTTCATCTAAAATAAGAGTTATCTCGGTTTCTCCGCCGTCCTCGTACTCGGCTGTAACAACAACCATACCTCTGTTCTGCTTTTTGATAACAGCGCTGTCGATTTTGATGTTACCCTGCACATTAAACCCCTTATTCAACTTATCCACCTTAAGAACTCCGTTTATTTCCAAGTATCGCGGGTCTATATCATCACTGTCGGTAAAGATAGCATCCTTTATCTCTTCAAGATAGCCGTCTGAAAATACTTCCGATGCCTTATTTAAGATCTCATCGATAGTCTGATATTTGCTTTCCTCTGTTACTGTCATGTATCGGTTGTTCGTTCCATCGTCGGTAAAGGGCAGTCCCTCTCCCCAAAAGATCTCGTTCATCTCGTAGGATAGCGGCAACAGTCTTTCAAGCTCGGCTCTGACCGTTTCGTCTGTCATACTTCCTCCGCAGGAGCAAAGTATCACCGTCATAACAAGGCAAAGGATAAACAGTATTTTATTCTTCAGCTTTCGAAGTTTCATTTTCGTCTTCCTCTTTTTGAACCTTTGCAAAATTTACGATAGAAGCACCCTCGGACAGTCTCATTACGATAACGCCCGCAGCCGTTCTGCCATAGGTTGAAATACCCGAAACAGGTGTTCTTATAATCGTTCCGTCATTTGTAATAAGCATAATATCTTCCGTTTCATCAACAGGTGCAATATCAGCAATTCTGCCCGTCTTTTCTGTCAGCTTATGGCATATAACGCCCTTTCCGCCTCTGTTATGAACAGGGAAATTACTGAACTCTGTTCTCTTACCAAATCCATTTTCGGTTATAAACAACAATGTCTTGCTGTCATCAACAACAGCAGCTCCCGCAACACAATCTCCATTGGTAAGTCTGATCGCAATAACACCTCGTGAGGTTCTGCCAACCTCTCTCGCCTTGCTTTCTGCAAAACGAACTGCAAAACCGTTCTTTGTTGCAACAACTATTTCATTTTCACCCGTTGTATGAGATACAAATACCAGCTCATCACCATCGTCAAGATTTATTGCTTTTTTGCCGCCCTTACGCTGATATGCATATTCTTCAACAGGAGTACGCTTAATGATACCGTTTCTTGTAACCATTGTCAGATATCCGCCCATGTCAAAGCGTTCCATATCTATCATGGCTGTTATCTTATCGTCTTTTTCAATTTCAAGAATATTTGCAATATTCGTTCCCTTGGCAGTCCTGCTTGCCTCTGGAATAAGATATGCTTTCTTTGTAAATACCTTACCTTTTGAAGTAAACATCATAAGGTTTGCATGGCTGTCTGCAGAAACCACCATTTCAACAAAGTCTTCCTCTTTAGTAGTCATACCGATAATACCCTTTCCGCCTCTGTTTTGAGCGGTATAAGTGTCAGCCGCGCGGCGCTTGATGTAGCCTGCGTGTGAAAGGGTGATAAGACATCTGTGACGTTCAATAAGATCTTCAAGAACGATCTCTTCTTCAAGTGGAACACATTCGGTCTTTCTTCCATCTGCATATTTTCTCTTTATTTCAAGCAAGTCAGTTTTAATAATATCTTTGATCTTGTTTTCGTCAGCCAAAATTCCGCGAAGCTCCTCTATCTGCGCATAAAGCTTTGCAAGTCTGTCCTCAACCTTTTGTCTTTCAAGACCGGAAAGACGTCCCAAGGTCATTTCTACAATTGCTTGAGCCTGTATTTCGGTTAATGCAAAACGTTCCATTAGCTTTGCCTTTGCATCGGGAATAGACGCGCTTGCTCTGATTATGTTTATTACTTCGTCAATATTATCTGTTGCAATCTTGTAGCCTTCGTTAATATGCGCCTCATGAAGCGCCTTTTCAAGTTCAAATTTTGTTCTTCTTGTAATAACATCTTCCTGATGCTGAATGTAGTAGGTCAATACTTCCTTAAGGTTAAGAACCTTTGGAATATTATCAACCAGCGCAAGCATATTAACAGCGCATGTATCCTGAAGCTGTGTATACTTATAAAGCTGATTGAGAATTATCTGACAGTTTACATCATGGCGGCATTCAATAACTATACGAATACCGGTTCTTCCAGATGATTCATCTCTGATATCGCGAATACCCTCAATACGCTTGTCCTTAACGCAGGCAGCCATAGTTTCGACAAGGGTTGTCTTGTTTACCTGATAAGGAATTTCTGTTACTATAATTCTATGTTTTTCTTCTTCAATAACCGTCTTTGCTCTGACGATGACTCTGCCTTTTCCAGTTGTATATGCAGAATAGATACCCGTACTTCCGCAAATCATAGCTCCGGTGGGAAAATCGGGTCCCTTGATGTATTCCATAAGCTGTGTTATTTCGGCATCGGGATTGTCCATAAGAAAGATCGTGCCGTCAATAACCTCGCCCATATTGTGAGGGGGAATGTTTGTCGCCATACCAACAGCAATACCGATAGAACCGTTGACTAGCAGATTGGGGAATCTTGCGGGAAGAACAGTAGGCTCTTTCAATTTATTATCAAAATTTGGCATAAAGTCAACAACATTTTTTTCAATGTCGTTCATCATCTCATCGGAAATACGGTGCATTCTTGCCTCGGTATAACGGTATGCAGCAGCGCTATCGCCGTCAATATTACCAAAGTTACCGTGTCCTTCAATGAGAGGATAACGCAAAGAGAATGTCTGCGCCATTCTTACCATTGTGTCGTAAACCGCCGCATCACCGTGAGGATGATAACGTCCAAGCACGTTACCTACGGTGGTAGCCGACTTTCTAAATGGCTTATCGTGGGTTAAATGATCCTCGTACATAGCGTAAAGAATACGTCTGTGAACGGGCTTCAATCCATCTCTGACATCGGGAAGCGCTCGGGACATAATAACGCTCATAGAATAATCAATAAACGATTTTTTAACCTCTTTTGCCAATCCTACGTCTGTTATTTTTTGATTAATAAATTCCAAGTTCTCGTGATTATCCATTTTTTTACCTTTCGGGATTTTATTTTAAGATATTTTTAACAATTAATTTTTTATTTCTCTGACTTCAACTCTGCATAAATTACCGTCTATTGTTTGTCTATCAGGCAAATTTGTACCTTCAAGCTCAACCTTTGAAAGACTTGCAGCGGAAGCAAATTGCAAAGCTCTTATTATATCCATATCATTGGTTACGGCATAGACATATGAAGCAAGAAACGTATCTCCCGCACCCGAAAATCCTTTCGGCTTGACCTCGGGATTTATAACACGATAGTTTCCCGCTCTACCTGAATAACAAGCGCCCTTTTTGCCCAAAGTAAGTATAATTTCAATGCCTGTTCTATTGTAAAAACTAATTGCCTCTTCTATATACTTATTTTCGTTTGGAGTATATCCAAGTAATTGACAGAATTCTTCTCTGTTCGGTTTTATAAGATACGGTCTTTCCTCAACAGCTTCATTTAATGCCTGTCCGGATATATCTGTTATAACCGTTTTTCCTTGCAATTTCAAAGCACCCACAATCTTACGAACTGTATCATTCCCCAGTCCCGACGGTGTGCTTCCTCCGATTATAAATATATCGGCAGGCGATTTTTTAAGTCCATCAATCAGATCTTTCAGCTCATTATCTCTTATAGGACCGCCCTTTTCATTTATCTCAGTTTCCTTGTTATCACTATCGGTTATTTTAACATTCATTCTCGTTTCGGCAATCGTAGATGTAAAATCACAAGTGATACCCTCTTCAGCTAAAATATCGGTAAGCATTTTTCCGCATCTACCACCGTTAAAGCCATAAACAAAGCTATCCACATTAAGTTTTTTCAACATACGGGAAACATTTATTCCCTTACCGCCTGCATTTACAACGGCAGAATTAACTCTGTTCAAAGCTCCTACGGACAGACTGTTTTCGTATATAATATTTCTGTCAATAGCAGGATTAAGTGTTACTGTTGCAATTTTCATATTTTTAAATACACTCGGTTAAATATCAAGGTTAGAAACGTACTGTGCGTTTTTTTCTATAAAGTCACGACGTCCTTCAACATTGTCTCCCATAAGCATAGAAAATGTCTCGTCGCAGGTCATAGCATCTTCAATAGTTACGCGCTTAATGGTTCGGTAATCAGGATCCATAGTTGTTTCCCAAAGCTGTTCGGGATTCATTTCACCAAGACCTTTATATCTCTCAGCTTCAACATTACCGCCAAGCTCAGCTATCTTTTCGTCTCTCTCTTTATCGGAATATGCATATCTGATCTGCTTACCCTTAGTAATCTTGTAAAGGGGAGGCTGCGCCAGATATATGTTTCCGTTTTCTATAAGCTTCTTCATATAACGGAAGAAGAATGTAAGAAGAAGTATCTGAATATGCGAGCCGTCAACGTCAGCATCGGCCATAATTATTATCTTACCGTAACGAAGCTTTTCTATATCAAAATCTTCACCTATACCACAGCCTAATGCCTGAATTATAGGAATAATGGTTGTGTTTGCATAAATTCTGTCAATACGGCTTTTTTCAACATTCAAAACCTTACCGCGAAGAGGCAGAATAGCTTGGAATTTACTGTTTCTTCCATCTTTTGCGCTACCGCCCGCAGAGTCTCCCTCTACCAAAAATAACTCGGTAAGAGATGCATTTCTTTCCTGACAGTCAGCCAATTTTCCCGGCAAGCTTGAACCTTCAAGGACTCCTTTTCTTCTTGTCAGCTCTCTTGCCTTTCTTGCAGCCTCTCTTGCTCTGGATGCCGCAAGAGACTTTTCAATTATTGCTTTTGCTATTGAAGGGTTTTCCTCAAAATATTCCGAAAGCTTTTGGGATACAAGGTTATTAACAATAGAACGTATTTCCGAGTTACCTAACTTTGCTTTAGTCTGACCCTCAAACTGCGCATCACGAAGCTTTACACTGATAACTGCGCAAAGTCCTTCCCTTGTATCCTCTCCCGACAGTTTATCGTCTCCTTTTATCATATTATGCTTCTTTGCATAATCGTTAAGCACACTTGTCAAAGCAGCCTTATAACCTGTTTCGTGAGTACCGCCTTCAACCGTATTAATGTTGTTTGCAAAGGTCATCATAGTCTCGTTATAGCCGTCGTTGTACTGCATTGCAACCTCGACAGTGGTGTCCTCTTTGCACGCTTTCATATATATAATTTCTTCATGAATAACCGTAGAGTGCTTAATGGTGTTTAAATGCTCAACAAAGCTTTTTATTCCGCCCTCATAAAGAAGGTCGTTTTCAATTACTTCAGGCTGTCTTTCATCGCGAAGAACAATATTTGTACCGGCATTCAGAAAAGTCCTCTCTCTCATATTGTTGAGAAGAGTGTCATAATCGAATACAGTTTCCTCAAATATTTCAGCATCGGGTTTAAATCTAACATATAGACCGTTGCTTTCACATTCCTTTGCCTTTAACTTATATTCGCTTACAGTTTTTCCTCTTTCAAAACGCTGAGTATAACATTCTCCGTTATTGGTGTTCTCATATTCAAGCCATTCGGAAAGCGCGTTAACAACAGACGCACCAACTCCGTGAAGACCACCGGATATAGTGTAGCCGTCTCCTCCAAATTTACCTCCCGCGTGAAGTACGGTGAAGACGACCTCAGGGGTAGGAATACCCATTTTTTGATGCATACCTGCAGGGATACCTCTTCCATTATCTCTGACAGAAACACTTCCGTCATCATGGAGCGTAACGGTTATCTTTGTACAGGCCCCTGCCATTGCTTCGTCAATAGAGTTATCCACTATTTCATACACAAGGTGGTGTAAACCTCTTATCGACGTTGAGCCGATATACATTCCGGGACGTTTTCTTACAGCTTCAAGCCCTTCGAGTACCTGTATTTGATTTTCATCGTAGGTGTTGCGGTTTGTCTGTTCGCTCATTATGATTTTTCTCCTTTATTGATCAGGCCTTTGCCCTAAAACCCATTTAAAAAACGTTTTTAAAAAATGGTTATATAATTTCTTTATTTTTTATTATCTTATTTCCTTATCGGTCAGTCTTCCGTAAAGAGATTTTGGCGCTAACTGGGACATATATACTTTATCTTTTGTAAGAATAATTGATTTAGGTATTTCGTCAACAGTAGTAATAAGCCTACCTTTTTTTTCAGCTCCGTTCAAAAATTTCTGAGTTACTTTTGACACAGTTGCGTTATCCATATCAAAAATACCTATTATATCTTTTTCTCTTATGTTTTTTTTATTGCCAAGATGAATATACATATCTTTTTTCTCTTAAAATTTATTTAATTCTTGTGTATTTGCCTTGATTTACCTCAATAACATTTCCGGCAACATTTTGCAGACCGTTCTTTTCACAGCTTGTTATAATAACCTGACATTTCTTTATGCCGTTTGTTACATATTCTTTTCTTTTTGAGTCAAGCTCACTGAAAATATCGTCAAACAAAAACACGGGATACTCACCTGTAATTTGTCTTGATATTTCTCCCTCTCCCAATTTCATTGCAAGGGCAAGACATCGTTGCTGTCCCTGTGAACAAAAGTTCCTCGCTTCTCTTCCGTTAAGAGAAATATCTATATCATCTTTATGGATTCCGTAAAGAGTCGTTCCTGCTTGAATTTCTTTATCAAGATTTTGTGTAAGCTTTTTTAAATATTCTTCTTCGCCCAGGACTTTGTTATATTCCAAATGAGTACTTTCCCTGCCGTTTGTCATATCGTTGAAAAACTCATTAACATGACCGTCAAGTATTTTTACATACTCATATCTTTCACGGGAAATAAGAGCCGCTTCTCTCGCAAGATAGGCAGACCAAAGTTCAATTGTCCTGTTAAAAGACTCTTTATCTTCTTCATAATTTTTTATAAGCATATTTCTTTGGTTGAGAATATTGTTATATTTTTGAAGTGAAGCAAGATAAATCGGCTTCAGCTGACATATAGCCCCGTCAAGAAAATATCTTCTTTCTGCTGGTCCGTCTTTTATAACAGATAAATGTTCGGGACAAAACAGTACGGCTCTGAAGTAACCGACAAAATCGGATAATTTTTTTATATTAACACCGTTTTTGTAGCAATTCTTACGGCTTCCCCTCACAAGTTTAATTTCCATCTCATGAGGTCTTACCGAATCTTCAAAATTCATCTTAACAGAGCTGACATCTTTTGAAAAATTTATAAGATCTCTGTCTGATGAGGTTCGAAAACTCTTTCCGTGAGCAAATAAATAAATTCCTTCAAGTGCGTTTGTTTTTCCCTCGGCATTATTTCCGTAGAAAATATTTACTCCTTTACAAAATTCAATATCTGCGCTTTCTATATTTCTAAAGTCTTTAAACTTTATTTTTTTGCAAACCATAGAATTAACTTTATTTCATTCTTGTGGGAAGTGTTACAAAGAGGAACTTAGATTTTTCTTCCTCTACAGGCTCAATTACCATAGCGCGAAGAGGACCTGACATTGAAAGCTTTATTTTTTCAACTCCGCAAACACGGAGCGCTTCAAGCAGATAACGGCAGGTAAATGCTATTTCAAGATCAGCACCGTTCTTTTCAATGGCAACTTCATCATAAACATTACCCGATACCGCATTTGCCGTAATAACAAGAATATTATCATTAAAATTACATTTAACAAAATTTCTTACCTGAGCCTTTTCTTCACTGATAAGAGCAGCTCTTTCAAGACTGTCCATAAATTCATCTGTATTCACTTTAACAAAAATGTTATTGTCTTTCGGAATATATCTATTGTAGTCGATATATTGACCTTCAAGAAGCCTTGTAAAAAAAGTAAGGTTTTCTATATTAAATAAGGCATGTTTTGAGCCTATTCTGATGTTTACAAATTCTTCATCACTGTCATTTAAGAACTTCATAAGTTCAATAAGAGTTTTACCGGGAACGATAAAGCTCATATCGGAGGATGCCTCTTCATTCTTCTTTATATCACATTCCTGCTCAGTATAAGCAAGTCTAAAGCTGTCGCAGCTTACGGCAACTATTTTTGAGCCTTTAACTTCAAAATAAACACCGCAATAAATAGGTCTTTGGTCAGTTTGCGCTACTGCAAATATTGTACGGCTTATCATTGCTTTCATAACACTTTGAGGTATTGTAAGCTCCTTACCTGAGTCAACGGTAGGTGTACTGGGAAAGTCAGAACCCGGAAGAGCGGGCATACTGAACTCAGAACGACCGTTTGTTATTTTTGTCATGCACTTTTCGTCTACCTCTATAGTAATATCGCCATCTGAAAGTGTTTTTACGATTTGATTAAGTCGAATAGCGTTTATAACATATTCTCCTTCTTCAAGAACCTTAGCCGGAATAGTTGTGGTAATTCCTTTTTCAAGGTCATACGCAGTAACAGTTACACTGTCGTTTCCTTTTGTTGTAACAAGAATACCGGCAGTTGCAGGTATAATATTTTTTGTGGATACAGCGCTCATTGCTGCAGTAAGAACTGAATTAAGTATGTTTTTTTCGAATATAATTTTCATTTTTTATATTCCTTTCTTGTATATAGCTGTTATAATTTACTCTGTTTTGTTTTTCTGTAAAAAATCGCATAAAATATATATATAAGAGATTGTAGTAGTAATAGTAATAGTAGGTGATGTGGAAACTGTGGAAAATTTAAAACCTAAGCTTTTTAAGGGTATTATTTTCATATTTCTCCCTGTTAATATTTTTATGAAAAATAGTGGAAATTATTGTGGAATCAAAACTTTTTCAACTAATGTAGTTTTCAGAAAATAAATCAACAAGTTTTTAATGGAAAACTTTTGTGTGGAAAACTTATACATTAATTAGAAGAAACAGTAAGTAATGCTGTTTTTTCATAACAAAAGTTTTCCACATCATTTTCAACAGGTGTTGAAAAAATATGTTATTTCATAGATATTTCATTCATAAGCTCACTGATTTCAATTTCAAGAAGAGAGTTTTCTCTAATATCGGTTTCAATTTTATTCAGGGAAGATTTTATGGTAGAATGGTCTCTTGAAAAAATGTTACCAATTTTTTTTAATGAGAGGTCAGTCATATTCTTTATAATATATATACAAATATGTCTGACAGAAGCAATTTCTTGATTTCTCTTTGTACCTTTAAGGTCAGATTCTGAAATGCTGTATTTTTTAGTTACCTTGTCGAAAATTCTTTCTATAGTTACGTTAACAGGTTCATTCTTTGATACAACGTCGGATATACAGTCCTGCGCCAATGTTACATCAATAACTGAGCCTTTTAAAAAAGAATGGGCCGCGAGTGTCTTGACAGCGCCTTCTATTTGGCGAATATTATTTCTAAGATTTTCGGCAAGATAGTCAAGCACATCAGGCTGAAATATTACACCCAGTTTTTTTGCTTTATGCTTTATTATAGCTGTTCTCAATTCGTAGTCCGGAGGCTGTATGTCAACTATAAGACCTCCTTCAAAACGGGTGCGGAGTCTTTCTTCAAGAGTCTTTATCTCCCTAGGAGGTCGGTCGCTTGTTAAAATAATCTGCTTTCCGGCATCATAAAGAGCGTTAAACGTATGAAAAATTTCTTCTTGAGTAGATTCTTTACCTGCAATAAACTGTATATCGTCTATAAGCAGAATATCAGTTTTGCGAAACTTGTCTCTAAATTTTTCTCTGAAGGAAACAGGAGATTTTTTACTGAGATTTTCAATAAGCTGATTTGCAAAATCTTCGCCTCGAACATAAATAATATTTGCGTACGGATTATTTTTAAGAACAAGATTATTTATAGCGTAAAGAAGATGAGTTTTACCCAGTCCGCTTTCACCGTAAATAAATAAGGGATTAAATTGTGTTGCAAGTGAGTTACAAACAGCAATACAGGCTTCATAAGCAAATTTATTTGAATTTCCCACAATAAAGTTATCAAAAGTATATTGTGTGTGGTAGGATGGGAAAATATTACTTGCCTGTTCAAATGAATTCTCTTCAAAATCGTCATCAGACTTAATTTCTGATTCTTTGTCTGTGAGTATAGGTTCTGAAGGAAAATTTTTAATTTTTCCTTCAATATAGGGAGTCAGATCCGGTTCTCCGTTCTGTCTTGAAAGCACGGTAACATAAACCGGATAACCAAGCAACTCTTCAAGATACTGCTTAATTGTAGGCAAGTGTTTATCTTTTATAATTTTACATTTCAAATCGCTGTTGTTTACAAGAACGGCATCGGTGTCGTTCAAGACTTCGAGTTTAAGGTCGTTGAACCACAACTCTATAAAACCGTCGGCATAAGTTTTTCTTAAATTTTTAACAACGTTTGCCCAAAGGTCGTCTAAAAACTGCATAAAAAAATTTTTTCCCTTCTGAAAAATAAAAAATGAATAAATTGCATATATATAATTTATTATAACATATATAATTATAATATGCAAGGCACTTTAAGTAAAATTTGTCTAACTTTTTTAAAAATTTCCATTATAATCGGCAAAAAAAAGAAAAAGCACTTGACAAGTCGGGGGTTTTATGTAATAATAAAGAATACCGTTGAGTATTTAGAAGTTGAAGGAGGTGCGTACAATGATCAGAACGTATCAGCCTAAAAAACGCCAGCGCAAAAAGGAACATGGTTTCAGAAAAAGAATGAGAACCGCCGACGGCAGAAATGTGTTGAAGAGAAGACGCGCAAAAGGCAGAAAACGGCTCACATATTAATGACATAGACGTTTTTTTACATCGCATGTCAGTTACAAAACCGCCGAAACTCTCGGGGGTTTTTGTTTTACAACGGAAACAAAAAGAATATACAAGGGAGGTTATAAATATTTATGAAATATAGAGCTATAACCGAAAATCACTTGTATAACAAGGCATACAAAAAGGGTAAAAAAATAGTGGCACGAAACGTTGTTATATATGTTTTACCCGACCGTCATGCCATAAGACTGAGAAAAGAAAATCCAAAAAAAGAGTTTATAAACCGTGTCGGACTTACCGTTACAAAAAAAATAGGCGGTGCGGTTACCAGATCCCGCGTCAAAAGAATTATAAGAGAGGGATACCGTCTTACTGATAAAGAGTATGGTATCAAAAAAGGAAATCTTATAGTTCTCGTCGCAAGGGACACCTCGGTAAACGCAAAATCGACGGAACTTAAAAATGATATGGTTTATGCTTTTAAAAAATTAGGTATGATATAATGAAAAGGATTTTCGTAAAATTAATCAGACTCTATCAAAAATATATCTCGCCTCTAAAAAGTAAGCCCTCATGCAGATTTTATCCCACATGCTCGCAGTATGCTATTGAGGCATTGGAAATTCACGGATTTTTTAAGGGCAGTATTCTTTCAATATGGAGAATACTGAGATGTAACCCTTTTTGCCGCGGAGGTATTGATCCCGTTCCCCAAAAAAAGAAAAAATAATAGTTTTATATTTTTGTAAAAAAAGGAGAAAAAACTTTGATAGACGCAATTCTTAAAGTGTTTGGCTATGTAGTTGAGTTTTGTTACAATATCGGTGGACAGAACTACCTCATAGGTCTTATATTATTTGCAATTATTGTAAAATTGGCAATGTTGCCTTTAAGCATAAAGCAGCAGAAAAATTCAATTAAGCAGGCTAAGCTTCGTCCGAAAGAAATGGCTATCCGCAAGAAATATGCGGGAAGAAACGATCAGCCTACTCAGCAGAAGATTCAGAATGAAATAATGGATCTCTATACAAGAGAAAACTTTAACCCTATGGGCGGCTGTCTACCTCTGCTTATTCAGCTCCCCATATTGCTCGGTCTATATCAGGTAATTATCAGACCCCTTGAATTTCTTTGCCGTGTTCCAAAGGAAGTGGTTAATTCAATTATAAAGAGTGAGGCTGTTGTTGAACAGAAAATAACATCGCAGATTGAGCTTATAAATTATTTAACGAAAGATAACGGAAAGAATTTTGCTGATTTTGCATCTCAGTTAAAGGATTATGTTTCCTCATTTGAAGAACTCCCAAATTTTACGCTTTTCGGAGTAAATCTTGCCGAAATACCCTCAATTAATGAAATATCCATACTTTTGCTTGTTCCCGTATTGACTTTTGTAATAAGCTTTTTGTCTATGAAGATAAACAAAAAGTTTACCTATAATGCAAACGAAGGTATTCAAACAGATCAAGCAACAGGCTGTTCCACTAAACTGATGGACTGGATGATGCCTTTGATGAGTGTATATATTACATTTATCGTTCCTGCGGTTATCGGTATATACTGGATGTTTAATAATATCTTTGGTACTGTTCAGCAGATAATTCTTGCAAAAGTTATGCCTATACCGAAGTTTACAGAAGAAGATTACAAGACAGCTGAAAGGGAAATTAACGGTAAATCCAAAAACAGTAAAAAATCTTCTGCTAATAACAACGGAGAGAACGGCGGAACAGGTGAAAAGAAAAAGGTACGCTCTCTCCATAGAATAGACGAAGAGGACTATATTGCTCCGGAGCCGGAAAAGAAAAAGGCAGAAGAGCAGATATACGGACTTAAAAGTATGATAGACAAGCCGGAGCTTAAAGACGATAGCAAGAAAAAATAAATTACGATAAATAGTGTGCTGTCATTGACAGCGCTTAAATAAAGGAGAAACAAAAAGATGATACGCGAGGTTATAGTTTTTGGAAAAACAGTTGAGGAAGCTATTCAAAATGGGTTAAAGGAACTTGGAGTTAGCTCGGAAAACGCGGAGTACGAGATTATTGAAAACGCAAAGAAGGGATTTCTTGGATTTGGAGAGTCTCCGGCAAAGGTCAGAGTATTTTGCAATGTCAATGCAGGAAAGAAAGCTGTTGATTTTGTTACTACACTTGTAGCAAATATGGGACTGGATGTTCAGGTTAAGGCAGAAACAGTCAATGAAAAGAATACAAAAATAACACTTGAGGGCGAATCGGCGGGTATGCTTATCGGTCATCACGGTGAAACACTTGACGCACTTCAGTATCTTGCAAATCTTACGGCAAACAAAGGCGATGATGAAGACGATTATTCAAAAATAACCGTTGATATTGAAAACTACCGTTCAAAGAGGGAAGAGACTCTCAGAACGCTTGCAAGAAGAATGGCATCAAGGGTCCGCAAAAACAACAGAAGTATGACTCTTGAACCTATGAACCCCTATGAAAGACGTATTATACATTCGGAAGTACAAAATATAGAAGGTGTATCTACCTACTCGGTAGGTACAGACGACAATCGTAAGATTGTTATTTGTCCTGAAGACAGGGCAAAACACAGAGGAAAGTGAAGAAATGTCACTTTTTAAAAAATTCTCTTGAAAAAATATTAATTTACAGTAAAAAAGCAGGATGCTTGAAAATTGAAACTTCCTGCTTTTTTTTTGTACTTTTTTCAAATTATACTTATTTTAAAATAAAATTTGTTTTCTATTGAAATTTGGTAAGTTATGTTATATAATTATAAAAAAATATATTGGAGTGCGTAAACATGAGTAAATGGGTATCAGCTTGGGGTGTTCCAACTTCTTTTGTTGTAGAGGGAGTGGGAAACCTTATTGATAACACAACCTTCAGACACGTTTTTTATAACCCTATAAAAGGCGAAAAAGTTAGGATTCGTTTTACGAATAAATATGGCAGCGAAGATGTAAAGATTGACGGAGCTTCTATTTCCGAGTGGACCGGAAAAGGTCCTGCAATTGTTCCCGAAACCTTAGTTAATGTTACTTTTAAAGATAACGGTAATGTTATCAAGGCAGGAGAAGAACTGGTTACCGATGCTGTTGAATTTGTACTTGAACCCCAAAAATATTATGTTTTGAGCTATTATTTCAAGGATGCGACAAGGCTTGTGACCGGTTATAACAAATTTCCTGAAGACACGTTAGCTCCATGTTGGTTAGGCAGAGGAAACTTTGTAAACTTCGAGGAATTTCCTATAAAAGAGCGACGTGAAATTATTAATTACGTCTTTTTATGCGGTGTTGAAGCGCTTTCTACAGAGGATACACACGCTGTTATGGCGTTTGGAGACTCTATAACTGCAAGACCTTGGCCTGATTATCTTGCTCGACGTATCAACAATGAGGGTTATACAAACCGTTCCGTTGTCCGTAAGGCTATTGGTGGAAACAAAATTTTGAGAGATTACAGAGATTGTCTTTTTAGACGGGGAATGGGTTGTGCAGCTATTGAGCGTTTTGAAATGTCCATAAAACAGGTACTTGGAGTTGATAAGGTTGTTATGCTTGAAGGAATAAACGATTTGTATCATCCCAGAAAAAACGATCCTTTATCTAAAATGGATGAGCTTCCCACGGTAGATGAGCTTATTGAAGGCTACAAGATATGCTGTGATATTGCTCATAAATATGGTGCGAAATTCTATCTTGCTACTATTCTTCCCACAGCGCACATGGAATTGCTGGGCGACGGCAGAGAGGAGATAAGACTTGCCGTAAACGAATGGATAAGAACAAACGACTATATTGACGGATTTGTTGAGTTTGAAAAGCAGGTTGCAGACAAGAATAACCCTCATATTATGGCAGAGGAATATGACTGCGGCGATAAATTGCATCCAAACAACGAAGGATCTATGGCTCTCTGTAATGCTATTCCCGAACACATATACAAATAAAAAAATAAAGCTGATTATGAAATTTGTCCATAATCAGCTTTGTTTATTATATCGTTCATAGTAGAACAGATATTGTTGTATCATGCCTGCAAACTGACCTAAATTTGTTATACAAAGACCTTGCGGATAGTACTTTTCAAGAATTCTTTTTACCCAAACGTCAACAGGAAATGCGTCCGTTTTGTTAAAGCCGAACAGCAGAGCGCAAGAGGCTACCTTAAGACCTACTCCTTTTATCTGCATAAGGTATTCCAAAGCTTCTTTTGTTGTCATTTCGTCAATAAGCGTAAGGTCTATTTTTCTGTTTGCAACCTTTTCTGCCGCATCAAAAATATATTTTGCGCGAAAGCCTGTTTTTAGTTCAAATATTCTGTCTGATCCTGCCTCGTAAAGCGCTTGTGCCGTAGGAAATGCATAGTGCTCATCGTCAATTTTTTCTCCGAATTGTTTTGACATATTGAAAATAATCTTTTTTATTCTCGGTATATTGTTGTTTTGCGAAATAATAAATGAGCAAAGAGCCTCCCACCCGTCTTGGCGTAAAATACGAATACCGCTTCCATACTCAATAGCTTTGCTTAAGGTCTCATCATTTTCCATTCTTTTCAGAATATCGCTGTCAACAGCGGAATAGTCTTCGTCGAGGGCAAGATAATGACAAAAACGAGCGTCAAAGTCATTTTTGGTTATGCCCCTTATAATAACAGTTGTATTATCAGGCTGCTCAAATCGTAAAAACTTACCAAAAGCAACCCCTTCAATACCGTTGTTTACAGGATCAAATCTAAAACACTGTCCGCAGTCAAATATTTTTGACACGGAAAAACGGTCAAGGTCCGATATTTCGAGATAATCCTTTTTTTCGTTTACATTAAACATTTACAAATCCTTTTTTTAAAAACTATTGTTTATTTCTTTTTAGAATGGTATAATATTTCCATACAACATACTTAAAGGGGAAATTATATGGAAAAAATATATACAATACCCGTAAATGAGGCATTTGATGCCTGCGCGGAAGATAAATCAAATGGGTGTCCTTTCTGCGAGATGTTCAGAAAAGTACAGGAAAATGAGCTTGAACTTATTCTCGGCGCATCCATGATGGAACCGGATGTGCGTATTAAAACAAACGAGATGGGTTTCTGTGATAAACATTTTACTATGATGCTTAAAAGAAAAAACAGGCTTGGACTGGCATTGATGCTCGAGAGCCATCTTGCCCATATTGCGAAAGAATCGAGCGGATTTAACGTTATGAAAAAGGTCGAAAAGATAAACGAAAGCTGTTATATTTGCTCAAGAATAAATTACCACATTGACAGAATGTTCGAGACTGCCGTATGGCTTTACGATACCGACAGAGCCTTCGAGGACAAAATTAAAAATCAGACATACTTTTGTATGCACCACTATCATAAGTTTATTACGGCAGGCAAAAATGAGCTGAACAGAAAAAAATTTGCCGACTTTGAACGCTTGGTGTCAAAGGTAAACGAAACATATCTTGCCGAACTCAGCTCAGATGTAAGCTGGTTCTGCAAAAAATTTGATTACCGATATGACGAAGAGCCTTGGGGCAACGCTAAAAATGCTCCCGAAAGGGCCATAAAGTTTTTGACGGGAAGCCTTACGGAAACGGAATGATTGGAAATTAATGACCCATGAACGAAGAATAGTGAATAATTATGGTGGAAATTTGCCTTGAAAAAGGCAAATTTCTTCTTTTTTAATCTCTTTTTTGGGGAGAACTTAGACTCAAGGTATAAAATATTACGCTTCGGGCTCAATCTTTATTGTTTGGAGTGACTCTATAGCCTCTTTTTCAAGAGCTTCTATATTCAGTTTCTTTTCTTGTTCGAGAATTTGGGAGATCTCAGGTCTTGTCTTAGGGTGTTTGGGTGTAAATACCGTACAGCAGTCCTCATAGGGAAGGATAGATGTCTCGAATGTGTTGATCTTTCTTGAGATCGTAATAATTTCTTCCTTGTCCATACCGATACAAGGTCTAAACACGGGCATATTTACAACAGAATCTGTAACATTAAGTGCCGCCAATGTCTGGCTTGCCACCTGTCCCAAGCTTTCACCGGTAATAAGAGCGTGGCACTTATTAAGGTTTGCAATTTTTTCTGCAAGACGCATCATAAAGCGACGGAGTAGAAGAGTAAAATATTCCTCGTCGCATAACCTTTTCAGCTCCTCCTGTATATGTGTGAGTGAAATAACATTTAAATAAATATTACCGGAATAGATTGCTACAAGTCTTGCAAGCTGTAATACTTTTTCTTTTGCTCTTTCGCTTGTATATGGAAAGCTTTCAAAATGAATTGCATCAATTGTTAGGCCTCTTTTTGCCATCATATAGCCTGCAACCGGACTGTCAATACCGCCGGAAAGGAGAAGCATTGCTTTACCGTTTGAGCCGACTGGCATACCACCTGCACCCTTGACTGCTCCTGCGTGTATATATGCATTTGTTTCACGAAGCTCTATACGTATTGTAATATCGGGATTGTCCATCTTTACTTTAAGTTCTGGCAAGACTTCAAGAACAGCTCCGCCTACCTCTGCGGCGAGCTGGGGGGAGGTCAACGGAAATTTTTTGTCAGACCGTCTTGCTTCAGCCTTAAAAGTTGTTTTACCTTCAAAAAATTTGGGCAGATATTGAGCTGCCTTTTGTTTTATATCTTCAATATTTTTTTCGCAAACAACGGCGCGGCTTACAGATACGAAGCCAAATACCTTCAAAGCAGCTTCAAAAGCACCGTCAATATCGGCTAAATCGTCTGTGGCTTCAACATAAGTCGTTGACTGTGATGCATATATCTTAAAATTCCCGTAAGGTTTAAGACATTCCTTAAGTCTTTTGGACAGCAGGTCTTCAAACCATTTTCTGTTCAGTCCCTTAAGAACCAATTCACCCTGTTTGCACAAAAGAATTTCTTTCATAATATACTTTCCTTTTCATACTGTAATCTGGCTTTAATTTTACACTAATTCACGCCTTATGTCAAGACGGAATTGTGGATGCTGTTTTTTTGGTATAACACTTATAAAAGCCCGAAAAAATCGGGCTTTTTCACTATATTATCTTCTGTCTGTCATAATAAAAGACTCGGAATTGATCTGTCCGTCATCTCTTACGGTTCTGAAATAATATCCGTCTTCGTCTTTTCCCCTATAGACTTTTATCGTCGAGCCGAGAGGAGCTTCCGTTCTGTAATTTATGATCGCCGTAATAACGCGGTTATATTTACTGTCGGGCAGATAATCGCAAAACACATCAAGATAATTGGTGTTGTTCATATGCATATTAACATCGGTATCACTGTAGTTTACGGTATATTCGCCGTGCAGACCAAGCTCTATGTCCGAGGGTATTTTAAACCTTGACGGAATGTCAAGCTCAAGCAAATTAGGCTCTGTGTCAAAGCCAAATTGTATTTCATTTACCCGGAAAAGCTTTTTTTCCTTTGTGTCTATTAACGCAAAAACCGCAACCATTTCTGCAACCAGATCGTCTCTTCCGAATACTCGCGAACATCGGTAAAAGCTTGCACCTTTACTTTCAACTGCCCATGTTTCCACACGTATGTTGTCAAAAGCGTGAAGTTCTTTGTAAAAGCTAAGGTTTATTTTGCTTAGAATAAACGTTTTGTTGTCAGCTCGAAGTTCGTTGTTTGACGGTCCGTATTTCAGTAATTGCAGATTAGCTGTTTCGTGCATATAACGCAGTATTGACGACGGTCTTACAGCACCGTTAAAATCACAGTCATGACTGTTAATTCTGTATTCTTCCGTGTAGATCATAAAACAAAATCGGAATCATGTAACAAATTACATTTTGCCGTTTGACCCAAGAACGTTAACAATCTTGTGAGCGACCATTTTCCGAACTTCGTCTCTGCCTACCTTGAGGTATTCTCTGGGGTCGAATGCAGAGGGAGTATCAGCAAATACTCTGCGGATACCTGCTGTCATAGCAAGTCTGATATCGGAGTCAATGTTGATCTTGCATACTGCCATACCTGCAGCCTTTCTCAGTTGCTCTTCGGGAATACCGATAGCATCGGGCATCTTGCCGCCCTTTTCGTTGATCTCCTTAACAGCTTCCTGAGAAACGGAGGATGCACCGTGAAGAACGATGGGGAATCCGGGGAGTCTATTTTCAACTTCTTCGAGAATATCGAAGCGGAGCGGAGGGGGAACAAGAATGCCGTTTTCATTTCTTGTGCACTGATCGGGAGTAAATTTATATGCGCCGTGGCTTGTGCCTATTGCAATTGCAAGGGAGTCAACGCCTGTGCGGCTTACAAATTCTTCAACCTCTTCAGGACGTGTGTAAGAAGAATCTTCAGCAGATACCTTAACATCATCTTCAACGCCTGCAAGTCTTCCGAGTTCGCCTTCAACAACACAGCCGTGTGCATGTGCATAATCAACAACCTTCTTTGTAACAGCAATGTTGTCCTCGAAAGAATGGTGAGAACCGTCTATCATAACAGATGTAAATCCGCCGTCAATACAAGCCTTACAAATTTCAAAATCTGCGCCGTGGTCAAGGTGAAGAGCAATGTCAATACCAGTATCTCTGATAGCAGCCTGCGCCAATGCCATAAGGTACTCATGCTTTGCGTACTTTCTTGCGCCTGCGGAAACCTGAAGAACTACGGGAGAGTTAAGTTCCTGTGCAGCCTCTGTAATAGCCTGAACAATTTCCATATTATTGATGTTAAAAGCGCCTATAGCGTAACCGCCCTCGTATGCTTTTTTGAACATCTCTTTTGTTGTAACTAATGCCATGATGTAAACTCCTTATATTTTAAATATATTATTATTCTTCTTTTCCGTTAAGTCGATCGAGCCAGATGAGTCCGATATCCATTGCATCAAAAAGGCCGTTTCTGTCAAACTGTTTTACCACTCTTTCGTGAGGGGGGAGGGATGTGTCAGTGCTGAGTACCTGCAAAATTATTTTGTCGGGTATTTCTGTTTCCTTGCCTTTATCATCCTTAATTTTTTTATTGCTTAAAACCATCATAAACAAAACATATTTGTCGGACATACTGCCGTAACAGAAGGTATTTCCCTCTCTCAAAAGAGGCTTGCCTCTAAATATAAGGTTTTGTCCTTCAACATATTTTTTTTCAGCCATTTATTATTCCGCCTCCTCTAATAAATTATATAATAATCAAGTTATATAATACTACAAAACGCTCGTTATGTCAAGAATAACCTAAAAATGAAAGCCTGTTTATTCCGCGATGTACGGTATTTTTTTTAAGAAAACATCAGAGCTTTTTGTTTTTTCACACATCAGAGTCAGAAGATTATCCGAGAATATATTAAATTCTGCTTGCTTTCTTGCTGCGCCTTCAAGTTTTTTATAGTGCGCCGGCTTTGTCAAAACGGCAATATTACCCTCTTTTTGTATTCTGCGTATAAGCTTTCTTCCCTCTTGATTACAAGCCAAAACCTGTGTAAACATCGGTCTTTCTTTCAGCATAGCTGTCGTTACACCTGTCATGCCGTTTAATATACACCGTCTTATCTTTGCGTTTGTATAGGACTTGCCCGACATTTTTTTCATAAGTTCTGCCAAGTCAACGCTTTCTTTTGAGCATTTTATAAGTTTGTCGGCAATACCGTTTGTCATACCTTCAAAGTTTTTTAAATATTGCGCATTGGCAGTCCTGTAATATGAAATTATTGCCTTTTCTGCAAAATCTAAACAATATCTATCAGAAAATTCAAATAGATTAACAACATTTTCGGGTATCATATTAAAGCTGTTTTTTTCATTTAGTAGTCTTCTTGACTCTGTTGCCGAATAGCCGATTTCCCGTTTGTATGTTACGGGAACAATATTACTGTTTAGCTTTTTGAGAGCAGAAATATACTCAACTCCCAAAATGTCATTGGGCTTAACGGGAATATTTTCTCCGTAAAGTTCATTGTAAATATTTTCACGTAAAGCTGCAAAAGGTTTGTCCTTGTTGTTTTTGTCAGTCCTTGCATTTTTCATTGCAAGTAAAAATTCTTTTGACATAAGTTTTTCGCTTATTCGGTTAAGCTTATTAATATCACCGCATTCACAACCAAAGCACAATTCGTCAATAATATTCAACGAATCGGCTATTCCTACGCCGCCAAAGGCAAAAAACTCTGCCGCTGAGCATGAGTATGGATAGGGCAATTCGAGCACTAAATCAGCTCCCGACATCACCGCCGCTTTTGCTCTGTCATATTTATCAAATATAGCGGGTATTCCACGCTGAACAAAACCGCCGCTCATTATGCAGACAACAAGATTGTTTTGTTGCTTAATGGTGTCGAGTTGCTGTTTATGACCCTTATGAAAGGGATTGTATTCGCAAATTACCGCAGTTATATTCATAAATTTAATATTTTTTCCTCAAATTTTCAATTTTTAAGTTAAAATTAACGTTAAAACCTTGAAATTTTCCAAATAATACTGTAAAATAAGATGATTGTAATATATTATAACATATTTTTAGGAAAATAAAAATACTTTTTCATAATTTTTTTGGAGGTTTATACAAAATGAATGTACTCGTTGTAAACGCAGGAAGCTCCTCGCTTAAGTATCAGCTTTTTGATACAACAAAAAATGAAGTTATCGCAAAGGGCATTTGCGAAAGAATTGGTATTGACGGCAGAATTGAACACAAGTGCAACAATGAGAAGTATACAGAAGAGACAGCTATCCCCAACCATACAGTTGCTACACAACTGGTTGTTAAGTATCTCACAGATGAAAAAATGGGATGCGTTAAGAGCATGGATGAAATTGAAGCTGTAGGACACAGAATTGTACACGGCGGAGAATATTTCTCGGAATCAATGCTCCTTACAGATGAAGTTCTTGAAAAGCTTGAGCTTTGCCGCGACCTTGCTCCCCTTCATACAGGTGCTCATATTATGGGTATTCAGGGATGTCTCGAAGCTATGCCCGGCAAGCCTCAGGTTCTCGTATTTGATACAGCTTTCCATCAGACAATGTCCAAGCAGGCATATATGTACGGTCTTCCCTATGAAATGTACGAAAAGTACCATATCCGCCGTTACGGCGCGCACGGTACTTCTCACAGATATGTTGCTGCAGAGGCTGCAAAGCTTCTCGACAAGCCTGTTGAAGAAACAAAGATTGTTACTTGCCATATTGGAAATGGTTCTTCTATTTCTGCGGTTAAAGGCGGTAAGTGCATAGACACAAGCATGGGCTTTACCCCCCTTGCAGGTGTGCTTATGGGTACACGATGCGGAGACATTGACCCTGCTATTGTAACATATATTATGAAAAATGAGGGTTATACCCCCGATGAAATGAGCGACTTTATGAACAAGAAGTGCGGCTTCCTTGGTCTTTCCGGAATTTCATCCGACGCTCGTGATATTGAAGCAGCTATTCGAGAAGGAAATCAAAGAGCTGAAATTGCCGCTACAACCCTTGCATATCAAATTAAAAAGTATATTGGCGCATATGCGGCGGCAATGGATGGACTTGACGCAGTTATTTTCACAGCAGGAATGGGTGAAAACAACCCGGAACTTCGTGACAGAGTATGTTCAAATCTTGAAAACTTTGGTATTAAGCTTGATAAAGAAGTAAATTCAAAAGCGTCCAGACAGCCAAATACAGTTCTTCTCTCAACTCCCGACTCCAAGGTTAAAGTTTACCTTATCCCGACAAACGAAGAGCTTGTTATCGCATCTGACACTGAAAATATTGTAAAAGCTCTCTGATTATTAATTCCAATATATAAAGAATCCGCACAAAATAATTTGCGCGGATTCTTTTTATTTTCCTATGCAAAATCTTCCAAAGATATTGTGAACCACGTCTTCGGTAACCTTCCGTCCGTCAAGGTTGCCGAGTTCCGACAAGGCAAGCTCAAGCTCCATTCCGGCAATGTCCTGTGTAAAGCCTTCGTTCAGCGCGTTTATTGCGTTATCTATATGAGAAATTGAGTTACATACAGATGCAAATTGGCGTGCGTTTGTTACAACGCATGCAGAGGAATATTCAATTTCTCCATCAATATAAATTTTCTCGATAAGTTCAATAAGCTCATTTTTTCCTGTGTTCTCTTTTGCTGATATACCGACAACGTATTTTGTTATGTCTTCAAACTGCTTTTTATTCAGTTTTGTTCCTATATCGATTTTGTTTAAAACAATGATAACGGTTTTGTTTTCAAGCTCTTTAAGTTGTTTTATAACTTCTTTGTCCTCAGTATCGAGTTCGTTTGAACCGTCAAAAACGGCAAGAATAAGCTCTGCGTTTTCTACTTTTTCAATAGCTTTCCTAACGCCTATTTCCTCAACGGTGTCATCAGCGTTGCGGATACCTGCGGTGTCGCAAAGGCGAAGTAAAACATGTCCTGCCGATAGCGTCTCTTCAACGGTGTCTCTCGTTGTACCTGCTATGGGAGTAACAATTGCGCGTTCCTCTCCAAGAAGCATATTTAAGAGGGAGGATTTACCCGTGTTAGGCTTGCCTGCAATAACGGTATTTAGACCCTCGCATACGGCTCTGCCCGTTTTGTATGATTTTCGTAAGTCTTCAAGGCTTTGTCTTATTTGAACAAGGCTTGTTTTCATATTGTCAACCGAAATATCGGTAAGATCTTCGTCGGGATAGTCAATATAAGCATAAATACTGCTTACTATAGTCATAACAGAATTATATATTTCGTTAACTCTTCGGGAGAGTCTGCCGTCAGCCTGAGAGGCGGCAAGAGCCACTTTAGACTCGCTTTGGGCATCAATAAGGTCAATAACCGACTCAGCCTGAGAAAGTCCCATTTTGCCCGATAAAAATGCCCTCTGGGTAAATTCGCCCGGACCTGCGGGTAATGCTCCTGCCAAAAAAGTTGATTCAAGCACCATTTGAGACAGCAGAATACCGCCGTGGCAGTGTATTTCTGCCGCATCTTCGCCCGTATATGACTTTGGCGCCTTAAAATATACAGCCATTCCTCTGTCTATTATCTTACCTTCTTTGTAAATATCACCGTAAACTAAGGTGTTTGGAGGATAATCGCATATATTTTTATTTCCCGTCGGCTTGAATATTTTCGATACTATTTCAAAAGAGTTTTCTCCCGATAATCTTATAACGGCTATACCGCCTTTGCCGAAGGGGGTCGATATTGCAGAAATGGTATTCATACGGTTTTGTCCTGTCTTTCTTTTTAAGCGTTTTGTCTGAATTGAAGCTTGTACAGGTCGGCATAAATGCCGTTTTCATTTATAAGCTTATTATGGTCGCCCTGCTCAACTATCTTTCCATCGGATATAACGGCTATTTCATCGGCATTTTTTATTGTTGAAAGCCTGTGAGCGACAACAATGGTCGTTCTGCCTCGGCACAGTTCGTCCAATGCCTGCTGAATAAGAATTTCCGTTGTGTTGTCGAGAGCACTTGTTGCCTCGTCAAGAATAAGTATAGGCGGATTTTTTAAAAATACTCTCGCAATACAAAGTCTTTGTTTCTGACCGCCGGAAAGTCTGACACCGCGTTCGCCTATAACTGTGTCATATCCATGTTCAAGGCTCATTATGTAATCGTGAATGTTTGCGCGTTTTGCCGCCTCGATAATTTCCTGTTCGGTCGCGTCAAGCCGTCCGTAAAGTATATTATCACGCATACTTGCGTTAAACAAATAAATATCCTGCTGAACTATACCTATATTCTTACGCAGAGATTCAAAGGTAATACCTTTTATATTCATACCGTCAACAAGTATCTCCCCATCTTCTATCTTATAGAAGTTGGGTATAAGATGACATATTGTAGTTTTTCCGCCTCCGCTCGGACCTACCAAGGCAAATGTCTTGCCCTTTTCAATCTTTAGGTCAATATTGTTCAGAACCTCTTTTTCGGTGTCATAACTGTATGAAACGTTTTTAAATTCGATATGACCTTCAAGTCTGTCAACGTCAATAGCGTTTGGCGACTGTTCTTCGGGGACTGTATCAATTATTTCAAGAAATCTTTCAAATCCCGTAACACCGTTCTGGTACTGCTCCATAAATCTTATAAGAGTATTGACAGGACCTAAAAACAGGTTTATTGATACAACGAAAGCCGAGTAATCGGCAAAATTGATTTGTCCGCTGTAAAGAAATAGGCCGCCCGCAATAAGTATTGCGACATTGAAAATATCGGTAACAAAGGTAGTCATGGAGTGGAACTCGCCCATGGCTTTGTATGCATCTCGTCTTGCTTCCTGGAATTGCCTGTTACCGTCCTCGAACTTCTCTTTTTCTTTTTCGGAGTTAGTGAACGCCTTTGTAACACGGATACCGGAAATACTGCTTTCTACCGAGGCATTTATAATGCCTATTGCCTGTCTGCTTGCCATAAAAGCATTACGCATCTTCTTTCTTGTTTTTACCGAGACAAAAATAAGCAGGGGTACACAAAGAAAGATTATCAGAGCAAGCCAAGCATTTATAGAAACAAGGTATGCAAATGAAATTACAACAGAAACTGTAGAAATAATAACGTTTTCCGGACCATGATGGGCAAGCTCGCTTACATCATTAAGGTCACTCGTCATACGGGTCATAATTTTACCTGTTTCATTATTGTCATAAAACGAAAAAGGCAGTTTTTGCAGGTGCGTAAAAAGTTCGCTTCTCATTTGCGCTTGCATTTTAACACCCATAATATGTCCCTGATATTGAATAAAATAGTTTAGACCCATTCTGACAGCATACAACAAAAATAAAGATATGCCGAAAATAATTATCATTCTGTAATTTTTGTTGGGAATAAGGTCATTGAGCATAGTTCTTGTAACCATAGGATACAGTATTCCCACAAGTGATACCAAAAGAGAAGCTGTCATATCTAAAATAAATATCTTCTTATGTGGTCTGTAGTAAACCAGAAATCGTTTCAACATATAATTACTCCTTTTTAGAAAATTAATAACGTTCTTTAGATAAAAAACGTAGGCTCTTTTCGGGATGCAACCTTGAGTAATATACCTTCGAAGCCTGCTAAGGCGCGGGAGGTTATATTAAATGCAATTTCGGGAGTGTTGTTTTCTTCACTCAAATGTCCAAGCATAAAATTTTTGGTGCCATGTTCGGCAAGAAAACGCGCAAATGCTGCGCAGTCATAGTTTGACAAATGTCCGTGCTCGGAACGTATTCTGTCCTTAAGATGCTGAGGATATGAACCTATTTCAAGCTTCTTATCGTCATAATTTGACTCAAGAACAACGCTGTTGCATTTTAGAAGAGCATCAACCGCCGCCCTGTCAATGTAACCCATATCTGTGGCAATTCCAAACTTGTCTTTTTCTGTTTCAAATGTATATCCAACGCAGGCGGAGCTGTCGTGAGATGAGTAAAATGACCTTACTGTAAGTCCGTCTAAAACACACTGGAAGTTAAGCTCGTGTTCAACAATGTTTTTTGTCTCAGGATACTTAAATCTATATTCTTCTGCCGATGGTCTTGTCATATGTATGGGGATATCACTCTTCTTGGATAGCACGGCAAGACCTTTAACATGATCAATATGCTCATGTGTTATAAATATTGCCTTTATGTTAGTTATATCCGAGCCTAAAAGTCTCAGCCTTTCGCAAATGCACCTTGCTGAAATACCGGCATCAATAAGCACCTCGGTATTACCGCTTTTTAAGTAATATGCGTTACCGCTTGAGCTTGCCGCCAAAGCCGTAACGCTGATTTTATTGTTCATTTTTCCACCGTTTGTATTTAATATATTATGGATGACGGGTATATTCTACTTTACCAAAAACAGAAGATACAGCATATCAAAAAGCAGAGTAAATATTAGCGGAATAAGGACAAAAAGCAGTTTTTTTGCCTTTTTTCTGCTTTTCAGCAGGTTTTCAATAAATTCTTCTTTTTGCTTGTCTGTCATATCATCCCGAAGCTGTTCTTTTGTGGGAATATCATTGGACATGCCTCTGTTCATTATTATAAAAATTGCTGCAAGCACCGCTGTTGCTATAATGTAAACAGTAACAACAATGTCAAGTATAAGCCTGATGTTATATATTTCTGCTAGCTTCAGCCCCAGCTGATACAGTCCGAATATTACGACGAAGTAAAGCAAAAGTTTGCCGAGCAGCCGCCAGTTAAACTCAGCGAAAGACTTTTTAACCGCATTCTTTGCCTCACTTTCGGGGATAAAGCTTCTTCTCTTCTTTTTCTTCTTTGACATTTTAAATAACCTTTACGGCGCCGTCATTTCTTACTCAAAGTGCCACACAGTTTCCCTCGCCGAACACCTTTTCTATTTTAATTTTTGTAGAGTTTTCTTTTCTTGTATATGTTTTTTATCATCTGTTCTTAAAAATTTAAGTATTTTAATTAAATTTTGCAAGCTCATTAAGAGTAAACTTATAAAGTCCCTGAGCCATTATTGTCAGTTTTTTTGCTGTTGCCTTGTCTATATTAAGCGGAAAGTCGGGCGGATAGCGTGTCTGTATATAGTAGTTATTCAAAGCGACACATTCATCTATCCAGTCAAAAAATCCGTTGTTTACCTTAGCGGCAGTTTTGCATAAAAATATTATATTATGACCGTCGGGAGCGTATCCCTTTTGGGCAAGCATAAAGGCTTTCAGAGCCTTTTCAATAGCCTGATGAGAGTGAAACGCCGACAAGAGCAAGGTGTGTGGATTTTTCCGTAACTGAGATGCGGCGTGTAGGTCATTTTCGGCATATATCATCCAGTCGGTGTAAGCCTTGCTGTCCTTGGATTTATGCCTTGCCATACACCACGCACCCCTTTCGCGCTATACGGGAGGCAAAGCTATCGCTTTGTTGTGTTAAATTTTCCCATTCCGACGGACTGTATAAAAAAATGTCGAAAGGAATCTCGCTGTCTATTTCAATATAAGCCTTTTTTATCCATGCGTTCTTATCGTTTGTGTTTGCAACAACGCAAACATCAAGGTCGGTAACAGTATTTTCATTTTCACTTCGTTTAACGCCAAAAACAATGATCTTTTCAACCTGAAAAAGCCTCTTTATCTCGTTACATATAAAACCTATTTCTTTTGATTCGCATAAATTGCCTAACATATTTGTATAACACCCCCATATATGCATTTTGTCTTAAAATAAAGTATAACATACAAAGAGGTAAATGTAAAGAAAAATTATTAATGTGCCAAACAAGTTTTTTATTTTATAAACCTTTAAGAACTGAAAGGAGAGAGAAAAATAAAAAAAATAATTTAAAAGAATTGAAAAAATGAATTGGAGTTTGTGCGGTATTTTGGAGTAACAAACAAAAGCTTGTGAGATTGGAAAAGCAATTATACCGGATGTTACTATGTTTGTTCATTATGATACAATTGAAGTAGATAAATAAAATTAGATTTACAACGAGGAATCCAAAGACTGTATTATTTTGCAACCAAAGGTATTAGTCCTGAAGGTGTATATGTACGGCAAGGCACATTAGCTGCTCCATCAACCGCATCTCGTTTGCTTCGACATATGGTAAATGACGGATTGTTTATTCAAAAAGGAAGTGCAAGAAGCACTAAATATTATTTGGCTAATTAATAAAACAAAAAGGGAAAACTTTTTGAAAGAAGTTTTCCCTTTTGTGCTTATAATTTTATTTTATCTCTTAACTCTTGCATTTCCGCCATAGATAGCCCAAACCTGATCTTCATCGGAAGGCTGTGCATAGTCAGTGAGGAATGTTGTCGCCATAGCGCCTGTTGCCCAACCGAATTTAACCCATTTTTCAGGTTCCCAACCTTTAAGAATGGAGTAAAGCAGACCGCCTACGAAGCCGTCGCCGCCGCCGATTCTGTCAAGAACACGGATCTCGCGAGGTTCTTCAATGTACCATTCGTCGCCAACCAATGTTATAGCGCCCCAGAGGTGAGCATTTACGTTAATAACCTGACGGAGTGTTGTAGCAAATACCGATGTTTCGGGGAATGCTTTTTTAACTCTTGCGGTCATTTCCTTGAAGTTTTCAATCTTGGAAGCAATATCTTTGCCGCCTGCTTCAGGACCTTCAATGCCGAGGCAAAGCTGGAAGTCTTCTTCGTTACCAATAAGAATATCGGAAACACTTGCAATCTCTGTAAAGATGTCGTGCAATTCCTGTTCTCTGCCCTCCCAGAAGGATGCTCTGTGGTTAAGGTCAAAGGAAATAAGTGTGCCGTACTTTTTAGCAGCTCTTGCAAGCTCAAGGCAGAATTTGCTTGTTTCGGGAGAAAGGGCTGCGATAAGACCGGAAAGGTGGAGTATCTGAACGCCTTCTTCGCCAAAAATTCTTTCGAGATCGAAGTCTTCAAGGCAGAGTGTTCTGCCTACTTCGCCTGCTCTGTCATTGGTAACACGGGGACCTCTTAAGCCGTAACCGCTGTCAGCAATGTTGAACTGGTGGCGGTAACCCCAAGGTCCGCCTTGCTCTATTTCTTTACCCTCGTAGTCCATACCTCTTGCGCGAAGATTTTGTTTAATAAAGGCTGCAATGGGACTGCCCTTTACAAACTTTGTGAGAACCTTAACAGGAAGACCGAGATAAGAAGAAATGCTTGCAACATTTGTTTCTGCGCTTGTTGCCTGCATACGAAACATATCGCTTGCGGCAACGGGCTGACCGTTTTCGGGAGTAATTCTAACGCCCATACTTGTGGGAACCACAAGGGAGTATTTACAATTTTTCTTAAGTTCTTTCATAATAATTCTCCAATCGAAATAGTTTATTGAAGTGTATTAGACCACATAGTTAGAAGCTGCAGTATCGCCGCCTTCACCTGTCCAGTTGGTGTGGAAGAACTGACCGCGGGGAGCATCTGTACGTTCATATGTGTGAGCGCCGAAGTAGTCTCTCTGAGCTTGGAGAAGGTTTGCGGGAAGCTTTTCGCAACGGTAACCGTCATAGTAAGAAAGCGCTGTTGTCATAGCGGGAGCGGGAATACCGTTGGAGATAGCGGCAGCGCAAACACGGCGCCAACCTGCCTGTGCGTTATCCATAACATTCTTAAAATAGGGATCAAGGAGAAGGTTTGTAAGTCCGGGGTTGTTGTCAAAAGCTTCTTTAATCTTGCCGAGGAATACGCTTCTGATGATACAGCCGCCTCTCCACATGAGAGCGATACCGCCGTAGTTGAGGTTCCAGCCGTATGTCTTAGCTGCCGCGCGCATAAGTGTGTAGCCCTGAGCGTAAGAAACGATCTTTGCCGCAAAGAGAGCATCTTTGATGTCGGAAATAAACTGAGCCTTGTCGCCTTCAAACTTGGGGGTAGGTCCTGTGAGAACTTTAGAAGCTTCAACGCGCTCTTCCTTAATAGCGGAAAGGCAGCGTGAGAATACTGCTTCGCCGATAAGTGTCAGCGGAACGCCTTCGTCAAGTGCCGCGATACCTGTCCACTTACCTGTACCCTTCTGACCTGCTGTGTCAAGAATCTTGTCAACGATAGCAGAGCCGTCTGTGTCCTTGTAACCGAGAATATCACGTGTGATCTCTATGAGATAGCTGTCAAGGTCGCCCTTGTTGTATTCTGCAAAAATTTCGTGCATTTCGTCAGCTGAAAGACCGAGGTAATCACGCATAAGCTGATATGCTTCGCAGATGAGCTGCATATCGCCGTATTCAATACCGTTGTGAACCATCTTAACGAAGTGGCCTGCACCGTTTTCGCCAACCCAGTCGCAACAGGGTGAGCCGTCTTCAACCTTAGCGCAGATAGCCTGGAAAATAGGCTTAACTGATTCCCAAGCTGCAGGTGAGCCGCCGGGCATCATGCTGGGGCCTTTAAGCGCGCCTTCTTCACCGCCGGAAACACCGGTACCGATGTAAAGGAGACCCTTTGATTCAACATATGCTGTTCTGCGCGCAGTATCCGGGAAGTGTGAGTTACCGCCGTCAATAATGATGTCGCCTTCTTCAAGAAGGGGGATGAGCTGTTCAATCGTGCTGTCAACAGCGCCGCCCGCTTTGATCATCATCATAACCTTACGGGGCTTTGCGAGAGAGTCAACAAGCTCCTGAAGGCTGTATGTGCCTACAATGTTCTTACCCTTTGCTCTGCCTTCAACAAAGCTCTTTACCTTTTCTGTTGTACGGTTGTAAACCGACACGGTAAAGCCGTGGCTTTCCATGTTCATAACGAGGTTTTCACCCATTACGGCAAGACCAATAAGTCCGATGTCTGATTTTTTCATTATTATTCTCCATTCCGCCGCTGATTTCAGCGGCAAATTATATTATAAATTTTTATTTTTCTTAGTTTATAATCTAAAACATTTCTTTGATCAGGTTGTACGGTATCTTCAGGTTTCCGTAGCCTACGCCTAATTTTATATGCGGCTTGTTTGCTCCGTGAAAGTCTGTACCGCCTGATATTTTGAGGCCGTACTTTTGGGCGAGGGCTTGATATTCTTCCTGCATCTTGTCGTCATACTCGGTATAATAACCCTCGAGACCGTCAAGTCCGGCATTCTTTAGACTGACAACATAGGCTTCAAGCTCTTTGTCTTTCATTTTTGTCAAATGCAAATGGGCAAGATAAGCTTTTCCGCCTGCATTTTTTATAAGTTTTACAGCATCCTCCGGTTGCAAAAGCCTAAGACTGTTAAAAGCCGGTCTTCCCTTTTGCAGATACAGGTCAAATGCTTCTTTTACCGAGTTGACATACCCTTTGTTTTCCATAACCTTTGCAAAATGAGCCCTGCCTAAGTTACCTATAGGCGAAAGCTTTCTTGCATCTTCAACCGTTATGTCAAAACCCAGCTTCTGTAATGCCTCTGCTGTTCTTTGGTTGTTTTGCAGTCTCAATTCTTTTGCGAGGTCGATAGCGGCAACAAGCTCGGAATTATATATGTCTATGCCATATCCCAGTATATGAGTTTCTCCTGTTGATACAGCCGAAAACTCAATTCCGGGTATAACCTCGATTCCGTACTTTTTCGCTGCTTCGATAGCTTCAGCAACTCCGTCAACTGTATCGTGGTCAGTCAATGCTATTGCGCGTAGCGAGCAGTGTTTTGCCAACGCAACAAGGTCTGTAGGAGACATTGAGCCGTCGGAAAAATGTGAATGTGTGTGAAGATCAATGTAATCCATTACTGAATTTTGTCTTTCGTTGCCCACAGCCCCAGAGCGGGATTGCTGATATAAAATATTTCCTCGCCATCAACGGTGTTGTAGCCGTCAACAAGCTTTGTAATATCGTATTTTTTGATCGCCTCTTCGTAAGGCATATATTTGAAGTTTACGCCCTCGACCTCTTCTTTTGTAATCTTGCGCGTTGCGTAGGTTATGCTGAATCTGTCGTCAGAAGAACCGTGAATAAGGTGAGCTGCTGTAGAAAGGTTGTTTGCAAGATCCTCATTTTCGTTTACTAATTCAAGAACTCTTTCTCTGCCCACATAACCGTATTTTCTGATAAGTTTGTCATTTTCGCTGTCTTCGCCGAACTTTGCAACCTCGGGAGCGAGAACGATAAGTTCACCGCCGTCGGCAATTGCCATTCTTGTTCTGTAGACGGCTTTGTTGCCCAGCCAAGTGCTCTTAAATTCTCTGCCGTCAAGATAAACGACAACCTTTTTCAAGGGTTTATCAAGGTAGTTGAGATTTTTTTCTTGACTCAAAGCAACCGCTTCTTCAAACAGCTTTCTTTCTCTTCCGATAAACAAGCCATGAATATGAACATCATCGCCGGTGTTGGTTGTAACGGTGAGAACATACATGAGCGGAATGTTTTGTATAAAGTTTTCTTCGGCGTAGTCAAATACTTTTCGTACCGGAGAGAAATCTTTGCCCATAATTCTTTCCATACCGTAGAACGCTCCAAGCATATGAGAACTGTTTATCATTGAACTGCCGCCGCAACCGACAAAGATGTTTTTTGAGTAGTTTGCCATACCTACGACCTCATGAGGAACGACCTGACCCATGGAGATTATCAAGTCATATTCTCCGGAAACCAAACGTTTGTTTACTTCAACGTCAATTTTGGTGTTTACAAGACCTTCGGATACTTCAGATACAAATTCAGCAGGAACTTCGCCCAGCTTTACAACGTCTGTTTTCCAGTTGTGTCCTAAAAATTTTTCATAGGGAATATCCTCGCCGAAAAACATCTTACACTCAGCTTCAGACATAAGCTCGTGAGTGCCTAGTGCAGGCATAATGTCAACGATACAGTTGTCTTTCAAAAGGTTGTAATACATAGAACAAATTTTACCTGCGCCCGAATACAGTCTTGTGTGGTCGGGGGGGAGGAGTAAAACTTTTTTAAGTTTTTTATTTTCTATAGACTTTTTAAGGGCATCGAGAAGTTCGATATCGCCTATTCCCTGTTCGCTTTTTATAACCATTTTATTACCTGCCTTTACGTCTGATTATGTACAAAATTTACCACTTTATATTTTACCACATGATTTTACTAAAAGCAATAGATTTTTTTATGTTGTTTTTGGTATGATTATATGCCAAAAAGTAAGCTTGTTATACTGTTTATTTTGTTTTTTTGAGTGTGAATGCATATATAAACAGGATAATTTTTGCATAAAAATAATTGCAAAAATGAGTCTTGTGTTAAAAAAGTCCGATAAACAGGCTTTTTATGCAAAACAAAAGGCACACCTTTTTGGTGTACCTTTAATTTATGTAAAGTTATTTAAAATCTTCGAAATTGGAGTAGATATTTTGAATACTTGAGTTTACAGCTCTTTGAATTTTTGCATAGTTTCTGGCAATATTTGACTGTTTGGGGTCAACGTCCAAAACTTTGCTCGCCAAGTCTCCAAAGTTGTAGTAAAGACCAAGATCATATACGCAGTTGTTGCGAAGAATATGAAGGGATTCTTCTGACTCATCATCTCTTGCGAATCTTCTTGTAAGAAGAGTATCAAACCAAGCGGGAATAACAGTAAAGCTGGATACATAGTTCATATCTTCAATAATAGTTGCTGTACGTTCAAGATTTTTGTTGATTGACGGAAGTGCGAAAAGGTTGTTGTTAGCAGGATAAATTGTTTGATACAACTCTTGGTTTTTATCATACTTGGGGAAGGGAACAACACCAAAATCGCTTTCCATTTCAGCAAATTCGTAAAGCGCGCCTTCACTTGTGTAATGGAAGAGGTACAAGTCTTGTGTAAACAGACTGCGGAGATAACTGAACTTGTGGTTGAACTGTGCACTGTCAAAGGAAGGGGTAGAACATGTCATACAAAATGAAATTGATTCATTGGAAAATACTTGTTTGAGCTTTTCGTAGAGGGTAACAGTCTTGTCGCCATCGGACAAGAGTGTAACTTGAGGGTAACCATTTTCGTCATTTGTTGTAGCTCTAATCCCGGAAGCATAGAGGAACATTCTTGGGTTGTGGTGTTCCATAAGAGTACCGTACTGGTCAACTTCTGTCATGTTTCCGTCATGATTTAAGTCAACGGAAATGGATGACACCATTTCTGCCCAGTTATCAATTGTCCACTCATTATTTTCCATATATTCATATGGACTGGTAAGCTGAAAGTCTTCAACAAGCTTTTTGTTAAAGAATACGCAAAAACCAATTGTATGTATATTGAGTGCGCAGTTTGCAAAATAGAGCTTCTCGCCAATCATAAGCTGGTCTTTGGATCTGCTGTCCCAATACGATTTATCCCAATCGAACAGTTCGATGTCAAGCAGGTTGTAAAGCAGGTTTTCCTGAGCCATAACAGCCAATCTTTTGCCTGATGTAAGTATAGCGTCAAAATCGGTGGAACCACCCATAACCTGCGTTCTAACTTCTGTAGTAATATCAGAAACGTTTAGCTGTTTAATTTTTATGTTGTACTTTTCTTCAATTATTGCGTTTCTGCGTGCAATGGCACTGTCGAGAACTTCACCTTCTTCATCCTTTGAGATAAGATAATTTGTGTTATAAGAAGTGCCGAGGTTGGTTATAAAGGTAAATTCATGTCCCTTGTAGTCTGTTTTTGGAAGATTTGGGTTTTCGGCTGTACCTGCAATTACGCCATCATTATCTTCATTATTTTTTTCTTCATCCTTGTTGCAGGCGGTAAACATTGATATTAGCATTAATGAAACCAAGAGCAATGCTAAAAGTTTGGTAAAAGTTTTTTTCATATGATCCTCCTAAAAGTAGATATGTTTAAATATTTGCAAAAGAATTTAAAAGAAATATACATATCTTGTTTGTAATTTTACCAAAAAAATATATCAATGTCAAGAGGGTATTGTGTATAATTGCTGTTTTTGTTAAATGTGTTAAAAAAATTAGTTTTCAGTTACAAAATATACATTATATATTGTTGATTTCCACAAATTAGACTTACTATTACTTGTGTTTATACTTTTTATTTAAATTTTTATTGACATATTGATTCAAATGTTATAAAATAAGACTAATATGGGTAAATGTTGTGTTTACTATGTGGCAATGAGTGTGTGACGGAGGTGCTCGTATGTCATTCAGTATAGTCGGTCTGATAGGATTAAGAGCAACCGTTGTTACATTATGAATTGTCGTTGGTATTATAATTATATTTGCTTGTAAAAAATGAATATTGACTAAGGAGGTGCACTATTATGATTGAAGCTATAATCGGAATCTTAGCCCTTGCAGTCGGTATTGCTGTCGGAATGGTTTTGGGAATTGCTTACCGAAAGAAAGTAACAGAAGCAAAGATAGGCTTGGCGGAAGAAAGAGCCAAGAAGATCGTTGAAGAAGGTGAAAAGGTAGCAGAAACCAAAAAGAAAGAAGCTCTTATTGAAGCAAAAGAAGAGATACTTCGTTCAAGAAATGAGCTTGAGCGTGAGATCAAGGAGAGAAGAAACGAAGTTTCGAGACTTGAACGTCGTGCCGTTTCAAAAGAAGAGGCTCTTGAACGCAAGATGGACTCTCTCGAAAAAAAGGACGAACAGTTAAACCGCAAGATCAAGGAAAACGAAGAATTAAAGGAACAGCTTGAAGTTATTCGTGTACAGCAGCAGGAAAAGCTGGAGCAGATAGCGGGTGTTACCGCAGCTGAAGCTAAAAAAGAGCTTGTACAGCGTATTGAAGACGAGGTCAAGCATGAGGCAGCTCAGAAAATCGTTGAAATCGAAGCCCAGATCAAAGAAGAGGCGGAGGACAAGGCGAGGAACATTATTTCGCTTGCTATTCAGCGTTGCGCGGCAGACCACGTGTCCGAGACCACGGTATCCGTTGTTCCGCTTCCCAATGATGACATGAAGGGAAGAATTATCGGCCGAGAAGGCAGAAATATTCGTGCAATCGAAACACTTACGGGTGTTGATCTTATAATTGATGATACACCCGAAGCAATAACCCTTTCGGGATTTGACCCGATCAGAAGAGAAGTTGCGAGAATTACTTTGGAAAAACTCATTTCCGACGGAAGAATACATCCCGCAAGAATTGAGGAAACAGTTGAAAAGGCTCGTAAGGAAGTTGAAAATACTATTAAACAGGCAGGAGAAAAGGCAATATTTGAGACAGGTGTTCATGGTGTGAACAATGAACTTGTTAGAATGCTTGGTAGACTTAAGTACCGTACAAGCTACGGACAGAATGTACTCCGCCACTCCATTGAGGTTGCCCACCTGTCAGGTATGATAGCCGATGAGATAGGCGCTGACAGCACTCTTGCTAAAAGAGCAGGTTTGCTCCATGATATTGGTAAGGTGCTTACACAAGAGGTAGAAGGCTCTCATGTACAGCTCGGCGTTGACCTTGCCAAGAAGTACAAGGAGAACAAAGAGGTTATTCACGCTATTGAGGCACACCACAACGATGTTGAGCCACGCACTGTAATTGCTATGATAGTTCAGGCTGCAGATGCAATTTCAGCTGCAAGACCGGGCGCGCGCCGTGAGGACCTTGAAAACTACATCAAGAGACTCCAGAAGCTTGAAGAAATTGCAAATAGCTTTAACGGTGTTGAAAAATCCTACGCTATTCAGGCAGGACGTGAAGTTCGTATTATGGTTAAGCCAAACGAAGTAAACGATGAGCAGATGGTACTTATTGCAAGAGACGTTGTAAAGAAGATCGAGGAAAACCTTGAGTATCCGGGTCAGATCAAGATCCACGTTATCAGAGAAAACCGTGCGATCGAATATGCAAAATAAATTTTGAGCATTGTGTCTATACGCACAATTTTCACATATAAATTTATATAGAACTAATTCGAAATCAAAAAACGGAAAATTTACCGTTTAATATATATTTATATGCGTTTCACGGGTATCACAGTCCGTATGTCAAACATACGGATTGTGATATTGTTGTATTATGAGGAAAGTTAGATAAAAAATAATAGATGTAAATACCGCATAGAAGGGTAATATTTATGAGAATTTTAGCTTTGGGTGATATTGTAAGTCCCGGCGCTGTTGATGGACTTAAGAATAAGCTTTGGAAATATAGAGATTGTGAAAAGATAGATTTTGTTATTGCAAACGGCGAAAACGCAAGTAGGGGTAACGGTATTGACGCCAATACTGCGCAGATGATACTTGACTATGGTGTTGACGTTATAACGGGCGGAAACCATATATGGCAGAAACACTCCCTTCGTGAATTTCTTGATTCAAGCAGTTATATAGTTAGACCTATGAATTTCCCCGGAGAGTGCGCAGGTAACGGTTTTACCATTCTTGACTGTAAGGGATTAAGAATACTTGTTATGAATGTGTCGGGAACTGTTTTTATGGAAAGCTTAAATTGCCCTTTTTTGTCTGTTGAAAAGTGTCTTGAAAATCAAAGAGGGAAGTATAATTTGAGCTTGCTGGATATTCATGCCGAGGCAACGGGTGAAAAATATGCGTTGGCAAGATATTTTGACGGAAAGATCAACGGTATATTTGGTACGCATACCCATGTGCAGACGGCAGACGAGCAGATATTGCCTGATGGAACGGGGTATATAACCGATCTCGGTATGTGCGGACCTAAGGATTCAATACTGGGAGTAAAGAGTGAGCTTATTATAGAAAAAATGAAAACAAAGATGCCGGTTAGGTTTGAGTTTGCTGACGGTGAGATAGAGTATAACGGGGTTATATTTGAATTTGATACGGCTGAAATTCAAAATGTTAAAACAGTAGGAGTAAGAAGAGTTAGATTTTAGGTATAAAGAAGTTTCAAAACATTTCTATAAAAATGTAATGCATTGCCAAATACAAAGGTTGACCATATAATATAGTAGTTGTGTTTCAACATATGTTTGAGATAACATATATAAGAATAAATCTAACGAATTAATTGAACGGAGATTGTATTATATGGAAATACTGAAGGTATCATCTAAGTCAAACCCAAATCTTGTAGCAGGGGCGTTGGCAGGCGTTATAACCGAAAAGAAGCAATCCGAATTGCAAGCGGTTGGTGCAGGCGCGGTAAATCAGGCTGTTAAGGCAATTGCGATAGCAAGAGGTTTTCTTGCACCGTCTGGTATTGAGCTTATTTGTGTTCCGTCGTTTTCTGAGGTAACCATAAATGACGATGTCAGAACAGCAATAAGACTGCAAGTCAGCGCGAAATAATAAGTTTGAACTGCGCTATGTCATTTAAATAAAATTTCCCCGCCGAGAGCCTTTGCTGCATTTGAGGATGATACGGCGGGGATTAATTATACTTTTACATCGATACGTATAGAGGAGAGTTTTTGGAGCTGTTTTTTTATTGATAATATTGACATTTTTTATTAATGATGATATACTGATTGTGCGAAACAAAACTCAATAAGCAGACTGTAGGAGTATTCTCTTTTTATTTTAGGGAGTAGTATACTCTTTTTATCTGTTTGTAAGTTTATCTTTTGAACTTGGAAAAAATGCAAATTCCACTTGATAAACTTACAGGATATTCCTTGTTTGTTCGAGTTTTGTTTCGCGACAATTGGGGTTTGCGTTTTTCGGTGCGCGGCTTTGACTGCGCACTTTTTTGTTTTTAAAAACACATACTCCAAATTGCTGCGACGCAATCTGTATTTCACAGATGTTATCACGTAATTTAAACTGTCCATTTTTATTGATAATATTGACATTTCTTATTGAAAATGATATACTATCAATGCGACACATCTGAATAAGTTTACCATAATAGGTGCATTTTTAATTTGGTAAAAATGCATCCTCTGTTTTTGCACCTTTATGGTATAAAAACGATGTGTCGCAGCATTCGAGGCAATGCATTTTTCGGTGCGTGGCTTTGGCTGCGCACTTTTTTATTTCGAAAAAAACATATACTCCAAATTGCTGCGACCAATATAGAGATTTATCCGTATGGAGGGCAAATAATTATGTTGCTCATCATACGGATAATATCTTTTTTAGGTGAATAGGGGATATATTGACTTTTTTACAGTTTCTTATATTCAATATAATCAAAGTTGCTTTCTTTGCTTCTTTTTTGCATTGTTTCGTGGATAATACCATGCAATTGTTTTGCTTGTTCCCGTTGGTTCAGGGATTCATCCGGATAAAAAGGACCGTCTATGTATACGGTCATTTTCGGACGTTTAAAAAATTTATGCTTTGTGTATACAGCTGTCATACAGAATGACGGTTTTTTTGTTCTGACCGGATACAAAAACGATGCTTCCGAAAAGGGGCGTATGCCCGTATAATATTCCCATACGTGAGCTTCGGGATAAACAACAACGGCGTTGCCTGAGTTTATCCTTGTTACAACAGCGTCGGACAATTTTTTTAGTCCTGTGATGCTGTCGGGAACAGGAAGAGCACCAAGGTAGGGGAGTGCTTTTCCTATTCCCTGCATACCCAAATTGGAGGGAGAGCATATCGTATATATTCTTTTGGGCAGAGCTGCAAGTGCGGGTATTATAACGTCGCCAAACGGCTGTGTGTGGTTTCCGAAAATAAAACACCCGCATTTAGCTTGTTTTAAGGCTGTTTTGTTTTTTATACTAATATGAAGAATCGCTTTACAGTACAGTCCGCCGAGAATTACCGCCGCCCCGTATGTAAGATGAGAAAGAAAGGCGGCTTTTGCACCCCTTCTTACCCAAACATAATCGTCGGACAGCTTAAATTCCTGTTCTGCTGTTTTTACAAAATCTTGGTCAAAGCTTTTGTAATATCTTGTTTTATCAATGCGCTTCACAGACCCTTTTGCTCCCGTCGTCGTGCTTTTGATTTTTTTCATATATCCTGCAATATCACTTATGTCAAATTCTGCGGTATATTTTTTCCCGTATGCTTTCTCGTAGCATTCGAGCTTTTGCATATAGTCTTTTTTTTGCATTTCACGACTGTTTTCGCGGGCTGACTTATTTTTGTCGGGATATATGGTATCGAGCACGTGTATTTTGTATTTTACTTTTGAGAATTCTTCATTGTCAGCCTCGTTTGTTTCTTGTATTTCCACAAAACAGCTTATTATGGGAACATTCAGCTTCGCGGCATAGTAATAAGCTCCCGGTTTTACTGTTCGGGGCTTTCTGTAGTTGAACCACATTTCCTGCTCGGGATAAATAAGCACCCACTCGTCCCGACCTACAAGCTCGGAAATAATATCGCAAAACTCCCTCTGCATATAGTGCATATTTCTTGAAATGGGAATAGTGTCGGCATAGTTCATGATAAATCCCAAAAAGCCGTGCATTGCAAAATTGGTCTCTTGCGCAACGGTGTATATCTTTTTTTTGCCGGCTTTTTTTGCCATATAACGCATAGTTGTATTGTCAATGGGGTTGAAATGATTACAGGTTATAACAGCACCTCCGTTTATTGAGGATAGCTTTTCGATACCAAATATTTCGGAGTCTTTGTTCAGAACTTTTGACAGAAGATTGGCGGTATTTCGGGCAATAAATGTCTTAAGCATATAGTTTGTTTTGCTTCTGTTATCCAAAAATCTATGTACTATCATTTCGCTTTGTTCGGGAGAAAGAGCAGGATCACCTGTTTCAACCTTTATATTAAGCTCACCCGACTCCGTTGCTCTTTTTATATTTTCAATAACTTGTAGCTTGCTTCCGCCGATTATCATAGACGTATTTTTACACCGCTTTCAAATATTTTTTTAAACGTAACATCATTTTTGGTTATAGCCAAGCCTCTTTCAATCAAAAGCTTGAGACAGCTTTGGTCTGACTGCTTTTTTTCATCGGAATAGTTTTCCTTATATAACTTAATTTCATCAATGTATCCGCTGTCGGCGGCATATTTCCAAAAGATACTGCCGTACTGGATATTATCATAGCACCAGGGTTTTGAGAACAGATTATAATGTATAAGCTTTATGTCGTCTCGAATAGGCAGTCTGTCATTTGGCATAATATCCCATACATCGGGAAGATAGTATATATTTTCGGCGCAGATAGCGTTTAAATAATCTTGGTCGGGGGCAATGCAGTCAAAATGATATGTGTTAAGAAGGTTTAGAAACTGTTTTTCAATCTGCTTCTCGCGTAAAAGCTTAAGGTTCATAAGCAGAACGCCCGAATTTATGTACTTATAACGGTCAACACCTACGGCATCCTCCATATATGATGCAAGCTCGGGAACGTCAACGACTGAGGCATCCTGACAAGCACCTATGTAGTTGTTTCCAATATCAATATCGTAAAGCTCTGCCAAATCTCCCGTGAGAACAACGTCGCTGTCAATGTAGATTCCCTTGTTATATTCGGGGAACATCAGAGGGATAAAGAGCCTGAAGTAAATAGTAAGTGTAAAGTAGTCGCAACGGAGGCGGTTGGACATTCTGTCGGTTATTTCTTCCAGTTCATTTGACATGGGAACAAACATTATTTTAAAATTTTCGGTTTCAAGTGCAGATATTTTTTGCTTGTTTTCTTCCGAAAGCTCTTGAATCAGGATTATAGCCTTGTATTCCCTGTTTTTTGAGGCGTTTTTTATAGCTGAATTTAATGCTGTTGCAAGATAAGGGGCATAGTTGTCGTCAATTGAAAAGAATATTGGTATTATGTTGTTCATTTTTTATCTCCTTTAAAATAATTTATTTTATGTTATCAGTTTTGTAAGAATAAATTTTTAAACATTTTGCACTCATTTGTTAGATCATCGTAACGATGTGTTTTCATAATACTATGCATCCTATCTGTTTGCCATGGCTTGACTGTAACCGCTTTAAATAGGGGAAAAAATTTAAAAAATGTGGAAAAATGCCGCAAAACTGTGTTTTTGTTTTCAAATTTTTGCTCGTTGTATTTTTGGGGAAGTAACAGCTTATGCCTTGACAGCTTGTTGATGGCTGATTGATCAGGCATCAACATTTTTTTCTCTGCACAAAGCTTTTGGCATTTGGTAAAAAGTCCGGTCATTTTTATTTTTTTCATATTAAGAAGCAAAACACCCGAGTTTATATAGTCAAATTTTAAAAAATTGTTTCTGAAAAACCACTTTCCGTATCGATCAAGAACTCCTCCCAACTCATAGTTTTCAATATTTGTACCATATAATTCTTCTATGTCTTTTAAACATACAATGTCATAATCAAGATACAGGATTTTGTCGGGTAAAATCTCAATTTTGTCTGCAAAAAGTCTTAACATACACATAGGTGTAAAGCGTGTTTCCAGATTGGCTGTTACAGGGTTTTTTATAAACATTGCTGACACGTCGATCAGGGTAACAGAGTTATTGGTGTTATATGTTTTTGCGTATTTTTCAAGGGCTAATGCTGTGTTGTTATCTAAGGGCAGATACTTTTTTCCTTGCCATTCACAGCCCGCTGTCATAACATATATGTGAAGCTCTGTTTTTGTGTTTTGTAAAAGTGATATGACGGACATTATAAGTCCGTCGGAAATATTTTTATCTCCGTAGTATAAAATATTTATGGCAGTATTGCCTCCTCTCAAAAATGTGTTTGCAAAATTCGGAAAACTATGGCACTATTATATTTTTTGTGCAACAGAAAAACAACCCACTTGTGAGATAAACCGCTATACTGTTTGTTTTTGGTTTTGTAGAGTGGTAGAACGGCAACTCTACTACTAAGAGAGAACGGCTTATCTGGCTGACTTTTTGACTTGATTTTTTGTTTTATATGTGATATAATAAATTTAATAGTTAAATATACCGTTATAGAAAAGGGGACTGTATTTGTGGAAGAAATGAAGCGTGTTATTGCGAAGAACATAGCCGAGCTTCGCCAATCGAAAGGGATAACACAACTGGAAGTAGCGGAAAAACTGAATTATTCCGACAAAGCAGTGTCCAAATGGGAGAGGGCGGAGTCTGTTCCCGATATATTTGTTTTGAAACAGATAGCCGATCTGTTCGGCGTTACATTAGACTATCTCGTGAGCGAAGAACATAAAACGGTAATTTTGGGAACACCCGAAGAGGAGACAAAAAAGAAACGCAAGCAGATTGACATAATGAGTCTTTCCGTTGCGTTGGTGTGGCTTATAGCTACATTGGTTTTCGTTATACTTGATATTACGACAAATATAAGACTGAGTCATTACCTTTGCTTTGTATATGCAGTTCCTGTATCGGCGATCGTGTGGCTCGTGTTTAACTCTGTATGGTTTAACCGCAGAACGAACTACATAATTATATCCATTCTGATGTGGTCAGTGCTGTTGTCATTTTTGGCATCATTTCGGACTTTTGGGATAGACATAAAAATGCTGTTGTTGCTCGGTGTGCCGGGACAGATAATAATTTTTATGTGGTCAATGCTGGGCAGAAGAAAGTAAAAATTAAATAATTTATATACATATATCAGAGCGAATGTAACGTTAGAGGCTCCCATTGTGTCAACAATGGGAGCCTTTATCTATATCTCCTTTACCCTTATTATTCCTATGCTTACATCATCGCTTCTTGTACAGTTATCAATGGCATTATACAGTATTTTGTCTGCCATTTTTTGTAGGTCATTTTCCCATGAATAAGTTAGGATGTTGCTGACTCTGACTGTATCTTCCGACGATTGCCCCACACCGTCACTTACCATTACGATAACATCCCCGTCTTCCAGCTCAAATTTAACCTCCTCTGCGTTTATTTCTTTTGTTATACCTACAGGCATAGTATTTGAAGCAATTCTGAATAGCTTGTCCCCCCGTAATATATATGAAGCTACAGCTCCGCTTTTTATAAAGCTTGCATGACCGTTTAACAGATCAATTTCAAGTAGGTCAACCGTTGAAAAACATTCGGTATTTTTACTTCTTATAAAGTTGTTCAGCATTTCCATAGCAACAGGCTTGCTGTTACCGGCTGTCAGCATTTTTTTAAGGAACACACCGCACAGCCGTGAGGTAAGTGCCGCCTCTCTGCCGCTGCCCATACCGTCGCTTATGAGAGAATAAAAATAGTCGTTGTTGTTTTCAAACATACAAACAAGGTCGCCGCAAAAGTGCTCGTTTTTCTTTGTGTTTGATGCGGCTGCGTATTCAACACCAAATTTTCTTGCCGAGTCAAGAGTCATTGTCACGTAGTCGCCCTCTACCTCAAATGAAGGCTGGGTCAGCTTTGCGCAACAAATATTTTCAAAACATTCCTTTATTTCGTTGGCGGGCATTTTCATACTGCCGAGGTCAACTCCACCCGCAACTATTGACAGCTTTCGTTTGCCGTAAACGCATATATTTCGCGCCGAAAATTTAATATGCTTTATTGCCTCGGTAAGCTTGGCTCTTGTATCCTCGTCGGGCAGATATTCTCCGCAGTTTGCCATGACTGCCGCAGACAGCAGGTGCGCCATTGACTCGTAATCCATAGCAAAGATCTCGGTCTTGTTTTGGCTTATCATTTTTTCAAGCAGGCTTGCGTGTTCTTCGTTTATTTTTTCAAGTATTCTGTCCATATGGCGACAACGCTGAATCATATAGCTATCAACCGCATTGTTTTCAACGTAGCCTTTATCACAAAGCTCTTTTGCAATTTTTAAAAACACATCTTGTGTGGAAGAAAACTCTTTTTCCCAACAAATGCTTTTGAAAAAGCACTTAGGGCAATATGAGTCGCAAACCTTGTCGCATATTTGCCGTGTATCTATTATTCCCGGTCTTCTTGTTCTGTCGCTTAATGTATAAAATACTTCGGATAGCTCAGAAAATGCTTCGGAGAGATTATTAAACTTTTTTTCTGTATCTCTCTGTCGTTTTTCTGCAAGCATAGCTGTTATATCGGCACTATCGGTATTTTCTGTGTATATATTGTAAAGCTTAAGCTTTGGAAGCCAACCGAAATTTGCAAAGGGGAAGAATATTAGACATGTGCAGAAAAACTCGGGAGCATAAAGTGTAAGGCTGTTCCATCCCTCGACATATATTGCGCATAATATGCTTAAAAAGCATGATACAGATAGAGCAGATGCTGTTCCTAATTTCCATAATGCGCCTGCAGTCATACCCATAAGAGCAAATACGGGAGACAACACAGGGTTGCACATAAAGCCGCAGGCAAGACCGTATATACCGCCCCGAAGAAATCCGGTTGTTTTCGACATGTAAAGGGTTATTATTCCTGCTGCAAGCAGGCCTACAGAAAAACCCAAAATGTATATTTTTGACAGAGCGAGCGCCACAGAGCATATTACGGCTGTAAGACCTATTTCTTTTTTTATGCTGTATTTGTATTTTTCATCAATTAGATAATCATATAGCTTTATAAACATAGGGACTGTTATGATTTCAAAAATCCCTCCGAATATATCGTAGTACAGAAAGCCAAATATTGCCGCGCGATACATGCTGATAAGGAGAGAGGCGCTGAAACCCTCTATAAGTCTGTACTTCACACTTTCCCCAAACAGTGCAAATTTTTTATTTTTCATACCAAAACTGCGGTATACTAATATTCTTGCTATATAAAGTGCCGTATATATAAGAAACAGGGAAAGGGCTAACCCTGTTTTTTCTGTTGCTGCTGATACGGCAAGACCTATGTAAATAAAACTGACATATTTTCTTGATGCTGACAGATATGCTGTTCCCAGCGGTATTGCCGAATATGCAATCGCCATTGTTCCAAAGAGATACCCCAATACTCCGTTCAGAAATACAGAGCCAAGCATCTTTAACAGTTCGGGGAGTCTTTGAAATATCTCATCCCTTGTTTTTGGCAGTTCTCCTATATACATCCCTATGTATTCGTCTAAAAACTGTTTTGCCGATTTTTTTATATCAGTTTTTTTGCTGTCCATTTTAAACCTCCGTGTTTTTTTGCTTATTTACTGTAAAAGCATTTTACAACAGAGTTAAAAAAATCTTTGTCGGCATATGTAAAGCGTATAATATTTTATTTTGACGGAGAAGATATAAAAAAAGATTATTTAATTATTTCCCGAATATTTTGTGTTGCATTTGGAATTATATAGCTTTGTTAAGTCAGAATTTGGTGTACGTTTATTTGATTGGCACAACTTCTGTATATGTAATACTATGATAATGGAAGGCTAAAAACTTTATATTACGGCCTTTGCAATAATTTTATGTTTTTCTTAAAAATGTTGATTAAAAAACAGGATGATGCGGCAAAAATAATTTTGAACAGAGAAGTAATCAAAAAAATGGAGAGTGAATTGATTTTGACGGTAAAACGAGGAGATATTTATTATGCGGATTTAAGTCCCGTTGTGGGAAGTGAGCAGGGAGGACTGCGGCCTGTTCTTATTATACAAAATGACGTAGGAAATAAGTACAGCCCAACTGTTATTGCGGCGGCAATAACGAGTAAGTTAGGGAAGTCAAAAATGCCCACTCACATAGATGTATATGCGGATAAATTCGGGCTTGCAAAGGATTCCGTTATATTGCTCGAGCAAATACGTACAATAGATAAAAAAAGACTGAAGGAAAAAATGGGACATCTTGATACAAGTGTAATGCAACAAGTAAATGATGCATTATCTGTATCATTTGGACTGACGACACAAGGAACAGCACCGCCTGTTACCGTCGGCGTTCAGCCGGGTAGCGCGGTGTAATATATAAAAAACAGCTCAGGAAACAATTTTTCTTGAGCTGTTTAATATTACTTGTGATATAATTTTTTTGTGTTATGTTGAGGCTCGCAGGTAAGATCGATGCCAAGTTTTCTGTAAACATCAACATCAACCGGAGACAGTATAACAGTTGAATGTGCCTGACAGCCGCGTAATTTTTCCAACTGATCCATTGCCAAACTTGCAATGCTGTCTGTGGATGCCGAGATTGCAAGGGCGATCAACGCTTCGTCGGTATGAAGTCTGGGGTTGTGGTTGCCCAGAGAGTTTATCTTAAGTTTTTGAATGGGTTCAATTGTTTCGGGAGCTATCATCATAGTTTCTTTAGGTAGGTTTGCAAGTGCTTTTACCGCATTAAGCAGTGCCGCTGAAGCCGCGCCAAGAAGCTGAGAGGTTTTTCCGGTTACTATTCTGCCATCGTCAAGTTCTATTGCAACGGCGGGGTGATTATTGGTTTCTATTGATCGGTTAATGGCCGCTTTGACTGTTTTTCTGTCGTCTGTGGAGATCTTTGCTTGGTTCATAAGAACCTCAATTTTTTCAACCACCGTCGGCTTGACTTTCCCGTATCTTTGATCGCAAAGAGCAGCAAAGTAACGGCGGATAATTTCCCGATTTGAAGCTTCTTTTACAATATCGTCGTCAACAATGCAGTTTCCAACCATATTAACGCCCATGTCAGTAGGGGATTTATAGGGACTTTTACCTTTTATATGCTCAAAAATAGCATTTAGGACGGGGAACACCTCAACATCTCTGTTGTAGTTTACGGCAGTTTGTCCGTAAGCTTCGAGATGATAGGGGTCTATCATGTTTATGTCGTCAAGGTCAGCTGTTGCTGCTTCATATGCAAGGTTTACAGGATGCTTCAAGGGCAAATTCCATATAGGAAAAGTCTCAAATTTTGCATAGCCTGCCTTTATACCTCTTTCGTTTTCATGATAAAGCTGTGAGAGGCAGGTAGCCATTTTGCCGCTTCCGGGGCCGGGAGCTGTAACAACAACAAGAGGTCTTTCGGTTTCAATATATTCGTTTTTGCCAAATCCCTCGGGACTTACTATATGGTTAACATCATAAGGATAACCTGCAATCGGGTAGTGTACGTAGGTTTTCACACCCAAAGATTCAAGTCTTTCTCTAAATTTTTTTGCGGCAGGCTGGTTGTCATATTTGGAAATAACAACACTTCCTACAAAAAGACCAAACTCTCTGAAAGCATCAATGAGTCTAAGCACGTCATTGTCGTAGGAAATGCCTATATCGCGTCTAATTTTCATATTTTCAATGTCGCAGGAACTGATGACAATAACTATTTCAACGTCTTTTGAAATATTTTTAAGTGTTTGAAGCTTACTTTCGGGTTTAAAGCCAGGCAAAACACGGGAGGCGTGATAGTCGTCAAATAGCTTGCCTCCAAATTCAAGGTAAAGTTTTCCCCCAAATTCCGATATTCTTCTCGCAATTTGCTCAGACTGCTTTTTTATATATTCAGCATTGTCAAAGCCGATTTGTGCCAAGGCTATCAACTCCTCATCTTAAAAATCAAACATATATTATTATACTACTTTTGTAAAATTGTGTCAATAAAAAGTACACATTTTACAAAAAAATCTTTTTTCCATAATATTACCATATTGATTTATAAAGGAATTTATGTTATTATTATTGCGTAATGTATAGTACAAAAAAAGGGGGATGGCGAATGAAAAAAAGAATAATTTTTATATGTGTGATTATTCTTATGTTTTCCTTAAATTTTGCCGTAAAGGCAGAGAAGGATTATTCGCAAACGGTAAATGATATCAGTCCCTTTGTGCTAAAAAATAATATTTCAGAGACGTTGAACGGTTTTACCGAAACAAACGAGGGATGGGATTCCGAAAGCATATTAAGCAATGTGACCCTTGGTGAAACTATAGATACTTTTCCGTATAAGCCGCTTACTGATGAAGGATGTCTTATTGTACGTACACAGGATGCGAAATCGTTACAGCGTAATTATATATCCAAGACTTTTGTTACCCCACTTGATTTGTCGGCATACAACTCGGCAATCTTATCGGTGAACTGTACTCAACTGTATGAAGAATGCAAATGTTTTTTTATAATTGAGATGTATTCGAATGATGACATATTTATAACAAGCGAAAATATTGAAAGCGGCGGATGGAACGGAGTTGTTGTCGATATTTCCGAGTGGAAAGGCAGAAGCTCGGTAAACAGAATCAGGATATCGGTGGGATATGAAAGCGAGAAAATTCCTGAAGCTTTTTTTGAGTATTATATAGACAGCATAGCTTTGTCATCTAAAACTAATTTGATAAATAGATTGTTGTTTTCGGCAGATGGATATAGTTTGACAGGGGGAACGGGTGGTGTTTCAAACGGTGTTTTTGAAATATCAGCAAATGGAGATGAGTTTTTGCTTGAATCGGACGATTTTGCGTATGATACCATAGAACCTGCTAACTGCATAAGGGTTGATTTTAAAACCAATGGAGTTTGCCGCAGAGTAAGCCTTCAGGCTCGGGGAAGTGAGGGGACTTTTGCCGAGGAGTCATATTATGAACTTTCGAACAGTGGCTATTCAACGGTATATCTTCCTCTTAAAGCGGAAGGGATAAAAGAAATTCGGCTGTGTTTTGAGGGTTCAAATTTGGGGATTGTACAGATATACGGTATTATTCCTGATTCTACTTATGTTTCCAAGGCTTACGGTATAGGAAATGTTGATACCTGCGCTGTCAACGCAAATACGGGAGAGATCATAATAAAAGGAAGCCTTAACAGAGAGAGCTTTCAAAAATACAGAGGGAATGATATATATCTTTTTTCAAATGATTTGTGCGATAGTATAACACCTGAAATATTATCTTCCGGTGAAAGTATTGAGAAGAGTGTTATAACCTCGGAGGATTTTATCTTTCGTGTGAAGTACAGTCGGACTGATGATGCGAGGCTATTTTTGTACAAAAAATATACTGTTGCTGTAGAAAGCGGTAACGGTTTTGAAATTGTATCAAGTCCAAAATGTATAACTAACCCCGAGAACTATGTAAAAAATGCATCAAGGCCGACAGGTTACAGCACCGGTAAGGGTATTTACGGAGAAAGCATAGCTTTTATGCAGGAGGTAGGCGCATCGGATACGGTCGTCTGGGTTGATATAGGAAAATTTTTTCTGAGGGACATTACGGCCGGAAGCAAGTTTGAGTGCGGAGGAAAGCTTTACTATTATAATTCAGAGTATTATTCTGCTGTTGATATAATGATAAAGAACTTTGCTGAAAAAAATATAGATGTAACCCTTGTATTTGTTATTTCGGACACAGGCAATGAGGCATTGAACAGAATGCTTATTCACAGGGATGCGGACTTGAATGCGAGGTACTGTGCTTACAATACCTCTGACCGCCAGGGTCTTATGTATTTGCGCGCGATAAGTGAGTTCTTTGCGCGAAAATACAGTGTTGACTATTCGGTAACACGTTTTGTGTTCGGAGACAATGTTGCAATGTCAAGTGTGGGGTATAATATGGGAAACAAGACGTTGGAAGAGTTTGTTTTCGAATATGCAAATGGGCTACGCATTGTTTACAATGCGGTGAAATCCTATGCGCCTTATGTAGAGGTTTACACCTATTTAGACGATAGTTGGAACAGAAAACTTCCGTTTGACTTGTATACCAGATTTGACAACAAAGCCTTTCTAGATGCGTTGAACAGGTGTTATCTTGACAGCGGTAACGTGGAGTGGGGGATTGTACAGAATCTGTATCCCGAAGGAAGACAGAATTACTCTTCTTACAATGACAGTACATTGAGTGCTCAAGAACCGTCGGATAGAGTAAGTTTTAAAAATATTGGAATTGTTACTGATTATTTGAAAAATTCTCAAAGTATGTACAATGGTTTTGTAAGAGATTATGTAATTATTGAAAAAACAAATTATACCAATTTGCCAAATCAAAATATAACTGCCGATTATGTTTACAATTGCTATAAAGCTTTGAATACTGCGGTTTCGGCATATATAACAGACAGAAACTGTAATTATAATGATGCTATGAAATATATTGATACTTCTCTTTCCCTTACGGCAAGCAGTTTTGTTTCGGATGTTTTGGGTGTTGCCACATGGGATAGCATAATTGACGGGTTTTCTGATAATAATATTGCAAAAAAAAGAATAACTTCGGGAAGTTTTTCTCTTACAAAGCCTGCAACGAAGGGGAGTATTGGTTTTGCGGATTTTTCGAGCGGCACGGATGGTTGGAAAAGATACGGTTTTACCGAGAAAATGACAGCAGGTTCATCTATGTCGGGGCGTGATTCTCTTCTTTCTCTTTATTTTGGCAATGTTCCCGAAGGGGAAACAAGAGGTATAGTAAAAGAGTTTGATCATTCTTTGGATCTTTCTGTAACGCCTATACTTCATTTTGGTATAAATGTTGCATCTTTGCCTACAAATGTAAATTATGTTGGACTTACCGTTGTTATTACCGCGGGAAATGATATATATGAGCTGACAGGCAGAGTCAAGGAGGCAACATGGTTAGAAATATACTGTGATTTTTCGTCTTTTTCTGGTATAAACAGGGTTGACTCAATAAAAATACTATTTCATGCAGAAGAAAATTTTTACGATAGTCCTCAGGCGCTTATAACTTCCATTGAAAGTATGTCATCGGAATATAACAGTCAACAGCTTAATGATATATTTAATCCGGTCCTTTCTGAAGATAAATGGATAGAAACGGTAAAAATGTATGCATATCCTGTATTTATAACATTGTCGGTGTTATGTATGTGTGTATTTATATATCGAAGAACTGCAAAAAAGAATAAATAATAAAAGGGGCTGAGTCATTAACTCAGTCAAAAAAGAAAAGCGGTTATTCAATGCCGAAAGGTATTGAGTAACCGCTTGCTTTGTTGTATAATTTAATCACCACAAAAAACCAACAACAAAACAACGAGGTAATTGTACAACA
>JAZRIJ010000084.1:0-15495 GCA_045645205.1 Eubacteriales bacterium
GATGAGGATGAGCTGAAAAACATGTATGGAGAAGAGGAAGCCCAGAAGATAGAGACCCAGCTTGATATTGATGTTCAGGAATATCTCAAGGATGAAAGAAAAGAAGTAAAAACAGCAAAGATGGCTGAAGAATTTACATCACCATCTCAGACCAAGGAGATATTTGCAAGGTACAGGAAAGAGCATAAACTCAGCCTTTTGAAGCTTGTAGGTTGTTTTGGAGTATTATTTGTTGCATTTATTTACGAAAATCTTTCCGTGTTTGGCGGAAGTCTTCCCGGAGCTTTAAACCAGCAGAATTATCCTGTTGTTTACATTCTTGTAAGTCTTCAGCTTTTGGTGATTGCGGGAGCACTTGCATGGGATGAGATATACAAGGGTATAAGAGCGCTGTTTGCAATGCGGCCGCTTCCCGAAAGCATAACGGCAGTTGTTGCTGTTACATCAGCGGTGTATCATATCGCGCATTGTTTTATGTCAGAAACAGACCCATCTGTTGCGCTCTATGTTTTCCCTGCAATATTGTGTATTTTTATAACACTTATATATGACTTCTTTAATTTAAAGAGAGAAATATTTAGCTTTAACATAGTTGCGTCAAAGAGACTTAAATATACAATAACTCATGTTGACGACGATAATGCAAGGCTTGAAAACGAAGCGTTTGGCGACTACCTTTCCGAAGAGGAAGAGGTATCTATGTTTAAGATAGGCAAGACAGGCTTTGTAAAAGGTTTTTATGACAGAATGAATTATTATTCAAGAAGTAACTCTGTTATAAGCGTTCTTCTTTCGGTTGCAGTGGCTTTGGGACTTGTGTTCTTTATTATATCAACGGTCGTATATGATGTTAAGACAGCGTTTTCTTTTGGTTATCTTGCCTTCCTTATGGCTATTCCCTGTTGTGCATTGATTTCTCTCAGTTTGCCGTTTTACAGAGCATCAAAGAAAGCTTTTGATGATGACAGCGCAATTATAGGAACTGTATCCCTTGATGAATATGCTCGTGCGAACACGCTTTCGTTTGATGATAAAGACGTATTTCCCTCATACGGAGTAAAGGTTAAGAGCATAAAGGTGTACGGAGAAAGCCGTATTGATAAGATATTATATAATTCTGCAAGTATATTTAAGATTATAGGCGGTCCTCTTTCTGATGTGTTTGATACAGCGACACACGATTTGGGCAACTCGGAGAATATAGAGATAATTGAGATAGCAAAAGACGGTATTGAGGCGCTTATTGACGGTCAGCATGTATATCTCGGTAAGGCATCATATCTTAAGGCTAACAGTTATATGCCCATAACGGAACTGGATGATGATGCTCTTGAAACGAGCGGTGAGGCAAGTATTATGTACATGGTTTGTGATGACGTTGTTTCTGCGAAGATGTACGTTCAATACACTATCGACCCCGACTTTGAGTTTGCTTTGAGAAAGCTTTACAAGGCAGGAATTTGTATTGGAATAAAGACATTTGATCCCAATGTTGACGACAAGCTTCTCGGAAGCAAGGTTAAGATTACAAAATATCCCGTAAGAATTCTTCGCTGTAAAAATCTTGAAGAGGTGACTGCTCCTCAGGATGAGGCAAACAGCGGTATTGTATCCAAGAGTGGTCCAAGGGCATTGCTTAATGCATTTGTTCTATGCTCAAAGGTGCTTTATGCAAACAAGACCAACATAACGGTAAAGCTTTTGTCAATTGCGTGCAGTATATTAATTATGGCATTTTTGCTTGTGTTCAGCAAGGTTGTATCCATTCCCTCGATATATGTTGTACTTTACCAATTGTTCTGGGTTATTCCCGTATATTTGATTTCTAAATTTTATGTGTAAATGAACTCGGGAGGGAGGTTGATTCCCTCCCGAGTTTACGAATATGCTTTTTTTACGGAGGACAAAATGGAATTAGAAAATATATTGACAAAGGTTATGAAGCCGGGACGGTATATCGGTGGTGAATATGGACAGATTATTAAGGATAAGACCAAGATGAATGCCCGTTTCGCCTTTTGCTTTCCCGATTCATACGAAATAGGAATGTCAAACCTCGGGATTCGTATACTCTACGGCGTACTGAACAACATGGAGGATGTTTGGTGTGAGAGAGTTTATGCTCCGTGGGAGGATATGGAATACGAAATGAGAAAAAATAATATTTCTCTTTGGGCTGTCGAGAGCGGAGATCCTTTGGTTAATTTTGATTTTATTGGGTTTACGCTGCAATATGAGCTTTGTTATTCGAATGTGCTTAATATGCTTGATTTGGCAAGAATTCCCCTTTTATCAAAGGATAGGGATGATTCTATGCCTATAGTTATAGGAGGTGGACCTTGTTCTTACAATGCCGAGCCTGTTGCTGATTTTTTTGATGTTTTTTTAATAGGTGAGGGCGAGGAGGCTTTGTGCGAGATTGTAACCCTATATAAAGAAATGAAGAAAAACGGTACATATACAAGAAAAGATTTCTTGCATGAGGCGGCAAAGTTAGAGGGATTTTATGTGCCCTCCCTTTACAATGTGAGCTACAATAAAGATGGAACAGTCAAGGCGTATACTCCTTTGTATGAAGATATTCCCGTTAAGATACGAAAGAGAATAATAAAGGATTTAGATAAGGTTTATTTCCCTGATAAACTCGTAATGCCTTATATCGAAACTATACATGACAGAATTATGCTTGAGGTGTACAGAGGGTGTATAAGAGGTTGCCGTTTTTGTCAGGCAGGTATGATTTACCGTCCCATAAGAGAAAAATCTCCCGAGGGTTTGAACGAACAGGCGAAATGTCTGTTTGAAAACACGGGTTATGATGAGATAGCGCTTTCGTCATTGAGTATAAGCGATTATTCAAGGATAGATAGCTTGACTGACAGCCTTCTTGAGTGGACAGATGATAATATGGTCAGCCTTTCTTTGCCGTCGCTTCGGGCTGACAGCTTTACAAAGGAGCTTATGGATAAGATATCGTCTGTAAGAACGGGCGGACTGACCTTTGCACCGGAGGCGGGAACGCAGAGACTCCGTGATGCCATAAACAAGAACTTGTATGAGGAAGACCTGCTGAAAGCGTGTGATGTTGCTTTTAAGGCTGGCAAAACACAAGTTAAATTGTATTTTATGATGGGACTTCCGACCGAGGAATATGCTGATCTTGATGGTATACATGAGCTTGCAAAAAAGGTTGTTGATACCTATTATGCAAATCCCGAAAGACCGAAAGGTAAGTCTCCGAAGGTTACTATCAGTGCCGCTTGTTTTATACCCAAGCCTTTTACGGCATTCCAGTGGGAAAAGCAGGAGGATATGGATATATTGCTTAAGAAACAGCAGTATATTCTTGGCACCATAACCGACAGAAAGGTTAAGTTTAACTATCACGATGCAAAGGTGTCAAGGCTTGAAGCTGTGTTTGCAAGGGGAGACAGGAAGCTTTGCCGTGTTATGCTTGAAGCGCATAAGGCGGGTATTAAGTTTGATGCATGGGACGAATATTTCAGCTATGAAAAGTGGATGGAGGTATTCGATAAATGTGGTGTTGATCCTGCGTTTTATGCAAACCGTGAATTCGGTAAAGATGAGGTTCTGCCTTGGGATATTATCGACATCGGTGTAACAAAAGAGTTTCTTTTGAGAGAAAACAAAAAGGCGCACGAATCGAAGACAACACCTAACTGCCGTGAAAAATGCTCGGCATGCGGTGCAGATTGTTTGGGAGGTGAACAGACATGGTGCAACAAAAAACTCTCCGTGTAATGTTTGAAAAGACAGGTAAACTGCAGTATATTTCGCACCTTGACTTGCTTCGGACAATGCAGACGGCGCTTCGCCGAGCCAAAGTCAAGATGATGTACTCCGAGGGTTTTAACCCCCATATGAAGATAACCTTTGCGCTTCCCCTTTCTATCGGAATTGAGAGTGTGTATGAGTTTATGGACATTAAGACCGACGGAAGCGTTAAGTGTGCTGACGTAAAAGAAAGCTTGGGTAAAAATTTGCCGCCGGATATGAAAGTGCTCGATGTTTATGGAGCTGAAAGCAAGCTTACAGATATAAAATATGCGGCATATACGATATATCTTGATTACGGAGATCGATCGAAACAGGCGGTAGAGATAGGCAAAAAAATATTTAACTCTCCGCTTACGGTAACCAAAAAGACAAAAAAAGGTGAAAAGGATATAGACATTCAATCTCTGATCCATAAGATTGATGTAACGTATGAATTTGATTGCGCTATAATAAACTGCATACTTTGCGCCGATAGTGAGAATTATCTGAACCCATTTTATCTTACTGTGGCGCTTGACAAGGAATTGGGGTGTGAATTTATTCACAGGAAAGTAATGCGTAACGGTGCATATTTTGGTGATGGCAGTCTTTTTAAATAATTTGTTATTGTTCATATTATTTAATAAAATAAAAATATATGTTAAAAAGTGTATGTTTTTGTCTTGACTATTTTATATGTTTGTGTTATAATAGATTAGATATGAATAAAAAGACATATCGACAGGGTTTCGATAACTTTTTAATACTGCAGACACTACGTCAACCTTGCCGAGCAAGGTTGATTTTTTGAAGAGGGCACGAAAAATGAAATTGGTTTTGAAAGACGGATATGTATATAGCTCCGGTTCATTTCATAAGCAGACTGTTTGTATAACAGACGGTACCGTTACTTGTTTGGAAAGCCACCCCGAACATGACGGTTCTTTGTCTATTGATTGTTCTTCGTTTTATATTTTCCCCGGTTTCACCGATGTGCATGTGCATTTTCGTGAACCGGGTTTTTCTTATAAAGAAACGATAGTTACAGGTTCTCTTGCGGCGGCAAGGGGAGGATTTACCGATGTATGTACAATGCCAAATCTTAATCCTGCGCCAGATAGCCTTGAAAATCTGAAGATGCAGCTTGACATAATAAAAAAAGGTGCAGTTATAAATGTTCATCCTTTCGGGACGATAACTAAGGGGCAAAACGGTAATGAGCTTTCTGACATGGAAGATATGGCTGAAAAGGTTATCGGATTTTCGGATGACGGGCGGGGAGTACAGTCCGACGAAATAATGGAAGCTGCAATGATTAAGGCAAAAACCTTGGGGAAGATAATATCCGCCCACTGCGAAGATAACAGCCTGCTTTTCGGCGGTTACATACACGATGGGGAGTATGCAAAAAAACACGGACACAGAGGGATCTGCTCAGAGTCCGAATGGAAGCAGATAGAAAGAGATCTGAAACTGGTTGAAAAAACGGGATGCTCATATCATGTGTGCCATATATCTGCTAAAGAAAGTGTTGAGCTTATCAGAAGGGCTAAGAAAAAAGGTCTTGATGTTACCTGCGAGACGGCGCCGCACTATCTTATAATGAATGATATGATGCTACAGGAGGATGGGCGTTTTAAGATGAATCCTCCTATACGAAGTGAGGATGACAGAAAAGCGTTGGTTGAAGGCTTGCTTGACGGAACGGTTGATATGATAGCCACAGACCACGCACCGCATTCCAGAGAAGAAAAATCTAAGGGACTTGTAGGCAGTAACATGGGCGTGGTCGGAATTGAAACAAGCTTTGCTGTAATGTATACCTACCTTGTGAAAACAGGGGTTATAACCTTAGAAACGCTTATAGAGGTTATGTATGTAAACCCGTCAAAGAGGTTTAATATAGAAAAGGGTATTGAGGTCGGCAAAAGAGCAGACCTGACAATATTTGACTTAAATAAAAAATACAAGATAGATTCTGCTGATTTTAAGTCAAAAGGTGTTGCGACACCCTTTGAGAGATACGAGGTTTACGGTGAATGCAAGCTTACGATAGCAAACGGCAGAATCGCGTACAACGGCGGATTAAGTTTAAACGAAAACAATTAATGGGGGTAAATAGAAATGGCAAAGAGAACAGATTTAAAGAAGATTATGATTATAGGTTCTGGTCCTATAGTAATAGGTCAGGCGGCAGAATTTGACTATGCAGGAACACAGGCTTGTCTTGCTCTTAAGGAAGAGGGTTATGAGGTCGTACTTGTAAACTCCAACCCTGCTACCATTATGACGGATACAACAATTGCTGACAAGGTGTATATGGAGCCATTGACGCTTGAATATGTTGCGCGCATATTGAGATATGAACGCCCCGATGCCATCATCCCCGGAATAGGCGGTCAGACAGGACTTAACCTTGCTATGCAGCTTGAAAAGAAGGGTATTCTTAAAGAATGTCAGGTTGAGCTTCTCGGAACAAGCAGTGAAAGTATAGAAAGAGCGGAAGACAGAGAGCTGTTCAAGGAGCTTTGTGAGGAGATTGGAGAACCTGTTATTGCTTCGAGAATAACCTACTCCGTTGACGAAGCGAAAACGGCGGCAAGAGAGATCGGATATCCTGTTGTACTTCGTCCTGCATTCACACTAGGCGGCACAGGCGGAGGTTTTGCTTACAACGAAGAAGAAATGGAAGAGCTTGCTGTAAATGCATTCAGACTTTCTCCCGTTAATCAGGTTCTTATAGAAAAGAGCGTTAAGGGTTATAAAGAAATTGAATTTGAGGTTATGAGAGACGGTAACGATACTGCAATTACAATATGTGGTATGGAAAATATTGACCCGGTTGGCGTACACACGGGAGACTCTATCGTTGTTGCACCCATTATGACGCTTAATGAACATGACTTCAATATGCTTAAGAACAGCGCTTTGAAAATCATTCGCGCCCTTAAAATTGAGGGTGGCTGTAACGTTCAGTTTGCGCTTGACCCCAATTCGTCCGATTACTACCTTATTGAAGTTAACCCCCGTGTATCCCGCTCCTCCGCGCTTGCATCAAAGGCAAGCGGCTATCCTATAGCAAAGGTAACAGCAAAGATTGCGGTTGGAATGACTCTTGAGGAAATTAATATTGCAAACACAGATGCGGCATTTGAACCTTACCTTGACTATGTTGTTGCTAAGTTCCCGCGTTTCCCCTTTGATAAGTTTACAAACGCTCCTAACTCTCTGGGCACACAGATGAAGGCGACAGGTGAAGTAATGGCAATAGGAAGTACGCTTGAGGAGTGTATGCTCAAGGCTGTCCGTTCTCTTGAAACGGGTGTTTGCCACTTCTATCACCATAAGTTTGACGATAAAACTATAGAACAGCTTGAAGAATATATTTCCGAATTTCGTGATGACAACATTTTTGCAATAGCGCAGCTTATGAGACTTGGAGTTTCAATTGAAGAGCTTTACAACATAACAAAGATTACTCCTTACTTCCTTGAAACAATTAAGAAAATTGTTGAACAGGAAAAAGTTATCGAGTCTAACCCTGGAAACCTTGATGTTTTAAAGGAAGCGAAGAAGACCGGTTTTTCAGATAAGTTTATTGCAAAGCTTTGGAAGATGGATGAAAAGGACATATGGAAAACAAGATTTGAGAATAAGATACTTCCTATATTTAAGATGGTTGATACCTGCCACACAGGTGCATACATTCCTTACTTCTATTCCAGCTACACAGGCGAGAACAAGTCTGTTGTTACAGACAACAAGAAGATAGTTGTTCTCGGTGCAGGTCCTATCCGTATCGGTCAGGGCGTAGAGTTTGACTACTCTACAGTTCACGCGGTAACCACTATCAGAAACGCGGGTTATGAGTCGATTATAATAAACAACAATCCAGAGACGGTTTCCACAGACTATACAACAGCGGATAAGCTTTACTTTGAGCCTCTTACTCCCGAAGATGTAATGAATATCATTGTTTTTGAAAACTCCTATGAAGTTATTGCTTCTCTCGGCGGTCAGACTGCTATTAACCTTGCTGAACCTCTGCTCAACCGGGGTGTAAATATAATCGGTACGACGGTTGATGCAATTGAAAAGGCAGAAAACAGAGACTCGTTTGAAAAGATTCTTGAACAGCTTCACATTCCACAGCCTAACGGCAGAGCTGTTACTAATATTGAAGACGGTGTAAGAACAGCGCAAGAAATAGGTTATCCTGTGCTTGTACGTCCCAGCTTCGTGCTTGGCGGACGCGCAATGCAGATAGTTGCAGATGAAGAACAACTGAGACACTATCTCAAAACAGCCGTTGAGATAGACGAGGACAAGCCTGTCCTTGTTGACCACTACATTATGGGTAAAGAGGTTGAGGTAGACGCGATATGCGACGGAAGAGATGTATTTGTTCCCGGTATTATGGAGCTTGTTGAACGTACGGGTATCCACAGCGGTGACAGTATCAGCGTATATCCTGCATTTAGTATTTCGTCAAAGGTTAAGGGAATTATTCTTGACTACGCAAAGAAGCTTGGTCTCGGTCTTGGTATCGTTGGTCTTTATAATATTCAGTTTATTGTAGATGAAAACGAAAACGTATTTATAATCGAGGTCAATCCCCGTTCATCCCGTACGGTTCCTTTCCTCTCTAAGTCAACTGGATACAGCTTGGCTGATATTGCAACAAATGTTATCCTTGGCAAGAGCTTGAAGGAACAGGGAATATTTGATATGTATCCCGAAGAAAAGAAGAGATGGTACGTAAAGGTTCCGGTATTCTCTTTCTCCAAGATCAGAGGACTTGACACGTATCTGTCCCCCGAAATGAAGTCAACCGGTGAAGCGATAGGTTACGATGACAAGCTTAATCGCGCGCTTTATAAGGCGCTTCAGGCATCTGGTATGCAGGTACAGAACTACGGAACGGTCCTTGTTACAATTGCCGATAAGGATAAGGAAGAAGCGTTACCTTATATTAGAAGATTTTACAATCTTGGCTTTAATATTGAGGCAACCATTGGAACTGCAAATTTTCTTAAGTCGCACGGTATAAAGACAAGAGTAAGAAACAAGATCAGCGATGACGATCAGGATATTCCTGAAGCGCTCCGTCAGGGACATATAGCTTATATTATAAACACAAGAGACGTCGGCTCACAGGGACAGGCTGCAGACGGCTTCCAAATCCGCAGATACGCCGTTGAAAACAACGTAACGGTATTTACTGCGCTTGACACGGTAAAAGTATTACTCGATGTTCTTGAAGAAACAACACTCAGCATTTCCACTATTGATGCGTGAGGGAAAAATGAAACAGACTGTATTTAATATATTATCAAATAAAAATATAGCAAAAGATGTATACCAAATGATTCTTGAGGGCGATACCGAGGGTATTGCCCCCGGACAGTTCGTAAATATAAAAATTGAGGGACTATATCTTCGCAGACCTATTTCTGTATGTGACTGCTCGGGTAAAAAACTTACTCTTGTTTATAAAGTTGTAGGCAAGGGAACAGAGCACATGGCTGAGATGGCAGACGGACAGTGTCTTGATGTATTGACAGGTCTCGGGAACGGATATGATACTTCAAAAAGCGGTAATGCTCCTTTGCTTATCGGCGGCGGTGTGGGAGTTCCTCCTATGTATGCTTTGGCAAAAAAGCTTATAGCTGAAAGTAAAGATGTGAGTGTTATCTTAGGTTTTAACAAGGCTGATGAAATATTCTATGAAAAAGATTTTAAGGACTTGGGAGCTATGGTTTACGTAACGACTGTTGATGGAAGCGTAGGTACAAAGGGATTTGTAACGGATGCCATATCCTTGGTCGGTGATTATTCATATATTTATACCTGCGGTCCGGAGGTTATGCTTAAAGCTGTTTACAATGCTTCAAAAACAAGCGGTCAGTACAGTTTTGAGGAGCGTATGGGTTGCGGTTTCGGCGCTTGTATGGGTTGCAGTTGTAAGACAAAGTACGGCAACAAACGTATTTGCAAGGACGGACCGGTTCTTGAAAAGGAGGAGATCATATGGTAAACACAAAAATCTCCCTTTGCGGAATTGAAATAGATAATCCCGTTATTCCTGCAAGCGGAACATTTGGATTTGGATATGAATTTGCGGAAATTTATGATATAAACTGTCTTGGAACATTCAGTTTTAAAGGAACAACAAAAGATGCGCGTTTCGGCAACCCCACACCGAGAATTGCCGAATGTGCATCAGGTATGCTTAATGCAGTAGGTTTGCAAAACCCAGGTGTAGAAAAAGTTATTGCTGAAGAACTGCCAAAGCTTTCAAAGGTGTTTAACAAAAAAGTAATGGCAAACGTAAGCGGCTTTTCAGTTGAAGATTACGTTTACACCTGTGAAAAACTGGACAAAGAAGAGCAGGTAGGTTGGCTTGAAGTGAATATAAGCTGTCCAAATGTACATGGGGGCGGAATGAGCTTTGGTACATCTGCGGAGTCGGCATACGAGGTTACAAAGGCTGTTAAGGCAGTAACAAGAAAGCCTATTATAATTAAGCTTTCACCCAATGTTACTGATATTGTAAGTATTGCGGCCGCTTGCGAGAACGCAGGAGCTGACGGAATCAGTATGATAAACACTCTTATGGGAATGAGAATAAACCTAAAAACAAGAAGACCCATAATTGCCAACAAGACGGGCGGTTATTCAGGTCCTGCTATTCTGCCTGTTGCGATTCGTATGGTGTATCAGGTGTATGAAGCAGTAAAAATACCTGTTGTAGGTATGGGCGGTATATCGACTGCCGAAGATGTAATTGAAATGATGATGGCAGGAGCGACTGCGGTTGAAGTAGGCGCTGCAAACCTTATTGAGCCCTATGCCTGCAAGAACATTATCGAAGAATTACCTAAAGCTATGAAAAAATACGGAATTAATGACTTAAAAGAAATTATCGGAGGTGCGCATTGATGGGAAGAGACGTAATTATTGCATGCGACTTTTCAACTAAGAAAGCCGTAATGGATTTTCTTGACAAGTTCAAGGAAGAGAAACCCTTTGTAAAAATAGGCATGGAGCTTTACTATGCCGAGGGACCTGAGATCGTACGTGAAATAAAGGCAAGAGGACACAAGATATTCCTCGACCTTAAGCTTCACGATATTCCCAATACCGTAAAAAAAGCAATGGCTGTTTTGTCAAGACTTGATGTTGATATGACAAATCTCCACGCCGCAGGAACGATTGCCATGATGGAAGAGGCTATTGTAGGCTTGACCCGTGAAGACGGCACACGTCCCATATTGGTTGCGGTAACACAGCTTACTTCCACAAGCGAAGAGAGAATGAGAGATGAGCTTCTTATAAATGCGCCTATCGACAAGACTGTTATGCATTATGCGGAAAACGCAAAGAAGGCAGGTCTTGACGGTGTTGTATGCTCACCCCTTGAAGCAGGCAAGGTGCATGAGACCTGCGGCAAGGACTTCGTAACGGTTACTCCCGGTGTCAGATTTGCAGACGGAGACATCGGCGACCAGGTTAGGGTCATGACTCCCGAACAGGCGAAGAAAATAGGCTCTGACTATATTGTTGTGGGCAGACCCATAACTGCTGCCGAAGACCCGGTTGCGGCATACAGAAGATGCGTAAAAGAGTTTGTTGACTGATATATAACGTGAACTAAAGGAGAAAAGATTATGGAAAGCTACAAGAGAGAATTTATACAGTTTTTACAGTCTGCGGGCGTTCTCAAGTTTGGTGATTTTATTGCAAAAAGCGGAAGAAAAATTCCCTATTTTATAAATGCGGGCGATATTAAGACGGGAGACCAGATCTCAAAGCTGGGTGAGTTCTATGCGAAGGCTTATTTAGAAAAAGTAGGAAACAAGAGAACAATCCTTTACGGGCCTGCATACAAGGGTATTTCCATTGCGGTTTCTTCTGCGGTTGCGCTTGCAAAACAGGGACTTGACGTGCCCTTCTTCTTCAACAGAAAGGAAGTTAAGGATCACGGCGAGGGCGGCGTTTTTGTAGGCTATGTACCCAAAGAGGGCGAAGAGATCGTAATCGTTGAAGATGTTATTACAGCAGGAACGGCGATCCGCGAAAGCATGGAGATACTTTCAAGCGTTAAGGGTGCAAAGGTTGCGGCTGTTTTCGTAATGGTTGACAGAAAAGAAAAGGGTAAGACAGATATGTCGGCTATGGCAGAGCTTGAGGCGGAATACGGCTTCCCGGTCTACTCTGTAGTTGACGTGTACGACATAATCGAATACCTTGAAGAAGACCCTGCAAATAAGGAAAACGTTGACAGAATCAAGAACTATCTTGCGGTCAACGGCGCTAAGGCATAAACAAACACATCCTATAAAAAAGGAGACATATAATGAGAAGCGTTATTGATATAATGGACTTGTCTGTGGAAGAGATAGACGGTCTTCTGAATACCGCAGAGGATATAATTGCAGATCCGAAAAAATATGCTGACGCTTGCCACGGGAAAAAGCTTGCAACGCTGTTTTTTGAGCCTTCTACCAGAACAAGACTCAGCTTTGAGGCGGCAATGTACGAACTCGGCGGAAATGTTATCGGCTTTTCGGATGCTTCAAGCAGTTCATCTTCAAAAGGTGAGAGTGTAGCTGATACGGCAAGGGTTATAAGTTGTTATGCCGATATAATTGCTATGCGTCATCACAAAGAGGGCGCGCCCTATGTTGCAAGTCTAAACGCCGAGGTACCTGTAATAAATGCAGGAGACGGAGGACATAACCACCCTACGCAGACCTTGGCAGATCTTCTTACGATAAAGAGAGAAAAGGGTAGCTTTAATAACCTTACAGTCGGTCTTTGCGGAGACCTGAAGTTCGGCAGAACGGTACATTCGCTTATAAACGCTCTTTCGAGATATGAAAACATCAAGTTTGTTATGATTTCACCAGACGAATTGACTATTCCTGATTATGTAAAGCAGAATGTGCTTATACCAAAAAACATTGAATATAAAGAGGTTAATAGTCTTGAAGAGGTAATGCCGGAGCTTGATATTCTCTATATGACCCGTGTTCAGAAAGAGCGATTCTTTAACGAGGCTGACTATATCAGACTTAAGGACACATATATTCTCACTCCCGAGAAGCTGGAGAATGCAAAAGAGGACCTTTGCATTATGCATCCGCTGCCCCGTGTAAACGAGATATCGGTTGCTGTTGACGAGGATAAAAGGGCCTGCTACTTCAAGCAGGTATTAAACGGTAAATATATGCGTATGGCGCTTATACTTAAGCTTTTGGAGGTAGAGGTATGATAGTCGGACAGATCAAAGAGGGGATTGTACTTGACCACATCAAAGCGGGCAGAGGAATGAAGATATACGATATACTGAAATTAGGTGAGCTTGATTGCTCGGTGGCAGTTATCGTAAATGCCGATAGTGCAAAAATGGGTAAGAAAGATATAATTAAAATTAGCGGACTTATAGATATTGATTTTCATATTCTTGGCTTTATTGATCCCGGGGTAACCGTTAATATTATAAACGGAGGTAAGGTGGTAAAGCGAGAAAAAATTGACCTCCCCGAAAAAATAATAGGAGTTCTTGAATGTAAAAATCCAAGATGCATTACTACAACTGAGCAGGAATTGAAGCACGTTTTTAAGCTTTGCGATGAGGACAATAAGGTATATCGCTGTATCTATTGCGAAACAAAAGCAGACCTTGAAAGCATTAAATAATTAAAGAATTATAAAAAGGCGTTTTCTTCATCTGATTTTCAAATGAAGAAAACGCTGTTTTTTTGTATTAAAATATTTGTCTTGGTGGGGTTTGATCCTAAATCTGTTCTAAATTATTCATAATATAATTAAATATAAAGTTATTTTATATGTTTTCTCAGCGCTATAATGATAATAGGAACAAGGACTATATGAAGAATAATACCCGGCACAGCGTTTGTTATTGCTCCGGCTATAAATGCCGAAAAAGGAAATGCAGTATTTGTAAGTCCGAAGATAATAAACTTAACAATTCCCCAAACTATTCTTCCGCCAATCATTGAAAGAATAAGAGAAACATATATGTACGGTATTTTTTTAGGAAGAACTCTGTAAAGCAGTCCAGAAAGAAGTCCGTAGGCAAGTAGTTCGAATGCCATAACAACAGCGTCGGGGAAGAGCAAAGGCATACCGAGAGTAAACGAGCGGAGTAAAGGGGCTACAAAACCTACAGCCGCACCGTAAGGTGCGCCGCACAAAAAACCGCACAAAAATATGGCGATGTGCATAGGAGCCAAAGCTTTGCCGAACTGGGGTATCTGCATTGTCAAAAATGGCAGAACCATAGCCAATGCAAGACAAATGGCTGAATAGGTGATTTTGAGGGTTGTGTTTTTTGAAATAGTTTTTTTCATGTAAAAAATCCTTTCGTAAAACAAAAAATAAAAAGGCATTGAGAACCTATGCCCTGCAGGACATACCAATACCTTCGTGATGTGTTTTTTATAATGTTATAAATATTGTAAAGACTTCAGTCTTTTGCGGCTAATTTCATATTAACCGTAAACTATTATAACAAAAACAATAAGCTTTGTCAAGTAATAAAAAATGATAATGAAGCAAAAATGAAAAGGAAAAGCAGTAAAAAAATTTCTTTCTAACGAGGATTATCTGTTTTTTAAAGCTGTTTAATTTTTTCCACAGCCGCATCAATTAGCGAAGATGCAGACATATTTTCTGTGCCTGCAATAACTGTGTCGCAACGGTTAAAGGGTATAAGCACCCTGATGGCATTACTTTGTGCTACGGCTTTAGCCATTTCGGGTGTAACTTCTCCGAGAAGTGCGTCTGCAATTACGATTCCGACAGGACCGACAATAACATCAGCTTTGCGACAAGCCACAATAACTGCATTTTCACCGGTTGCACCTTGAATATCCGAACCGGCTTTAAGCATATTTGATGTAGCTGCGCTGTTTGTTCCCACAACGCGCACATCGGCATTAGGTATTTGTTCTAAAACCATTTTTGCAATGCGGTATCCTATATTACCGCCCTGTCCGTCTATAATAAGTATGTTCATTATATTATCCCTTTGATATTTATATTAGTTAGTATTTTTTGCAGTATTAATAGAAGAAACAAGAGTACACTTAATTTCCAGACAGTAATTCAAAAGTGATTTACCCAAATCTTCGTTTGTATATTCGAATTTAATAAGCAGTTTGAGCCAATATTTTGTTTCTGCAGTTTCTTTTAAAGATTAGAAAAAGTAGCTTACTTTTTAATGAAAAATGAATAGTAAATAATACAAACAGAAAAAGCCACACTATTGTGCGACTTTTTCTGTTTGGTGACCCGTGGGGGAATCGAACCCCCGTTACTGCCGTGAAAGGGCGGTGTCTTAGCCGCTTGACCAACGGGCCGAATATGGTAGCGGAAGTCGGATTTGAACCAACGACCTGCCGGGTATGAACCGGATGCTCTAGCCAGCTGAGCTATTCCGCCATTGTAAACATTGCCGCTCCAGCGGAACGCTCAAACAGTATAACATAACCATTTTTATTTGTCAACCCTTTTTTATAAAAATATTTTTTTCTTTTTTATCTAATTGAGGAGAAATAATTCAGTGTTTAGACTTCTTTCACAATTACACTTTTTAATTATAATAATTAGTAGGAAGTATATACTTAATATAGTAAATTTATTTTTTATAAATAAAAAAGTTTATTGACTTTAAAATAACAAAATGAT
>JAZRIJ010000085.1:0-6323 GCA_045645205.1 Eubacteriales bacterium
ACAGAATTTCCGATTTTGATTTTTGCACTGCCTTTGACAATTCTTATAATTTCAGCTTCAAAATGCCAGTGGAGTACATTGACAAGATTCTTGTATCTGCCTAGCCATACTTTTTCGCCGTCGGAAAATTGCCTTTTCTCATAAATGCCTAACATAGTTCCATATCAACCCCTTGTTGTGCCTTGTATTATATCATAAATATCAACAAATGTCCATACCTGAACATTAGATTTCTTGTTTATATATGTTTTTAAAAATATAATATTGGTAAAGGAGGTAATATGATGAAAACATATCTTGGAATAGAATTCGGCTCAACAAGAATCAAAGCAGTACAGATTGACGAAAAAAATAAAATACAATCTTCGGCTGATTACACATGGAAGTCTGAATGTAAAAATGGTATTTGGACATATGATCTTAATGAAGCAATAGATGGACTAAAAAAAGCACTTTCGGGAATAAAGAATACAGAAAGTATTGAATGTATCGGCATTTCGGGAATGATGCACGGTTATCTTGCTTTTGATAAGGACTGGAATCTGCTTGTGCCTTTCCGTACATGGCAAAACACAATGACGGCAAAGGCTTCCGAAAAACTGACAGAGCTTTTCTCTTTCAATATCCCCCAGCGTTGGAGCATTGCGCACCTGTATCAGGCAGTTCTTAACGGCGAAGAACATATAAGTGAAATTGCACATATCACAACCCTTGCAGGATATATTCATTATCTGCTCACGGGTGTAAATGCCGTTGGAATCGGCGAAGCTTCGGGTATATTCCCGATAGACAGCATCGGTCTTTGCTATGATAAAGCTATGATTGAAAAGTTTGACTGTCTTGTTTCCGAGTACAAGCTACCGTGGAAGCTTTGCGACATTCTTCCGGATGTTCTTACTGCCGGTGAAAGTGCCGGAATGCTTACCGAAAAGGGAAGAGGGCTTGTTGATAATCTTTTGCCTTGCGGAATAATGTTTGCACCGCCGGAAGGGGACGCAGGCACAGGCATGGTTGCAACAAATGCGGTAAAGACGGGAACGGGTAATATTTCGGCAGGAACGTCAATCTTCTCAATGGTCGTGCTTGAAAAAGGACTTGAAAAGGTGTATCAAGAAATCGACATTGTCACCACTCCCACGGGTAAACCCGTTGCCATGGTGCATTGTAATAACTGTACAAACGACTCGAATGCATGGGTGTCGGTACTGAATGAGACGGCAGAGCTTTTCGGTGCGGATGCAGGAAATGATTTATATAAAAAACTGTATGAAATATCCCTTGAGGGTGACCCTGATTGCGGCGGTGTTGTCGTATGTAATTATATGGCAGGAGAGGGTGTTACGCACTTTGACAGCGGAAGACCCATTGTCACAAGAACACCCGATGCAAAGTTTACCCTAGCAAACTTTTTCAGAGCAACACTGTATTCCACAATGGCAACCCTTAAAATAGGCATGGAGCTTCTTGAAAAGGAAAATGTCACAATCAAATCTCTGACAGGTCACGGTGGACTTTTCAAGACGCCTGTTGTAGGACAGAAATATATGGCGGCGGCATGCAAAACCCCCGTTACCTGTCTTGAATCGGCAGGTGAGGGCGGTCCGTACGGTATGGCAATACTTGCGTCTTTTGTTAAAAATAAGTCTTGCGGCGAAACACTGGAAGAATATCTTGACAGACATGTGTTCGCAAATGTAAAGAGCACTGCAATAAACCCTGATGATAAAGACATTATTGGCTTTGAAAGCTACATGACAAAATATAAAATGCTGCTAAAGGTCGAAAGAACAGCGGTTGAAAACATTTAAGGAGATGAAGTTATGAAGTATAATTTTTGGTTTGTGGTCGGTTCACAGTTTTTGTACGGCGAAGAAGTACTTGTGACGGTTGAAAAAAGGGCAAAGGAAATGGCAGAGGAGCTGTCAAAGCATTTGCCTTATCCTCTCATTTATAAGGTTACGGCAAAAACAAATAAAGAAATATCGGATATTGTAAAAGAAGCAAATTACGACGATTCCTGTGCAGGTATCATTACCTGGTGCCACACCTTCAGCCCGTCAAAGATGTGGATTAACGGTCTTGTGAATCTTCAAAAGCCTTACTGCCATTTTGCCACACAGTATAATAAAGAAATCCCAAATGATGAAATAGATATGGACTTTATGAACCTCAATCAGGCGGCACACGGCGACCGTGAACACGGTTTTATTGCTTCACGACTCAGAATGCCGAGAAAGGTTATAGCAGGCTTCTGGCAGGATGAAAAGGTGCATAAACGAATAGGCGACTGGATGCGTGCTGCTGTAGGAGCCTCTGTTTCAAAGACTATGCGTGTTATGCGCTTTGGCGATAATATGCGTGAGGTGGCGGTAACCGAGGGTGATAAGGTTGAAGTTCAGGCAAAGCTCGGCTGGCAGGTAAATACCTGGGCTGTCGGCGACCTTGTAAAAGAAATGAAGTCTGTTACAGAATCGGAAATTGACAATCTTTTAGCAGAGTATACATCAAAGTATGATGTGGCAACAGATAACCTTGAAGCAATCCGCTATCAGGCAAGAGAGGAAATTGCCATTAAGAAAATGCTTGACAGAGAAGGCTGCCTTGCCTTTTCAAATACATTCCAAGATCTCTACGGCATGGAGCAGCTTCCCGGCCTTGCTTCCCAGCATCTTATGGCACAAGGCTACGGCTACGGCGGTGAGGGCGACTGGAAGGTTGCGGCTATGACCGCCATTATGAAGGCGATGGGTAAGGACGGCAACGGTGCATCGGCATTTATGGAGGACTATACATATCATCTTGCTTTAGGTGAAGAATACTCTCTCGGAGCCCATATGCTTGAAGTTTGCCCCAGCCTTGCTTCAGATGAAAAAAAGCCGAGAATTGAAACTCACCATCTCGGTATCGGCATGAACGAAAAGGACCCTGCACGCCTTGTTTTTGAGGGAAAAGAGGGCGAAGCAATAGTTGTTTCACTTGTGGATATGGGCGGAAGACTTCGCCTTATCTGTCAGGATATTGTCTGCGTAAAACCCATAATGGAAATGCCTAATCTTCCCGTTGCGAGAGTAATGTGGAAGGCAATGCCTAATCTTTGCGACGGTGTAGAGTGCTGGATAACGGCAGGAGGCGCACATCATACGGTGCTTTCATATGACGTTTCGGCAGAGCAGATGAAGGATTTTGCAAGAATGATGGATATAGAGTTTGTGCATATAACAAAGGATACGACAGTTGATGCACTTGAAAAAGAACTGTTCCTCAATGACCTTGCATGGAAACTGAAATAAGGAGTTATGTTTATGCTTGAACAGTTAAAAAATGAAGTCTTGAGGGCAAATCTCGATTTGGTGAAATACGGACTTGTTACATTTACCTGGGGAAATGTTTCGGGAATAGACAGAGAAAAGGGTCTTGTAGTAATAAAGCCCAGCGGCGTTGAATATGACGGCATGACGGCAGAGGATATGGTTGTCATTGACCTTGAGGGTAATGTTGTTGAGGGAAAGTGGAAGCCTTCCTCCGATACCCCTACACACCTTGTGCTTTATAAGGCTTTTGCGAATATAGGAGGCATTGTGCATACCCATTCCCGTAAGGCAACCTCCTGGGCACAGGCAGGCAGGGGAATACCTGCATACGGTACAACCCACGGTGACTATTTCTACGGTGAAATTCCCTGTACAAGAAAGATGACACCAAAAGAAATAGCAGGCGAGTACGAAAAGGAAACGGGTAATGTAATCGTTGAAACCTTTAAGGATAAATCCTATGCCGACATTCCTGCCGTGCTTGTGAATTCCCACGGACCTTTTGCATGGGGAACAAATCCCGACAATGCGGTACATAACGCAGTTGTTCTTGAAGAACTTGCATTTATGGCATATAATACAGAGGCGATAAATCCTGAAGTCAAGACTATGCAGCAGGAACTTCTTGATAAACATTACCTTCGTAAACACGGCAAAAACGCATATTACGGGCAGAACTGAGTGATATAAAGAGACGGACCATAGGGTCCGTCTCTTGCATTATTCTAAAAAGCATTGTGTTTCATCAAACATAGTACTATGCTTTTTTATCCCAAAAATCCCCAGTCCAAAAATATCAAAAATCAGAATAAATCCCCCGAAAAGTCAAACAATAAAAGCACACCAAAGTTTGAAATAAAAGGAGAATTTATATATGAAAGCAACAGGAATAGTACGAAGAATATAGGCTCGTGTTATAATAACACAAAAGTCGCTTAAAGCCGCATAAACACTGGGGTTTTCGCTGATTTTGTCCAAAAAATTTTCGTGAAAATCGGCTATTTTCGACTTAAAATGCGAAGGGAGGGCCGTTTTTCACTGCTCTGGGCAGCTAAAACTAAATATTCAAACTGTCACAAAGCCGGATGAGTTTTACACCTCGTCCGGCTGTCGTTTTATGATACCAAAGAAAGCTCTAAAAACATGCGGGAATTTGCGCTTGTTGACATTTCAACAAGTTTGTGCTATACTTATAACTTGTTGAGAGTTCAACAAGTATTATGGAGGTAGTCTTATGCAAGAGAGATTTGAAACTTTTACAGTGCTAATTAACAGAATCAGTCGTAACATTCGAAAGATTAAAAATCAGGAGATGGCAGAATATAATCTAAGAAGTGCTCACGTTTCTTGTCTGTATTATCTTTATACGAATAAGGGTGCAACAGCTACCGATCTTTGTGAGCGTTGCGAGGAAGATAAGGCGACCATTTCCCGTGCAGTTGATTATCTTGAAAGCAATGGATTCCTTACCTGTGAATCCAAGAATGCAAAGAGATATAAAAGTCCGCTGATTCTGACTGAGAAAGGAAACGAAGCAGGAAAGAAGATTGCCGATAAGATCAGCGGTGTTCTTGATGCTATCAGCGATGGTCTTACCGATGAGGAAAGAGTCGAATTTTATCGCAGCCTTTCCATTATCAGCGAGAGTTTAGAAGCCGTATCCAAGAATAGCAGTAAATAAGGAGAAAAAAGATTATGAAAACAAGAATTATTGTGGATTCCACAGCAGATTTAATGCCTGAATTGAAAAAACGTGTGCATGTTGTTCCGCTTACCGTTCACTTCGGTCAGGAAGAATACATTGATGGTGTCACCATCGATCACAAGACTTTTTATGAAAAACTTGTAGAAAGCGATGTGCTTCCTACTACCAGCCAAGCAACACCGGACGCTTTTATGAAAGAGTTTGAAAAAGCAAAAGAGGCGGGCGAAGCCGCGGTTGTTATTACTCTTGCTTCAAAGTTTTCCGGTACATACCAAAGTGCTACCATTGCAGCAGCCGAATATGAGAATATTTATGTTGTAGATAGTGCCAGTGCGGCTATGGGCAGCGGCATTTTGATAGAATTGGCGTTCAGATTGCTTGACGAAGGAAAGAGCGCAAAAGAAATCGCAAAGGCACTGGAAGAAGAAAAGAAAAAGATTGTTATTGTTGCCTTAGTAGACACCCTTGAATATCTAAAAAAAGGTGGTCGCATTTCAAAGGCTGTCGCTTTTGCCGGCGGTGTGCTTAACATTAAACCTGTAATTTCTGTCGTAGACGGCGAGATCAATATGCTCGGTAAGGCTCGTGGATCTAAGATGGGCAATAACCTGCTTGTTCAGGAAATTGACAAAGCTGGTGGCATTGATTTCAGCAAACCTGTATTGCTCGGTTACAGCGGTATCTCCGATGCTTTGCTTAAGAAATATATTGAAGATAGCCGACATATCTGGGAAGGCAATCTCGATGAAGTGCGTTATACAACCGTGGGTAGCGTTATAGGCACACACGCAGGACCCGGGGCTGTGGTTGTTGCATTCTTCAAGAAGTAAGTATATAGGAGTTGCTGTACAATGGAAAATAATAAGAAACAATTGTGGCAAGCAGTAAAATTCACGCTGTTTTCAATTTCTGCAGGCGTTATTCAAATCGCCTCTTTTGCACTGCTTGAAATATTTATTAAAGATTATTGGATTCCATATTTGATTTCTCTCGTGCTTTCAATTCTTTGGAATTTCACACTTAATCGTCGATATACTTTTAAGTCGGCAGCAAACGTGCCTGTTGCAATGGCAAAGGTGTTTGGGTTTTATCTCGTATTTACACCGCTTTCCACATATCTTGGAAATGCGGCGGAAGGTCTTGGTGTAAATGATTTTATAATTTTAATCGTTACAATGCTTGCAAACTTCGTATTAGAATTTCTCTTCTGCAAGTTTGTTGTGTATCGAGGTAAGGAAGATACGCTGAAAAAGTAATTTGTTGAATGATGGGAGGATTTCTTATGGAGGACATAAAGAGCAATGTTG
>JAZRIJ010000086.1:0-5376 GCA_045645205.1 Eubacteriales bacterium
TATAAAAATAAATAAGTAAACAAGACATTCTTAAATTTAATATTTTTTACAGCAAATCTTATTACAATTAAATTAATTAAAGTAGATATAATAAAAAACAAATCTATTGAATAAACAAACAGCGTAAGAACAACCAAAGAGGCATAAACTAATATTGTTACAAAAATAAACCTTTTTATATTAATATCACAATCATAAAGTATAATTTGAATATTTACCATACATATTAAATACAACAACGATTCAAAAATTATAGCAAAGTACACCATATAAATCACCTTGAAATGAAATTTTTTATAAAAATTCTATATGCATTTTTAAACTCTGTAATCTTTTTCCTGCCTACTGTGGTTATTTCACCGTTGATTAATGTAACAATATTACCGCTTATTTTCTTGATACAATACATATTTACTACATAAGATTTATGCGTTCTGAAAAAACAATGTTTTGGTAACAACTCATGCACCGCAGAAATAGTTTTTGAGCATCTTAGATAAAGTCCGCTTGTTCTTACGTTGCAATATTTTCCTTCGGCTTCCAAATAAATTATATCTTCGGAATTAATCACAATCTGCTCTCCCTCTGTATTAATTACAATGGGAGAGAATTTTTTCTTTTCCAATATGTAGTCCAGCAATGCTTTCTTCAGCTTTTCTGTATTGAGAGGCTTGACTAAAAATCTGTAGGTATTGACTTCAAATGAGTCTATCATAAATTCGGGAAAGCTTGTAATAAAAATTATACTGCAAATACTGTTCTTTTTCCTCAACTCCCTTGCAGTATCAAGTCCGTTTAGTCCCGGCATTTGATAATCAAGTAATATAACATCAAATCTTGACGCCGATTCCAATAAGGATTTTCCGTTTGAAAACTCAAATGCATCAATATCCAATCTGTCTTCCTTTTTTAGCTTGAGTAAGAAAGCTTTGAGTTCTTCTCTGAACTGTGATTCATCATCACATATTGCAACATTCATACTCACTTTCTGCCTTTCATTCCCATTTTTCGACAGTTTACTCCAACATGTGTATAAATATCACCTCTTTTCGTGTATAACTCTGACATAAACACAAGGAGGTGAAAAAAATGTACGTAGTATTTTGCAATTTTTTGCACTGGTTAATTGGAGATTATTGATTAAATAAAGAAAAAGACTCACAAGTGCTACACCAGTGAATCATTTTCTTGTTTAATTAAAAATTCTCGTCAGCACATATCACCAATTTAAGCAAAAACACTTCACATGCCGGAAACCGACTTTTGATATAGGCTCAAGAATTTCTGTGCCGCAGTAACATTCTTGAGCTTCGCCGGTGTCCGAAAAACAAGGTAATATCAGTTTCAAAGAGCTCGGATGGTTTCTTTAGTCTTTCCCGCGAAAATTATGAAAGACCAAATTTAATTCGACTAAAATAAGCATCTGATATACCCAGCCTTTCAGCGAATACGGCTTTGATATAGCTTTGCTTTTATATAAGAATGCTATCCTTTGTCCCTTTACTTTATGAATTTTAATTCCCAAGATTAAATATTACATTAATCGCTGAAAGATAAAAAAGTAATAGGTAAAAAAACTATAATTTAAAACTTAATAAGACGTCCTTTAGTTTTTTTCAAATACAGGAATACACAAAAAAACTCCAAAAATTCGTTTTAAATTACATTTTCTGACATAATACGAGGTATGCCTCATGGATGCAAAGGATTTATATTTGTAAGATTTATCCTGTTTGTATTTGGAGGTAATAACTCTATATGAGGACTATAATCGAAAAGCAACTTAAGAAAGAATTACGTGAACTTGCCATCAAAGAAAGAGCAAGACTTGGATATACGCAAGAACAAATGGCTGAGGTACTCATGATGAGTCCAAGATCATATTCAGACATTGAAAGCGGTGAAAACTCATGTGGTTCTCTTACAACGATCATACTCCTGATGAATATGAATTGCCCGGATGAATATTTGAAAAAGCTCAAAAACGCTTTTGAGAAATTGCAACTTTTAGAGGAGATGATTGTATGAATTCCATTACATACGGTATTACCGAAGAAATCTATGCTCTCGGCGAAGACAAGAGAACTTCCTACGGAATAGCAGCATACGCCGATGCTGATATTGATTCTACGGCAACAATTTTGGCTATCGTAAATGATATTACCGACGACCGTTCAAAACTGATACAGCTCGTGGAACTGTGCAACCGACTGGAACTTTCACCCGACCATCTTATTGACGTGGTTGAAAGCTTCATTGCCGGATAATCGGTCAAAACAAAAAAGCAAACCTTATTAAAAAAATAACGAAAGGATAGCTCCAAATACAACTCCTATTGCTTTCCTCCGAGGCTTTTTACACTCGGAGGTTTTTCTATCACAGTATATTATATCACATAATCACATATTTTTCAATAATCTTTGCTAATTTTTCGACAAAATATGACTTTTTTCGACAATTATTTTTTTTGTAAACTATGTTTACATCTATATGTTTAAAAGTAACAACCAAGCAAGACCGTAGTAAGCTACTACTGCAACAAGGTCATTAAGAGTTGTGATAAACGGCCCCGAAGCAACAGCAGGGTCTATTCTCAGTTTCTTGAAAATTATGGGTATTACAGTACCCGATATACTTGAAAGAAGCATAGAAACAAGCAATGCAATTCCCGTACAGAACGAAACTGAAAATGCAAGAGTTGTACTTTCTCCCTTCAACAAATACAGATAAAGACCTATCAGAATAATTGACAGTCCACCAAGCAACATCCCGTTGCATAACCCTACTCTCGCCTCTTTAAAAACAAGATATGACTTCTGCTTTCTTGTCAAATCCTCATCCATCAGCAAACGGATAGTTACCGCAAGGGATTGCGTACCCGCATTTCCTGCCATTCCAAGTATCAAGGACTGAAAAGATACAATCAATGTCAGATCAGCAACCACGCTTTCAAACAAACCAACAACACTTGAAACCAAAAGCCCCAGCCCAAACAAAACTATTAGCCAAGGCAACCTTTTTCCTATACTCTTTTTCAACGGCTCTTTCAAATCTTCTTCGGCAGTAAGACCGCCCAGCTTTGCATAGTCGTCGCCTATTTCATCAGCAATAACATACGCCATATCCTGCGCGGTAAGTACGCCTTTTAGCTTGTTATCCGAATCCAAAACAGGAATGGAGTCTTCCGAATATCCTTTGATACGCTCTATACAGTCCTCGATAGGCTCATTTGCGTAGACATAGGGATATGAGGTCATTATTATTGACTCAAGCGGAGTTGATTCTCTGGCTATTATGAGGTCCTTCAAATCAATCGCACCGATAAAGCTCTCCTCTTCATCGACAACATATATCGTGGATACATTGTCATTTTCCGCCGCTTGTTCAACAAGCTCACTCATAGCTTTGCGTACGCCGATACCGTTTTGAACGGAAATATAATTCGTAGTCATTTTGCTTCCTATCTCATCTTTGTCAAAGGAAGCCATCAATGTAATCTCTTTTTTTTGCTCGTCAGCCAACAAATCAATAATGGATTTACGCTCTTTTTTCTCCAGCGTTTCCAGATATTCGACAGCTACCGAGACTTCCATACGAGATAGAATATCCACTCTTTTGCGTATGCTCAGTTCGCTGAGATAAATATTAAGGTCGTCTGTATACTCCAGCACCGCCGCCAGCAATTCAATCCCCAGTATACTGTAAAGCCTGTTTCGTTCATCAGGGTGCAAAAATTCAAGCGCTGATGCAATATCATTTTCGTGATAATCAAGAAGCTTTTTCTGCATAAGCTTTGGAGTCAGATTGCTTTTTATAATTTGTACTATCTCGTTTTTGTAATCGGGATGTACGGTTGGTACAGTTCTTTCTTCTCTCATTATTTTTTCCTCCTTTACATATAAACTCCGTCAGTCTTCCAAGGTCTATGTTCTCATATCTCATATATATATTTTATTCACATATTTTGTCATATTGTTACTCTTATATTATACATTGTTCACAACATATTTGCAACATAATACAATTTTTTTATAACACAGTTTAAATTCTTGCATATATATGCTTATAGAAATTTTTTTGTGGAGCAAGAGATTATGAATCCTATACACAGCAATGTGCTGAAAAAGGCAAATACGGCGGCTGTTTTTAACTTATATTTATACCTATCGGATAAAATACCGTCTTTCGAAAAGAAACAATTACTCTATATTGTGCCCAAACTCCAATCGACATTAGAAAACTCAACATCAACAGAGTGGTCCGACAGAGACATATTACGGCTGCGTATTCTCAAAAATGCCGTTGACAGAGATATTGAAATTGCATATTCTGAAATAGGCAATCTGACAATTTCAAAAAGCGGGTTAACAGCCTGCACTTTTACAACCCCAAAAGGAAATGTGTTTATTGTTTTTCGGGGAACGGGCAGCGGTGAATGGATAGATAACGGAAAGGGGTTATCGGGTATCCCTGAAGAAAATACTTACATAACTTATGACAATAACGGTATAGCAGAGTCATACAATACCGTTCAAAAAGATTATGCTACTGATCAGCAGACAGAGGCATTGAATTGGTTTAACAAAATTGCCGCAAAAAACAGATGGAACAAGGATACTGATATTATTGTTACAGGACATTCAAAAGGGGGAAACAAGGCTCAGTTTGTTACGGTACACTCTGATTTAGTCAACGAATGTTTTAGTTTTGACGGACAGGGTTTTTCTCCCGAAGCTTTAACTTATTTCCGGACTCAATACGGCGCAGAGTTTACAAAACGCCGACGAAAAATACGAAGCTTTGCTACAGACAATGATTATGTCAATGTTTTGGGGGAAAGACTTATGCCCAAAACCCAAATCCACTTTTTTGAATCATTTATGGGACTTCATTATATTGAAGCTATGCTTGATGATTACGGCAGTTTTCGTCCCCGTTGCGAACAAGGCGAGCTATCGCGGTATATCGAAAATGTTTCAAAAAAACTTATGGACATAAGACCGCTCTTTCGCCGGTATGCAACTGTGGGGATCATGAATATTTTTCAGAAATACTTTAGCGAAGGCGCTCCCGTAAACTCGGACAATGTCTCCCTCAATGAAACTATCGTCGGCTTGGGTATTGCAATAGCCCCGTTACTCGCTCCGTTTGTAGAATAAATTTTAAAATCCTCCCTTGCACCACTGCCATAAATTCGGCAACTCACTTTAAGAGGCTGAGTCAAAAGCGATAAAAAACGCTTAAGGCTCAGCCTTTTGCTATGAATAAGCGAAAGCATAATCAATACTAAAGAATAAAAAGCTCCAAAACGAGTAAAAAAGAGCATACGAAAAAAGAGGTATGTGAAAACCTCGCTTTTTGGGAAAATATTTAATT
>JAZRIJ010000087.1:0-5858 GCA_045645205.1 Eubacteriales bacterium
TAACCAGCGCACAAACTGTGTTTACAGAAAAATGCGTGAAATGGTGCAGAGCGGCGAGCTCGGCGAAATCAGAAGAGTACGCTGGATTATCCCCGACTGGTACCGCACACAGGCATATTATAATTCAGGCGCATGGCGTGCAACCTGGGCAGGCGAAGGCGGCGGCGTTCTTCTCAATCAGTGCCCCCACCAGCTCGACCTTCTCCAGTGGCTCTGCGGCATGCCCACAAAGGTACGCGCATTCTGCCATATCGGTAAGTGGCACGATATTGAGGTTGAAGATGACGTTACGGCATACCTCGAATTCCCCAACGGCGCTACAGGCGTATTTGTAACATCAACGGGTGATGCTCCCGGAACAAACAGACTTGAGATTACCTGCGATCTCGGTACAGTTGTTACAGACGGCAAAACTATTCAGTTCACAAAGCTTGGTGTTTCTCAGTCAGAATTCTGCAAGACTGCTCAGGTAGGCTTTGCAAAGATTCCTTTTGAGAATCTTGAGGTTGAAACAGACGGTCTTAATGAATCTCATTCGGGCGTTCTCAAGGCATTTGCAGGAAATATACTTGACGGTACTCCCCTTGTTGCAAACGGTAAAGAGGGCATCAACGGTCTTACACTTTCAAACGCTATGCACCTTTCAAGCTGGCTTGACAAGACCATCGAGCTTCCCATTGACGAAGATCTTTACCTCGAAGAGCTCAACAAGAGAGTTGCTACAAGCAAGGTAAAGACGGAGACAAAATCTATTGTATCAAACACAAGCGGAAGTTATTGATAAAAGCTTTTTCAGGAGTTGTTATGTTTAAGACAGCTATAGTAGGTTGCGGCGCTATCTCTAATATCCATGCTGAAGCTTTGAAATGCGTATCTAACACGGAAATCGTCGCCTTTTGCGATAAAAAAATTGACAGAGCAAACAAGAAAGCGGAAGAATACGGCGGAAACGCCTATTCTTCCCTTGAAGATATGCTTGACAAAGAGAAAATTGATGTTCTTCATATCTGCACTCCCCATTATCTTCATGTTCCTATGACGCTTGAAGCTTTAAAAAGAAATGTGAATGTACTTATGGAAAAGCCCCCTGCAATATTACATGAGCAGTTTGCACAACTAAAGACCGCCTGCCATAAATCCACAGCAAGACTTGGAATTTGTTTTCAAAATCGTTACAACGGTTCGCTTATCGAGGCAAAAAGAATACTTGAAAGCGGTTCTTTGGGTAAAATTATCGGCGCACGCGCGGTAGTTACCTGGTCAAGAGGCGGTGTGTATTACACCGAAAGCGGTTGGAGAGGTCAGATATCAAAAGAGGGCGGAGGTGTTTTGATCAATCAGTCAATACATACTCTCGACCTTATGACTTATATTATGGGTACGCCCGATAAAGTTACTGCTGTCAGCGCAAATTTTCATCTTCAAGGAATTATAAACGAAGAAGATACAATCAATGCTTTCCTTGAGTACAGCGATAAAAATGCTGTATTCTTTGCTACCACAGCTAACTGTAAAGATTCTCCCATACTTCTTGAGTTTTTCTGCGAGAACGGTACTGTCAGACTTGAAGGTAACACTCTAAAAATCACATACCCCGACTATACAAGCACGTTTAAAGACTACGCAACAAGAACTGCAACCGGCAAAGCTTGTTGGGGTACAAGTCATTTACATCTTATTCAAGAATACTATGACTGCCTTGAAAAAGGAAAGCCATTCCCCGTTACACTTGAAAGCACAATTCCCTCATTTGAAACAATGATGGCTGTTTATGATTCAGCAAAATATAAAAAATCAATTAAACCCGGAGAAATAATATGAAAAACTTTTTTGATGAAAATGTCTTTTTGGGAAATGAAACTTCAAAAGAGCTTTACAAAGAAGTAAAAGACCTTCCCATATTTGACTACCACTGCCATCTTTCTCCCAAGGAGATTGCAGAAGACAGAAAATTTTATGATCTCGGTGAATTATGGCTTGAATGCGACCACTACAAATGGCGTCTTATGCGCGCAAACGGCGCAGACGAAAGCCTTGTAACAGGCAACGCAAACTACAAAGAAAAATTTTTGGCATTTGCAAGAGCTGCAGAAAATGCAGCAGGCAACGCAGTTTATCACTGGATACACCTTGAACTCAAAAAATATTTTGGAATAACAAAACCGCTCAACAGCGATACCGCCGAGGAAATTTGGGAAACAACAAAAGAAATGATGAAAGACGGTTCTTTTTCCGCAAAGAAGCTTATTCTTAACTCCAATGTTGAAGCTGTATTCACAACAGACGATCCCGCAGATACACTTGAATATCATAAGGCAATCAAAGAATCAGGCTTCCCTGTTAGAGTATCCCCATCATGCAGACCCGATATGGCTGTATGCGGTATTACAAAACCCGAATTTAATGCTTACATTGAAAAAGCAGAAAAAGTAAGCGGTTTCAAGATCGACTCCATCGACGGTATGGAAGAATTTCTTGCAAAAAGAATTAAGTTTTTTGCAGAAAACGGCTGTAAGGTTTCAGACATCAGCCTCACTACTCTTCCTCTTACAATGGGCACAAAAGCACAAGCCGACGAAGCTCTCAAGTCTGCTTTAGCTAACAAGTCTGTTACCGAAAAAATGGCAAATGATTATACATCATATTTGTTGGTATTTGTCGCAAAAGAATATGCAAAGAACGATATTGCGCAACAGCTGCATATGTCTGCGCTCCGTAACAACAACAGCAATCTGTTTGCAAAAGCAGGTGCTGATTCAGGTAATGACTCTGTTGCAAAGATTGCAGACATTGATGCTCTCCGCAATCTTCTTGATGCCATGGCTAAAAACAACGGTCTTCCCAAAACAATAGTTTATACTCTCAACAATGCAAATTACTACGAGCTTGCAACAATGATAGGTAACTTCTGGGGCGAAAACGGCGGAAACCTTCAGTTAGGCGCGGCTTGGTGGTTCTGCGATCACCTCGACGGAATAAACGAACAGCTTAGAATTTGCTCGGCAACGGGTCTTCTCGGCAGATTTAACGGTATGCTAACCGACAGCAGAAGCTTCACCTCTTATGCGCGTCACAACTATTTCAGACGTATTCTCTGTAATTACGTAGGAAGTCTCGTTGAAAACGGTGAATTTGAAATGTGCGCAGCAAAAAGACTTGTCAAAAATGTTTCGATTGAAAACGCTCGTAACTTCTTTTCGATAAAATAATAATTAAGGAGATACAAAAAATGAAATATACTCACGATCTTACAGGCAAAACAGCAGTTGTAACAGGCGCCGGCGGTATTCTCTGCTCCGACTTTGCAGCTCTTCTTGCAGAGAACGGCGCTGAAGTTGCCCTTCTCGACCTCAACCTTGAAGCTGCTCAGAAAGCGGCTGACAGAATTACTGCTGCAGGTGGCAAGGCAATCGCCGTTAAGGCAAACGTACTTGAAAAAGACTCCCTTGAAGAAGCAAAAAAACAGGTGCTTGATGCTTTTGGCAAGGTTGATATTCTTATTAACGGCGCCGGCGGAAACAACCCAAAGGGCACTTCTGATGATGAATTTTATACAGATGAAAGCGCAAAGGAATCCGTTAAGTCTTTCTTTGCGCTTGACCAGGCCGGAGTACAGTTTGTTCTCAACCTCAACTTTATGGGAACACTTCTTCCCACACAGACATTTGCTCCCCTTATGTTAAACAAAAACGGCGTTATCATCAACATTTCTTCCATGAACGCCTACAGACCTCTCACAAAGATTCCTGCATACAGCGGCGCTAAGGCTGCTATCTCAAACTTTACACAGTATCTTGCAGTTTACTTTGCAAAAGCAGGCATCAGAGTTAATGCTATCGCTCCCGGATTCTTTGTAACACATCAGAACCGCGGTCTTCTCTTTAACGAAGACGGAACGCCCACAGCGCGTACAGGTAAGATCCTCAACGCTACTCCCATGGGTCGTTTCGGCGAAGCAAGCGAGCTTGGCGGCACACTTATGTGGCTTGTTGACAACGAAGCTGCAAGCTTTGTAACAGGTATAGTTGTTCCCGTTGACGGCGGCTTCTCAGCATACAGCGGAGTATAATATTATGTTGAAATATACATTATCCGGCTTTGCCGATGAAATTGCATCTGACCTTGATGCTCAGATCGCTACACTAAAAGAAATTAACGTTAACCACATTGAGTTGCGCTCGGTTGATGAAATAAATATCGGAGATTTTACCGACGAATTTGCAGGTAAGGTAAAAGAAAAGCTTGATGCAAACGGAATTAAGGTATCCGCTCTCGGTTCTCCTATTGGTAAAATCAAAATTACCGACGATTTTGAAGAGCATTTTGAAAAGTTCAAAAGAATGGTTAAGCTTGCAAAGTTTTTCGGCACAAAGTATATCCGTATGTTCAGTTTCTATATAGAAAAAGAAGAAGATCCCGAACCTTACTTTGATGAAGTAGTTGCAAGACTCAAAAAGTTTATTGAATACGCAAAAGAAACGGGTATTGTTCTTCTTCATGAAAATGAAAAAGGCATATACGGCGATATTCCCGAAAGATGCAAGAAGCTTTTTGACGAACTCCATTGCGAAAATTTCCGTTGCACATTTGACCCCGCAAACTTTGTACAGTGCGGATACGATACTGCAGAAGCATTCGATTTGCTTTCCCCTTATGTTGAATATGTTCACATTAAGGATGCAAGGCTTTCAGACGGCTTTGTTGTTCCTCCCGGAGACGGCGACGGCAAAATTAAAATTATTATAGAAAAGCTCAATGCTAAAAATTATAACGGTTTTATTTCGCTTGAGCCTCATCTCAAAATATTTGCAGGTCTTGAAGCGCTTGAAAACGGAGAAAACCTTTCTATCGACGAAAACTCTGAATTCGACGGCCCAACAGCATTTAAACATGCTCATAAGTGCCTGTCCGAAATTATTGCAACTGTTGTATAAGCAAAAAAGCACGAGAAAAGGGAGATATTCTTAGCGGAGAAATCATAATCGACTACCTTATTTGCTCCGCAGTAAACAAAGAACAAAGCCCGATAGATTTTTCTAAATAGCAAACAGGCAACTTGCTACAAAATAAGTTGCCTGTTTATTTATATTATATTACTCGTTTATGATCCATAAGACCATAAATACTGCCGTAACTGCAATGTGAACAATGGGCAAGAAACTAACGAAACTGATTCTTTTGTTGGCGAATGTCCTTATGGCAGAAAAAAGATATGTCAGTGAATAAGTACCTGCAAGTATCATAAAGATTGCAGCAACTACTGCAACGAACAAAGATTGTTCTACCATAACACCTATGTTTGCTAAAGAAATGATAGAACCTAAAATTGTGATTAAAGAAATCGGTATAGGCAGTGTCTGCAAAATCATAACTACCCACATCAGTACTTTGTTTTTCATTGATGTAGTCCTTTTATAATTTTATCGTAATTTTATCGCCAGTTTTGCCTTTGTATTACAAAGGATTCGGGCAAAGCCCATACCCCTATGGGTTGCACGCATCCAAAGGCTCTCCCTTTGGGAGAGCTCACGCGGTAGCGGGTGAGAGGGCGTTTTACGGCAAGGTTTCAATTCTCTCATTGATCACTCTGTCGATCATTCGGCAAACGCCGTCAAAATTTTCATCTATGTCTTTATTGGAAAAGCGCAAAACATAAACACCGTATCTCTCAAGAATTTCAGTTCTTGCCGCGTCGTGTGCTTTGCCTTGGCTTGTATAGTGCTGTGAACCGTCAAGCTCTATTACAAGACGAGCACAATGACAATAAAAGTCTGCAACAAAATTATCGATGATACGTTGTTTGTATATCTTTACCGGATAATATCGCAAAAAATCATACCATAAATGCTTTTCTTGCC
>JAZRIJ010000088.1:0-2218 GCA_045645205.1 Eubacteriales bacterium
AGACTTGAACTCTGCGCAGCCCTTCCGAAAGTCAGTTCGCCTTGTTCTTAAAGCACAGCTTTATTTTAAGACTCACGACTTTCGTTACCGAATTAACAAAAACAATTCACAGGATTGTTTTTCTCCGTTTGTCCCAACCAACTATCAAATCCTTTACAGAGTGTCATGATGGTCTGCGAGATATCCCATCATATATTTTGTGAAATAGTTGCAAATAAGCTTTCCGTCACATGTACGAACCGCTAAAAACACGCTATAATATAACAAAAATTGTTTTCTAAATTAGTTTTCAAGTAGCCTTCAATTAAACGAAATACGGTAAAAAGTGCTTATATAGTTTTTTTGCCTTTTTGAATAACAACTCAATTATATATTGACATTTAAGTGATAAAATGTTAATATTTGTCGAATAAACTGTATAGGAGAGCGGTATGAGAAAAATTGTTTTAGTGTTTATCGTGGCTTTGCTTCTCGTTTTTGTGATGTCTTTCAGCTCATTTGCTGCACTTGGGGATATCAACGAGGATGCTTGCACTGTTATAAAAGAAGTTCTTCTTCAAGGCTCTCCCATCATTGATGGAAAGCTTGACAAGATTTATGCCGAAGGTATGACTCTCGATATTCACGGGACGGAATCTGCATACTACATAGAGGGCGACAGTTGTGAGGATACAACACCCGTACAACCAAAGCCCCTTCAGCGAGAAGAGGGCGAGATAGTAGTTGTTCTTGACGGAAATCAGATTATGTTTGACGTAAAGCCGACTATCAAGAACGGAACTACGCTTGTACCGATAAGAGCTATCTCGGAGGCACTCGAAGCAACAGTTGAATGGGATCAGAACACAAGGACGGTTACTGTTAAGAAGGATAACACAACAATAAAGCTTTGCATTGATAGCATAACAATGTATGTTGACGGAAATCCCATAACGCTAAATCATCCCGCGGTTATCATTGACGGAAGAACACTTGTTCCCGTCCGTGCTATCAGCGAGGCGTTTGGATGCCTTGTTGGTTGGGATGCAAATACAAAGCAGGTTTCCGTAATAGCTGATACGCTTTACTATTGTATGCTTTATACTCCGCATGGTCAAGCAAAGAGCTTCTATCGTTCATTGGTTGCTGATCAACTCAAGGACGGTTGGTATGAAGAACCCGTGCAGATTCTTTATGCACATGGTAAGAGTGCGGTGTTCAAAAAATCTGAGGTTGCATCTCAGCTCAAGGTGGGTTGGTACGAAGAGCCTGTTGTACAGCTCTATACCCTTGAGGATCGAACGACATTGGTGGTTGAGAGCGAGGTCGCATCTTACCTTGCCGCAGGCTGGTATGAAGAACCGGTTCAGACTCTATATGCACCCGGTACGAGTAAGGTGTTCAAGAAGTCTGAGGTTGTCTATCAATTAGAAATAGGTTGGCGTGAAGAGCCTGTTGAACCTGTAAAGATTTGTATTGATGCAGGTCATTATGGAAAATCTAACCGTAGCACTGTGTATCCGTCATATTATGAGTCGGATATGACATGGAAGCTTCACCTTCTTTTGAAGAAAGAGCTTGAGGCATATGGCTTTGAGGTTATTACCACAAGGGAAGACAAGGACGTTGATTTAAAGCGTGAGACAAGAGGCGAAATGTCCGAAGGATGTGACTTGTTTATATCCTTGCATTCAAATGCTTGTGGTGACGAGAGTGTTGACAAAGCGGTTATTATTCCGTTCATAGATTTAGCATGGATGGATATTGACGATAAGTCAAGGGCAATCGCAGCAAAATTCGGTCCTTGTATCAAGGAGGTTATGGGTTTATCATCCTATCAGATTTACCCTTTTAGAGACGAGGAAGAGGACAGAGACGGAAACGGAGTATTTGATGACGAATATTACAGTGTCCTTCATGGAGCAAGGAATGTAGGAACACCGGGTGTCATTCTTGAACACGGATTCCATACAAACACCAAGTGTGCGAAGTGGCTTTCGAATGACAGCAACCTTGAGAAATTGGCAAAGGCTGAAGCTGCTGTCGTTGCTGATTTTTTTGGCTTTATAAAGGTTGAAAAGTAATCGTACGCCGATACAGTGATCAAATAAGTAAATAACACGATGTTACACAAACCTGCGTAGCAAATTGCGTAACACCCATCTAAAACCTGCGTAGCAGGGAAGAGAAAAGAGCATTTTAAGTTAAGTTAAAAACTGCTTAAAATGCTCTTAAAGTA
>JAZRIJ010000089.1:0-2000 GCA_045645205.1 Eubacteriales bacterium
AAACGCTGTAACAATAATGAAAAAATGTGTTGATGAGTGTAAAATAAAAAGTATCATCGGTACAGTTGTATCAGGAGACCAGTTTATAGAAAATAAGGAAAAGAAAATACAATTAAAAAAGGATTTTAATGCTGTTGCATGTGAAATGGAAGGTGCAAGTATTGCACATGTATGTTATGTAAATGATGTTAAATGTTGTATAATACGCTCTATATCTGACGGATTTTCTGATAAACATATCAGCTATCAGGAATTTTGCTCTATTGCAGCCCAAAATTCTGTCAAGGTTACAAAAAGATTTATTCAAAATTATTAAAAAATACATATTAATTTATGAGAGTATGTGAAAAAATTTCTGTAAATAGTAGAAAAAAAGGGTCTTCTATGATAAAATAAAAACATAGGAGGCCTTTAATTATGGCAAAAGAAAAGAAAGCAGTACACAAAGTACAAATGACAGAGGGAAAAAGAGACATTATTCGTAAGCTAATCGAAGAATACGACATCGAAACAGCTACGGATATCCAAGAGGCTTTAAAAGACCTTTTGGGTGGAACAATCAAGGAAATGATGGAAGCAGAAATGGATAGCCATTTAGGTTATTCAAAATCAGAACGCTCGGACAGTGATGACTACCGTAATGGATACAAAACAAAGCGTATCAACAGTTCTTACGGCAATATGGACATTCAAGTTCCCCAAGATCGTAAATCAACCTTTGAACCGCAAATAGTGAAGAAAAGACAGAAAGACATATCAGATATTGACCAAAAAATAATATCAATGTATGCCAAGGGAATGACCACAAGACAGATATCCGACATCATCAACGACATATATGGATTTGAGCCTTCTGAAGGCTTTATATCTGATGTAACAGACAAGATACTACCACAGATTGAGGATTGGCAAAGCAGACCTCTCAACGATGTATATCCAATTGTCTACATAGATGCAATTCACTATTCTGTTCGTGATGAAGGGGTTATTCGTAAGCTTGCAGCTTATGTTATTCTTGGTATCAATACAAGCGGTATGAAAGAGGTTTTGAGTATCAATATTGGTGATAACGAAAGCTCAAAATATTGGCTTTCAGTACTTAATGAGTTAAAAAACAGAGGTGTTAAGGATATCCTTGTTCTGTGTGCCGACGGCCTTACAGGTATTAAAGAAGCAATAAGTGCAGCATTTCCAAAAACAGAATATCAACGTTGCATAGTACACATGGTAAGAAATACACTTAAATATGTTCCTGATAAGGACAGAAAAGCATTTGCAACTGATTTAAAAACAATATATCATGCAGCAGATGAGAAAAAGGCACTGGAAGCTTTAGACCGTGTTACAGCAAAGTGGACACCTAAATACCCAAATTCAATGAAGCGCTGGAAAGATAATTGGGATTGTATTTCGCCTATATTCAAATTCTCATCCACCGTAAGAAAGGTAATTTATACGACCAATGCTATCGAGAGCCTGAACGCTACATACCGCAAGCTTAATCGTCAAAGAAGTGTATTTCCGAGTGATACAGCTCTTTTAAAAGCCTTGTATCTGTCAACCTTTGAAGCAACTAAAAAATGGACTGTCGCTATACGAAATTGGGCGCAGGTATACGGCGAGTTATCCATTATGTACGAGGGCAGATTGCCGGAATAACAAAAAAATCTTATCAAAAAAAGGTGCGAATTTCACACCTTTTCTTGACATACCTAAATTTTTGTGATATATATTAAATATAGCCAATAGTCTGTTTTGCGGCTAAATTATTATTGTAATTATTATAGAAGATCTGAATTTACAGACTTTATTTCATAGTCTCATCCCCGATGCTTCATTAAAAAAAGACTTGGTTATCCAAGTCTTTTTTATTGTCTATACATCAATTCCCAAGAAACGTTTTGCGAGAATACCAACCACGAAAGAAATCACAGCCACACCGACACTGATGCATGTCATTTCCAAGAACCTCGATTTAAACGGTTGGCCTTGTGCGACTG